>PBPW01000115.1 GCA_002725545.1 Fidelibacterota bacterium | reverse complement strand
ATATCCTCCTAAAAATATAGACACATATGCATTGGCTTTTTTGATTTCATGCATTATGTTTTTTTTGGTTTTGCTATTTGTCTGCCATTCATCATTGATAAAAGGATAGATAAGCTGCCCCCCAATGATTTTATCTTTCATCATTGATCCCATGGTATTAATCAATTCATATGCATGCTGATTTGATAGCGATCCACCAAGTGCTAAAGCAGAATACCAACCCATTGAATTTCCAGCTATACCAACAATTTCATATTTATTTTGGTCAATGGACAAATAATCATTCAGGCTACAGGCAAAAATAAGAGCGGATGCATTCTCCCCCTTCATGTGAATACTTGATTTGAAGGACATTGAATCAAGCTCCAAAAGACCTAATAGCTTTTCTTGCTTACGATTCGTTTCTACCTGATCAATAAAATTTTTAATCGGGTTAAATAAATTCTTCCTTAAATATCCGCTCGTATCTCGTGAATACGACCCTCTTCCAGGGCAAATAATTACTATTTTTTCCTTAGGCATCAAGCATCCTAATAGCTGACTCAATAATGGAATCCTTACTAGGTAAAGTAGATGTTGCGCCCTCGCCTAATGGAATAAAGCTGTTCTCAGCTGTATGGATGTCAATATTCAGTTTTGCGTCACTTGCTTTTTGAAGATCGACCATTAAACCTTCTCCATAACACCCCGATCTACGGCATTCATCCACAATCAGAACTGATGTGCATTTGCCTATAAGCTTTATGAGGTTTTTTATATCTATATCTGATAACCAACACAAATCAATTACTTGAATTTTTTTGTTGATCTTTTTTTCAATCTCTTTTTTAGCTTGCAAAGAAAGATATAGTCCGTTTCCATAGCTTATAATGGTCAGGGTCTTTCCGTTTCCATATTTTATAACTTCCCCAAGAGCAATTTCCTTGTCTACGGGAGGGTATTCAAAGCTCCACTTTAGATCATTTTTAGAATGAAGATCTTTAGTCATATAAAGGGCTATAGGTTCAATGAAAATTATTATTCTCTTTTCTTCATAGGCTAACCTCATTGCATATCTCAGCATTTTAACCGCAGCAAAACCATTGGATGGGACACCAAGAATAATTCCAGGTATATCCCTAAAAATAGCGAGTGAATTATCATTATGAAAATGACCCCCAAATCCTTTTTGGTAAGCTAGGCCTGGTATCCTTATTACCATAGGATTTGTGAACTGACCATTGGAAAAGAATTGGAGTGTTGCTGCTTCGCCTCTTAGCTGATCTTCTGCATTATGGAAATATGCTAAAAACTGTATTTCTGGAATTGTTACAAATCCATTATGTCCAAAACCTGAAGCAAAACCAATTATTGACGTTTCATCTAAAGGACTATCAAAAACTCTACGCGCTCCAAACTGTTTTTGCAAATTTGCAGTAATGTGGTACACCCCGCCTTTTTTCCCAACATCTTCACCAAAAACAACCGTGTTTGAATAGCGCAAAAGGATATCAGACAACGCATAATTTATTAATCCCGCCATATGATTTTTATTATTCAATCTTTGATATTCCTTATCAAATACTCCCCTCCTTTTTGCTTCGTTTGGCAAAGAGGGAGCCTTTCTTTTGGTATTGCTTGCTGTGATTGACTTCATTACATTTTTACTATTGTTGAGCTTTGGTCGAGTACATGCTTGATCAAAAACTTGTGAAACGCGCATACGACTATTTTCATAGATACTAATTATGTCTTCCTTGCTTAAGAGTTTTTTATTAATCATAATTCTAGCTGTATGCAATAGCGGATCATTGAATTCTATGGTTTCTATTTCATTAAGCGTCTTATAACCAACCTCAATATCAGATCCTGCGTGTCCCAAAAGACGAACTGTTTTCATATGTAAAAAAACTGGCTGTCTTTTCGTTTTAGAAAATTCATTTGCAAGAGAAGTTTTATGCAATAGGTCAATTATATTTAACCCATCTGCTTTAATATATTTAATACCGTTTCTTTGAGAAAAATTCTTTTCTATCCAACTTTTCTCAGTAGGTACCGAAATACCAATTCCATTATCCTCACATATAAATACAATTGGAACATGGCCGCCGCTATGCTGAATAAGGCTTGCGGTATTAAATGCGCTTAATGCGGTTGCATGATTAGCGCTGGCATCCCCAAAGCTGCACAATACAATACTACCATCTTTCAAATTTCTTTCTTGAATTGATAGGTCCTTTGCTCGATCGATTGATACAGCAGCTCCAACCGCTTTTGGTAGATGGCTAGCTATAGTGCTTGTTTGTGGAGGTATATTAAGCTTTTTACTACCTATTACCTTATGTCTGCCGCCACTTATAGGGTCTTCGGATGATGCAGCAAAGGAAAGAGCAGTATCATAAATTGGTGTAGCTCCATGGGTAAGCTTCGATCTTTCTATGAAAAATGGTGTACTGCGATAATGCAGAAAAGCAATATCGTTTAAAGAAAAAACTCTACCAAATACCGCGTTTCCCTCATGACCAGAGCTTCCTATCGTATAAAAACACTTGCCATCCTCTTTAAGCAATCTTGCCTTAAGATCCATATGCCTGCTAATGACTTGAGATTCAAATATTGAAATTAAATCATGATTTCTGAATCGAAAACCCGGTATATCAATTGGAGATTTGGCATGAGGGAACTTGCCATCATTTACAAAGGTTAAGAAGTTTGAATCAATTATTTCTGCTCTATTAAACATAGAAAATATTCACATGTTTTAAAGAGAAAAAGGCATATAAGCTAAGACTGTCTAAGCGTCTCGATTTTTGATTTGAATTCTCTGAGCTCTCTAACATTACCAGCATCGATCTCTCCTGAGGTCCATTTCAAATTAAAGTCCTCTTTGCTATCTGTACCGCCTTGATCTTTGTAAAGAGGAAATAAATCTTCATCAGAGCGTGGTTTATTAATATGCAATGAAGCGGTCAATTGATAGGCCAAGTCTTCTTGAATATCATCAATTACTCTATCAGGAAGATTTTTCTCTAGCAAAGATTGTTCGATTTTGGAAAATCTCATACCTTTAACTACATAGTCCTGATATGCCTCCCATGCAAATGGAGCAACATTCTTAACAAAAGATGCCATGGCGTCAGAAAAAACTCTAATTTCATACTGAGCGTGGCCATCTGAGCGCAGTCCAATGAAATGCAAGAGATTGTGAAGATCGTTTTTCCAATACCATTCAGTGTAAAGATTTACTGGAAGAATAGCGCGTGCGAGCTCGCGTGCAACACCGGCATCATTTAATTCGCTATAAATAGCGAAGCTTCGCTCAGAGATTTCTTTAAAATATTTTTGTACCTTTTCTTTTAATTCAGGATCTACTTCACCCATTCTGCCTTGCTTATTTAGCGCACTTTGAAATTCAATGTTATCTGGATCGGGGTAATAAAATTCATCTCGAGCTTCAGAATATCTAAGTGAATATTCATTAATATTTGCAGTGCGGTGCCTTACCCATTGTCTAGCAACAAAGATTGGCATCTTGCAATGGAATTTAAACTCAACCATTTCAAAGGGAGTAGTGTGGCGATGCCGCATTAAATATCTAATAAGACCGCGGTCTTGTGACACCTTGCTCGTGCCTTTACCATAACTTACTCTCGCTGACTGTACGATTGCATCATCCCCGCCCATCGAATCAACAAGCCGGACAAAACCTTTGTCAAGGCATTTAATTGCGTCTTTTGGTAATTCATTCATTAAATTTGCTCAATTATTTCATTTTAATAGATGTAAAGATTATAATAATAATTATGTCAAAACAAATGGATTAGATATTAATTGTTTCTAATAGCTCTTTAAGATGATTATTGTAACCTGCAATCAATCCAGGTCTAATTTTTGTATCAATCAAATTATATGATCTATTTTTACCATATAAATCGATAAGCGAACCACCAGCTTCACTTAGGATGCAGTCTCCAGCACACACATCCCATTCATTCTTTGGCTGAAGCGTTGCAAAGAAACTTGCCCTACCTGCAGCAACTAAGCCGAGTTTGTATGCTACGGAACCTATAGGTATTATTTCTGAGAATTTTTCTTCATAATTATTCCACATGCCCCTTTTAATTTCTGATCGACTAACCATAATCGTTCTAAGGTTATTATCAGATAGGCAATGAATAGGTTCTTCATTCAACATAGATCCACCACCTTTAAAAGCAGAAAATAATTCATTTTTTGCAGGATTGTAGATTACCCCAATAACAGGTTTCCCATTGCTAACCATTCCAATACTTATTGAAAAATGTGGCACACCTTCAATAAACTCTTTTGTTCCATCAATTGGATCTACTACCCAAATATTTTCTTTATTTAATCTTTCTTTAGAATCAACAGTCTCTTCAGATAGCCAGCCATAATCATGATCTTCTTTAAAAAGGGTATCTTTAATTATTTGGTTTGCCTCATAGTCTGCGGTTGTAACTGGATTATTTATACTTTTATCTTTTATCTCATATGATGAAGTTTGAAAATATTTCATTACTATTTTTCCTGCTTCAATTGCTGCTTCTTTGGCAAGCAAGTAATCTGATTGAATTGAATTCAATTAAGATTCTCGAATGAAAAAATATCTTGATTTTGGATGTGAAAAATACCATCCACAAATTGAGGCTGCAGGATACATAGCTCGTGTCTCGGTTAGAGTTATCCCTGTATGCTTTTCAACATCAAGAATGTCCCAAATTGTATCTTTTTCTTCATGACTAGGACATGAAGGATAACCAGGCGCAGGACGAATTCCTTGAAATTTCTCTTTAATGAGATCATCGGCTTGCATCGCCTCATTTTCTGCATATCCCCAAAACTCTGTTCTAACTCTCTCATGCATTCTTTCAGCGAAAGCCTCAACCAGTCTATCTGCAATGACTTTCGCCATGATAACATTATAATCATCATTTTGTTTTTCAAATTCTTCAACTAAATATTCAAGTCCATGGCCGGTTGTTAATGCAAACAGTCCAATATAGTCATTTTTAGGTCCAATGAAATCTGCCAGGGAAAAATTAGGATTATCTTTTCCTTTATCCACCAATTGACGGGGAAAATTAAATTTCATTTTTTCAGTAAAGACAACTTCATCTTTGGCATGAGCATCATAGATACCTATTACAGCTTTTGGTTCCAAAATATTATCTTTAATAATCCTATTAAGAATATTTTTTCCATCAGAAAAAATTTTATTTGCCTCTTTACCGTATTTTTCATCATTTAAAATAGAGGGGTATTTCCCCTTAAGCTCCCAAGCGTGAAAAAAGGGAGACCAATCTATATACTCAGCTAATTCATCTAACGGGTAAGTGTTAAATACTTTGGTGCCAATCAAATTTGGTTTCAAAAAAGAATATTTATCCCAATCAATTGAGAATTTTCTCTCCCTAGCCTTACTAATTGAAAGTTTCTTTATATTTTTCTTATTTACAGTGTTTCTAATTTGTTCAAATTCTTCTTTTACAGATTGTTCAAACTGGTTTTTTTCATCTGCATTAAATAGTTTACTTACAGCGCCTACAGATCTGGATGCATCTGTAATATGAATTGTAGGGCCTGAATAATTTTCTTCAATTTTAATGGCTGTATGTTTTTTACTAGTAGTCGCACCACCAATAAGCAGTGGAATATCAAAGTCCATTCTTTCCATCTCTTTGGCTACATGAACCATTTCATCTAAGCTTGGTGTTATCAACCCTGAAAGGCCAATCATATCAGCCCCCTTTCCTTTGGCTTCAGAGAGAATTTTATCTGATGGAACCATTACGCCTAAATCAATAATATCGTATCCATTACAGCCAAGAACGACCCCAACAATATTTTTACCGATATCATGCACATCTCCTTTGACCGTGGCTAATAAAATTCTCCCGTTTGAAACATTTTCAAGACCCATTTCTTTCTTTTCTTTATCAATGTAAGGGACCAGATATGCTACAGCTTTTTTCATGACCTTTGCAGATTTTACCACTTGAGGTAAAAACATTTTGCCTGACCCAAAAAGATCTCCAACAATATTCATCCCATCCATTAAAGGACCCTCAATAATATTAATTGGTCGATCATATTTTTTGCGAGCTTCTTCAGTATCTTCATCTATATAATCAATTATTCCTTCTTTTAACGAATAACTAAGTCTTTCCTCTATGCTTGTTTTTCTCCAAGACAAATCGGCTTTTATTGTTTTCTTTTTGCCTTTATGCTCTTGGGCAATTTCAATTAAACGCTCAGTTGAATCATTTTTGCGATCAAAAATAACATCTTCAATACAATCTTTAAGTTTTGGATCAATATCATCATAAACAGCTAATTGACCAGCATTAACTATGCCCATATCCATTCCAGATTTGACAGCATGGAATAAAAATGCTGAATGCATTGCTTCTCTCAAAACATCATTCCCTCTAAACGAAAATGATAGATTTGAAACACCCCCGCTAATATGAACTTTAGGAAAACGGTTCTTGAGCTCCTTGGCAGCATCAATGTAGGACTTAGCGTAGGAATTATGCTCCTCAATTCCCGTGGCGATAGCAAAAATATTTGGATCAAAAATGATGTCCTCAGGAGAAAAATCAATTTTTTCTACAAGTAGCTTATAGGCTCTTGAGCATATTTCCACTTTACGATCATATGAATCTGCCTGACCCTGTTCATCAAAGGCCATAATTACAGTAGCTGCACCGTAATCTTTTATTTTTTGGGCCTGTTCCAAAAATATTTCTTCACCCTCTTTTAGTGATATTGAATTAACTATCCCTTTACCTTGCAGGTTTTTTAGTCCAATTTCAATGACTGACCATTTTGATGAATCGATCATTACAGGTACTTTTGCAATATCTGGCTCAGATGCAATCAATCTTAAGAATTTTTCCATTATTTTTTCAGAATCCAATAAGCCTTCATCCATATTTATATCAATAATTTGTGCTCCATTTTGTATCTGCTGTCTTGCTACAGATAAAGCTGTTTCATAATCGCCTTCTTTGATTAGTTTTCTAAATCTGGCAGAACCAGTAACATTAGTTCGCTCACCAATATTTATAAAGTTGCTTTCAGGTCGAATAACGAAAGGCTCTAATCCGCTTAGGCGCGTATATGTATCAACGCTAGGTATTTTTCTTGGTTTTTTATTTTTGACAGCGCTAGATATAGCCTCAATATGATCCGGGGTAGTACCACAGCATCCACCTACCATATTTACAAGACCATCCT
>PBPW01000114.1 GCA_002725545.1 Fidelibacterota bacterium | reverse complement strand
GTCCAACTTTTAGGATTGTTTTTAAGTAACTCAATAAGGTTTTCGGTTAGTCCCTGAGCTACTTTCCTAACCTTCTCATTTGTAAACATTTAACTACTCCAATCGTTAATATTTTTGATTACCCTACCAGGTTATACGAGTGTTCAAAAAAACAACAACACCGGCGAAAAATTTCTTATTACCCTGACTCCCTACCCGTCAAAAACCCCATAACAAAAACCCAGAAGCCCAGAAAAAAAACCTAGAAAAAAAACAAAACCAAACCCAGAAATCGATTAAGTCTCGCCGTAATTGCGTCGTGCGAGTAGCTCGAAACATCGACCAACGGGAGATGTGGCGAGATACCGCACGCACGCACGATGATTAACGGTGTATTTGTGACTTTGCTTCTAGTGTTTTGGTTGTTTTTGTTGTGTTGTTTTGTGTGGTGTTTGTTTGGTCTTGTGGGGGGAGGTGGGGGTGGGGGTTTTTTTTGTTTGGTTGGTGGTTTTTGTGGTTTGGTATCCCCTGGGACTCCCTCCGTCGATTGAGGCTCGATCTTGCCTTGAACTAGCTTTGTCCTGTGCTGTTCTGATCCTGTCCTGTTTTGTTGTTTTGTGTGTCCCGTGTTTTATTCAGGCAGGATGCAGTAGCCCCTTTAACGGGCGAACAGACGGTGGTTAGCCGACGCTGATTTTGGTGGACCAGTGTTGAAACTTTATCACATGGTCTTTGCGAAGGGTGTATTGTTTTAGTGAGATTTAAAAATTTTTTTTAGTTTTGGAGAGTGTTTTGGGTTTTGTTGAGTTGGATGAGTCTGAGATGGGTGAGCGTGGTTTTGTTGACCCGTTTTTGGATGAGGATGTTGTTACTTATGTTGGGTCTGATGGGGGTTCTTATGAGGTTCAGTTGGCATCTGGGTCGTGTAATTTGGAGAATCCTGAGGTTTGTGAGTCTTGTGAGTAGATGGGTTTTGCACAGTTGGGGAAAAGTTTGTGAACAAGTCAGAGCGTTTTTTTGTTGCGATAGTGTTGATAGTGACTTCGTTGTGTTTGGGGTTTCTGGTGTTGGGATTGGGTCTGATATTACACTTGTTGTTTGGTTAGACGAATGAAGGTTTGGATTGACCAAGATTTGTGTACGGGTGACGGTCTTTGTGAGGAGTTGTGTGGTGACATTTTTTATGGACATTCAGATGGGCTTTTTTATGTTAAAGAAGCAGGTTCTGAAACGCCTAAAGAGCCTACGCATAAGATGAGTGAAACAGTTGATGTGCCTGATGATTTGGCTGAAGCTGTTATCGAATCCGCTGAAGAATGTCCTGGTGAGTGTATTTTTGTGGAGGCAGATTGATGAGTTGTGAGTGTGGATGTCCACCGGATTGTGGATGCACTGAAGAAAGTAATTGTGGTTGTAAGTGTTGGGAAAAGTAAATTAATAAAACTGTTAAGTTAATTACGGCTATTACGGGTTTGTTAGTGGCTATTGGTACGCTTGTGGGTGCGATTACTGTGACTTTAGGAAAAGATAAGAAAGAAGGCGGGAGTTACTCGTATACTACGATAATCTTAGATTCTCCGGAAAAATATGAAGAATTTTTGATGAACCACCCTGGGTGATATATGACTTCTGGCAGAACAATAGATGAAGCAACGTGGTTTAAATATCAAGAGTTGCGTGACGGTGGTCTTTCTATGTATGGGGCTGCTAAAAAGATAGGTATTTCCTATAGGGCAGCTTCCGATTTTGAAAAAGGCATAGGGTCTGCTGTTGGTAAAGCAGCTAAGAAAGCTTTCGATCAGGCTAAAAGCCCTTCTGTTGTTCCTTACGACTTGTTATCTGACGAAGCCCGTGAAGCTTATGACGATATTGAGGTTTTCGCTAAACGATATTTCGGGTTGATTTTGATGCCCTGGCAGATTGAAGCGACTAATAGAATCATGGAGTTGCAGGCTTCTCCTCAAGAGGAGTATGTGGTAATTAACGCACCGCCAGGTTCGGGCAAGTCCACGTTTTTTACTAGGATTCTTCCTGCTTGGGCTACTGTAAGAGATCGTACTTTGCGTGGGATGATCGGTTCGCATACTCATCGTCTTGGCGAGTGGTATACCCGTCGTTTAAAAGGCGAGTTGGAGCGTACTTCTCCTGTTAAGGCTGAAGCTAAGGATCTGAAAATGGGTTTAGCTGTTGATGCTGAGACTTGCCTTGTTGATGATTTCGGAAGGTTTAAACCTGATGTTAAGGAAGTTTGGCGTGGCGATCAGTTTACTGTAGCTCAAGAGGGTGACATTCCTGTTTCTGAGAAGGAACCCACTTGGACTTGTTTCGGTGTGGATTCCGGTTTCTTGGGTGGTCGTTTCGATTTGATTATTTGGGATGACCTTTATGATCCTCGTAAAATGCGTACCTCTGAAGCCCGTGACGATTTGAAACGGTGGTGGGATGAGGTAGCTGAGACACGTTTAGAACCTGGTGGTCTTCTTGTGTTGCAAGGACAGCGCATGGCTGGTGACGACATTTACCGTTACGCCTTAGACAAAGAAGCTATCTTTGATGAAGAAGACGATTTTGAAGAAGACGTTCCTGAAGAATTAAAGCTTGACGGTAAGCGTTATCATCATCTTGTTTACAAAGCCCATTATGAGGATAAGTGTGAGAAGCAACACAAGTTAAATTCTGCTCCTTACCCTGAAGGGTGTTTGTTGTATCCTCGTCGTTTAAATTGGAAAAAGTTGACGCATGTGAAATCTCAGACTCCTGATAGGTACGCTATTTTGTACCAGCAGGATGACGCTGACCCTGCGAGTGTTCTTGTTGATCCTTTGTGGATTAGTGGCGGCACTGGCGAAGACGGCGTACTGCATCAAGGGTGTTGGGATAATGACCGTGATTTGTGGGAGTTGCCTAAAAATCTTCCTGGTGAAGTGATTATTGTCGCTACGGCTGATCCTTCTCCTAGTAAGTTTTGGGCTTTGCAAGTTTGGGCGTATGTTCCTGAATCTGGTTTCCGTTATTTGTTGGAGTCGTACCGTCAGAAGATGGATGCTCCTACGTTTTTAGATTGGAACCATGAGGAAGGTGTTTTCACTGGTATAGCTGAGGAGTGGTGGCATCGTTCAGTAGATATGGGGCATCCGATTAACTATTGGATTGTTGAGGCTAATGCAGCGCAAAAGTTTATTTTGCAGTACGACCATTTTCGTCGTTGGAGCGCCCAAAGGGGTGTTAATCTGATTCCTCATTACACTCATTCTCGTAATAAAGGCGATCCTGATTATGGTGTTCAGATGCTCGCACCGTTGTATAAACATGGTCGTGTAAGACTTCCTGGCAAACAACGTACAGAAGCTCGCCCACATGCACTACTATTAGTTAATGAAGTAACCAAGTGGTCAGCAGACGGTCATGGGTCAGCAACCGATGACTGTGTGATGGCTCAATGGTTTTTAGAACATAACCTCCCGAACATTAGCTTGCCTAAAGGGAATGTAACACCACTGTGGAGACCAACATGGATGAAAGAGGCAAGTTAAGTGAAGTCGCCTGAAGATATTGTAGGGCTTCTTAAAGAAAGGGAGTCCAGTTTAGAACCAACATTTTCTCGTATGCGTCGTGTTAAAGCTGCGTATAACGGGGACATTGTGGTTCCGTTACCAGAGTTGGATAACAACGAGCAGGTGGCTGTAGCTAATCTGTTAGCTCAAGGTTTAGATCAGACAGCTATGAGAGTAGCTTCTGTAATGCCTGACGTTGTAATGCCTCCCATTAAAGACGATCAGAAGCAATCTGAGAAACGTGCAAGCGTTAGACGTAGGGCTGTTTTGGGTTGGTGGGAACACAACAAGATGGATATTAAATTGTCGAAACGTGCAAGACACATGCTTGGTTATGCTTGTTCTCCTGTTTCGTTAAGGTACAATCCTGTAACTGGTGTACCAGAATGGACTGTTCGTGACCCTCTAACAACTTTTCCTTCTCCTTTGTTTGGTCCTGATGACATGGCTCCACATGACACGATCTTTACTTATGAACGTACTTATGATTGGTTAAGAGCTAATTACCCTGAACAAGCTATGAGGGTGTATCAAGATGGCACTGACGGTTCCGACTTGTATCAGTTGATTGAGTATTGCGACGCTGAAGAAACTGTTCTTTTAGTAATGGGTCAAAGCCCAGAAGAAAAAAACAACTGGTATCAACATTCAGATTATATGGCTCCTGTAGCTGAACTAGAACGAACAATTAACCGTGCAGGTATTTGTCCTGTTGTTATAGCAGGCAGAGTTAACTTGGGTGAACCTCAAGGACAGTTCGATCAAATGCTTGGCATGTATCAGATGCAAGCCAAGTTAATGGCTTTAGAAGTTCTAGCTGTGCAAAAAGGTATTTTCCCTGATAGTTGGCTTGTAGCTAATCCAGGTGAAACACCTCAGATTATTAACACAGCTAATGGTTTAACTGGCGAAGTTGGAATCATTAAAGGTGGGCAGTTGAAAGATTCAACTGTAAACCCAGGTTTTATGACTAACCCTACTATCGACAGGTTGGAAAGAGGTCAGCGTTTAACTGCTGGTATTCCTTCCGAGTTTGGTGGCGAGTCCGGTTCTAATATCCGAACAGGTCGTAGAGGTGAAGCGGTTCTTTCAGCGGTTGTTGATTTTCCTGTTCAGGAAGCTCAACGAATGATAGCTACTTCTTTAGAACTTGAAAATAAACGTGCTATTGCTTTAATGAAAGCTTATGCAGGTAATAAACCTAAGTCGTTTTATGTAACGATGAAAGGCGCTAAAGGTGTTGTTGATTACACGCCTAATAAAGATTTTGAAACAGATGAGAACCGAGTCGTGTTCTCTCACCCTGGAACCGATATGAACAATATGGTTATCGGGGCTGGTCAGAGAATAGGAATGGGTACTTTATCTAAGCGTTCGTTTATGCAAATAGACCCGATGGTTGATGACGCTGAACATGAACATGATGCTGTGATAGCTGAAAATTTAGAACAAGCATTATTAGCCAGTATTCAAACTCAAGCTTCTCAAGGTGCGATACCTCCTAACGATTTAGCAAAGATAGCTAATCTTGTTAGAACAAATCGTGCAGAATTAGCTGAAGCTGTTGAGAAAGTTCAAAAAGAAGCACAAGAGCGTCAAGCAACTGAAGCTCCTGCTGGTTCTCCTGAAACTATGTCTGGGATTGCTCAACCTGGAGCTGGAGCAGAACAAACTGCTGCGCCTCCTGCTGGGCGACCCCAGTTACGTGAACTATTAGGTCAGGTGAGATAATGGCAGATCAAAGAATCGAATCAGCGCCTAATCAAACTTATGGAAAGCGTAAAGAACAAGAAGATTCACAACGAGTTGTTGCGATGCACAAAGAACAAAATATAACTCCAGGTCAAATGGGATTACCTAATAGACCCTCAGAAAAACCTTCTGAACCTTTAACGGCTGGTGCTGCTATAGGTGCTGGACCTGGACCTGATATTTTGCCTCAACCTATGGGGTCTCCAGATAATGAATTGTCTGAACGGCTTGCTAGTTATTTACCTATTTTGGAAGCTAAAGCTGCTATGCCTGAAGCGACAGCGAATTTTCGTATGTTTGTGAGAAGGGTAAGACATGCTTCTAGCAAGTCATCGAATAGTCCTATCTAATGGGGTTTTTTGATCGGATAGGAAAACTTTGGGATGCTGGTTTTGAAGTTGGTCGCACCGCTGTTAATACTGTTGTTGATTTAGCTGAAGCTCCTTTCACTGAAGACGAATACGATGGTTTTCTTGACACCATTTGGGGTGTCAGTAAAGATCGTGGTGTTGAGTTAATGCAACACACTATCGGTCCTGAAGGTGTCGGTGGTGTCCTAATTGGTGCTTTACCTAAACCTATTCGTGAAGGTGGCAATGTTGCTTTAGAAGGTTTGGAAACTGCTTATAGAGAAGCAATAGCTGAACCTATTAGCACGGTTGTGACAATGGCTTCTTTAGGACAAGCTGAAGGAAGCGGTGGTTTTTTTGGTGACGATTGGGGAGTTTGGACTGATTCCGAAAAATGGAAACTAGCTTATAAAATAGCTCAAGATCGTTCACCTGGACAAGCTGTAGCTTTAGCTTTTGCGACTGATGATATTCTTGATGACGAACAAGTTATGAAAGCTGAAAGTGAACAATGGTTTACTTATGTCAGCGGAACTTGGGATGCGGCTACTCGAATTTTTCTTTCTCCTGAGATTGTCGCCGGTGGTGGCGTTATGGCTGGGAGAGCGATTTCAAAACGAAATTCTTTTAACAATTATTTTAAAGAAGGCAGAGGTTTTTCAAAATTCTCTGATGACGTAGAAGAATTAGCTGTTACAACTGGGGCTAGAAACACACGGAACAATCAACTTCTTTTAGACGAAAAAGACTTAGATGATTTTGCTGGAAAAATAAAAGAAAAATATTTTTTCGATCACCATGAAGGTGATGTTATTTCTACTGAAATAGCCAGAGCAGTTATAGGCGGTGCTGAAACAGGATTTCAAGGTGGTAAAGAATCACTAGAAAATGTTATGCGTTTCTTTATGGGTGACGCTTCTGCTATAAAAAACATTGAAAAACTTGAAGGAGCCGCTACCGCACACAGGTATCAGCAACTTTACAAGAACTCTAACCAAATTAAACAAAGCGTTCCTCCGGCATCTGTTGGTGGTCAAATGACTATTTTTGACGAAGCTCAAGATGGGACACTAACTTTAGCGCAAGGTTTAATTTCAGAAATGGATGATGCTCCTCATGTAATTAGAGCATTTGCTTCTATTGAAGAAGCTATTAAACCAACGATGAGAAAAAACTTTGTTCACAACGATAGAGTTCAACAGTTTTATAGATCGAATTGGACTATGGCACCTGTTCGTGTAGTTAGAGATATGCGCCCCCAGCATTTTGTTTGGGCTGGTGATGCTAACAGTGGTGAACAGGTAGCAAGGTTTATGCGTGAAGCAGGTTTTGAAGCTGATGAAATAAGAAGGTTTCGTGGGCAATGGGCTAGAAGTGATATAGCTACGAGGGCTGAAGTTTTAGCTAGAACAGCTAACACTAAAGCGATTAGGAAAGTAGCTGAAAAGCATGTTAAACGCCCTAAGAACATGAGTAAAAAAGATTACGACAAAGAGATCACAAAATTTATAGAAGATTTTGAATATTCCCATGAGTCATTTGCGAAAGTTATGTCAGATGTCAGAAAGTATGATGCTGATAAAAACATAAGCACAATACATTTTAAAGATCCTGATACTGGTATTGAAGAAATGCTTCAGGTTCCTTTAAACCCTTCTCAGCTTAAACAGTCTGTTGCTTTGGTTGATATCAAAAAAGTTGATAAAGCTATGAGGCGACAAGCATCAAAGATGCCAGATTTTATTTTTAAAGCAAATGACATTAGAGCGCAGAGCTTACATGAAATAATGAAACTTTGGCGACCAGCAGTTCTTCTTCGCCCTGCATGGGTAATGAGAGTTGTGGGTGACGAACAGTTGCGTATGTTTGCAAAAGTTGGAACAACTGAAAGAATGTGGAAACTTTTAAGCGAAGACCGACCAAAGTATGTGCAAAAAGTTTTAGAAAATGCTCTTGTTAAAACTGGTGCAGTCACAATAAAAGGTGGCAAGGTTCAAATAGCTGGTTCTAAAAAACTTACTGCTAGAAGAGCAGCGGTTACAGGTGGCATTGGATTGCTTGTAGCAGGACCAGTTGGTGCAGCTATAGGTGCGAGTGGTTCTTTAGCTAGAAACACTAGGGCGTTAAAACGGCTTAGGAAAACTTTAAGAATCAGAGAAGAAGCCAGAGTGTTATATGAAGGCGGTCAAGTAGCAAGAGCTAAAGAACTTTTACAAGAAATAGGTGAAGGTCCACTAACTATAAGTAGAAGTACGGACATTCACGATTATGAGATAGCAGGTGCTTTTGGTGATGCGTTGGAACCAAATATTCTTGCGATGAAAGCTAATAGTGCTAATCGTACTTCAAGGTTTCTTTTAGGAAACACAGAAAAAGAAGTCTGGAATGAAGTGGATGAGATCATGGGCGATTGGATGACTTATGAAGTTTCCGGTATAGGAACTTCCAAAGCCGCTGAAAAAAGATTTGGTGACTGGTGGGAAAGAGTTGTTAATGACCAATGGGCTAATAATCCTGTAGGCCAAATAGCTTTTAATCACAGGTTGGGTGATGCTTCCGTTAGGAAGCAAGCACTTATTGATTGGATGCACACTGATGCTGGTAAAGAGTTTGCTAAAAAAATTCCTAACAGAATAAAAAAAGATAAAAGTGGCAATCTTTTAACTGATGATATTGAAGATTGGGCTGAACAAGTTGTTCAAGCTACAGACAGAATGGTTACAAACAAAGAAGTAGCTCAACTATTAGCTGATAGTCAAGGCAGTGTTCGTGTCACTCTTAAAGATCTTAAACGAATAGCTGAAAAAAATGGTGAAGATTGGAAACAGTATGTAGGTGATATTCATGGTCAACAAGGAATACAATTAGCTGATGATACTTTAAGAGCTAAAAAAGATCGTTTAGTTAATCGTCTTTTTGATCGACTAGGAACAGTCACAACAGACAATCTTTCAAGAAATCCTTATTTCAAAGCAGTATATGAAGAAGATATTTTAAGACGAGTTAAAGCATATAAAACAACAAACGGTGATTATGCGTTAACTGAAGATGCTTTAAAAACTATTGAAGCTTCGTCAAGGCGTAAAGCATTAAATGAAACCCGTGACCTTCTATATGATTTAGCTGAACGATCAGAGTTTGCTGACATGATGAACAACATCATGCCTTTCTTCAACGCATATCAGGAAGTTCTTACTCGTTGGGCTGGACTAGCAATAGACAACCCAGTGTTCGTTTCTCGAATGTTGCAGACATTGAGAGCTAGACCCGATACAGATTGGTTCCAAATGGAAGAAGTGGATGGAGAAAGATACTTCACGCTTCGGTTGCCAGAGTTCGCTTCTGAACTTGTGTCATCTGGAATGTTAGGAAACGCTTTTAAAGAACAGTCAACTATAAGGTTCCGTGCTGATTCAATAAACATGGTTACACAAATAGCACCTGGTGTTGGACCTATAGCTCAAATACCTGTTTCAGCTTTAGTTGTCACAGAACCAAAATTTGAAGAAGCTTTTAAATTTATACTTCCTTATGGTCCTGTCAGGGGAAGTAATATTTTAGAACAATCTTTTGATGCGCTACAACCAGCTTGGGTTAAACGTATAACAAGTGCTTTAAGTGAAAACAGGTCTTATGAAAGCACAGCCGCCACCATCATGCTCACTCGTATGGCTGAGATGGCTGATGGGGATAGAGACAAAATTGATTTTGGAGATGGTAGCGAAAGAGCAAAGTTTATAGCTGGAGTTAAAGAAGATGCTAAGAATTTTCATTACTTGAAAGCGATTGCTTCAGCTTTTTCTCCTGCTTCTGTTGGGTTTCATTCGCCTTACCAACCTTATATAGATGAATACCGTAGGTTGAAAAAAGAAAATATTAAAACAGCAGATAAAAAGTTTATGGATTATTTGATTGCGGAAGGGGTAGAAGGCTTCTTTGCTTTAGCTGCACGTTTCTCAAAAAATAACGAAGGGCTTCCAGCTACTATAGAAAGTGAAGAAACTCGTACAAAATATATTGACATGATTCATAAATACCCTGAAATTGGTGGTTTGATTTTAGGAACAGAAGGTGGCGGTTCTGCTAAATGGTCTGCTGCTGTGTATGAAAAACAACTTAGAGAAGACACTAGCCCAGGTTCAGGTGTTAAACGTCGTGAACGAATGTCTTTAGATGAAATTTTAACTGACAGCCGTGTACGTGAAGGCTGGGAAGAGTACGGGCGTATAAATGATATTATCTTTAATACAATGCGTGAACGTGGTCTTCCGAATCTTCGTGTAAAAGAAGCATCAGATTTGCTTTCTATTAAACAACAAGCTGTCTTAAAGTTAGGTGAACGCTATCCTCTTTGGTATAAAGAATACAGTAATCCTGATTTAACTAAATGGACAACTCGTATTAAAGGAATGAGAGCAGTTGTCGCTGATGAGCGTTTAGCAGGTCGTGATGACATACAACTGTTAGCAAAATATCTTGAAATCAGAGATGCTTTTACAGGCGAGTTGTCTAAACGTGGGGCTGCTGGTGGTTCTTCAACTATGGATTCTCGATCTAATCAAGATTTAAAAGTTGCGTGGGATTCAATAATTGATCAAATGATTGAGAATCCTACGTTTGGTGACTTATTATGGAGATGGTTAGAGTTTGACCCTCTAACTTCTAATACCTGGCCAGGTTCACAACTGGACAATATGAGGAAAGCAGCATGAGCGATTTAAATGACATAATGCAAGAGTTTGGGATTAGTCCTTTGAGCGTTCCTGAAAAAGATGTTCCTAGTCCTTTTGAAACATACGTAAGGTATAACGATCCTGATGCTGTGATTATTCCTGCTAGTGAAAGACCAGAAGCTCTTAAAGGGGCTATGGCTGGTACAGAACAAATAGGTGATTTAACTGTTGGTGATATTTACCAACAATATTTTGATATGTCAGAAGATCAACGAAAATCTTTACATGAAAGATTGTTTGTAAGTGGTTTTTATTCTAAGTCCACTAAAACTGAAGACATTCATAATAAAGGACAGGCTGAAAATGCGTTTGTTTCAGCAGTTAATTTTTATGCGGCTCAAGGGATAAATCCTCTTTCACAAGAAGCTTTACCTACAAGACCCATAGAAGTTGAATTAGAGGAAGAACCTGTTACACGGAGAGCTACTGAAGATCAGATTTCTACTTATGCTGACAGTGCTGCTAAAAACATTTTTGGTAGGGCTGCTTCTGATTCTGAAAAAGAATTAGCTGTGTCTATTTTTCGTAAGTTAGAGGATGATGAAGCAAGTTCTCCTGGTATGGGTGATTTAACAGAAGGGTTTAAAGCAGCTTCTCCAGAAGAAGCAGCTAATCGTCGTATGGCTAAAACATTGAATATGTTTCAAAAGATAGTTGCAGGTGCTTAAATATGAATGAAGCAATACAAATAGCAGTTGATGATGAGCGCCAGCGTTTAGAAAAAATTATTGAAGAAGCTGAAAAAAAACTTGTTCAAGCTAAAGATAATTTAGAAACTCAACGTGGTCGTAATCGAGCTAGATATGACCAGAACGCCAAGATTGAAGCTATTGAAGAAATGGCTTCTATCGAAGTGGCTGATCTTGGCACTTCAACAAAATTAAACAGTCTTACGGATAAACCTTCTCTTGATGTATTAGCAAGGTTGGAATTTTTGTTAACGGCAGCAGGGTATCCAATTCGTCAATCTGAAGAATCCCAAGAGTTGCTATCTTATAACCCAACTACAGATTCATCAGCTAGCAGTTTAGAAGTTGCTATCGCTGGGGGGTTAACTGTTGGCGGTTTAATTGAATGGATTGAAGACAACCGCCCTAAAGTTGGTCAACCTAAACAAGAAGCTCAGAAAGCTGTTGCTATAGCACAACAAGAATTAAAAAAAGCTGAAGACACTTTGGAAGCATTTGGTAACACAGATGAAGAACAGACAGCTTGGGTTCGTGATAAAGGATTAGTTACAGAAGACCAACTGCCTAGAAGTGAAAGAAAAGAATTTAGAGAGGCTTTACCAAATCCTTTAGTTGGTGAAAAACCAGAAATATCAGTAAGTGTTTTTACACCTCCAAAAGAAGTTGAAGTTCC
>PBPW01000113.1 GCA_002725545.1 Fidelibacterota bacterium | reverse complement strand
CCGGATCCGTAGCGACTAGTTTCGGCGTCTTTGAAATATTCGAACAAGCCGTCACGTTCCACCCATGCCTGCACTGTGTTCGCAGAGTTCGGATCACCTTGACGACTTAAATGTTGAACCATGTTCACGTCGTCCCGGTAATAGTGCTCGTACACGGGAGTCATTCCCGGCGGAATCTTTTCCCCGTTGCCGTACATGACGAAGTCAAGAATCTGTTCGTTGTAGACGTGGTCGATCATTCGACCCTGATCTGAACCTTTCAACAAACCGGGGTGAGCTGCGAGCGTCTCATCTGACCACATGTCTTTGGGCAGCACTTTGGCTTTTTGTTCGATGAAGTCACCGTCGTAGGAAAGTCCTTGACGGACAGCTCGACCAGCTTTCGCTCGGTTCTGTTTCGAGTAATTCAGCCAAGAGTTCTGGCCTGCTGTTTCCGAATGCATCGCTCCTCGAGCTGTTTCAGAAAACATTTGTGAATGCAACAAGTAAGCCGACTCTTCGCCGTGTCGAGTGAAGCTGTTACCCATCACTGTGTGACCGAAGAAGTCATGCACTGCACGGAAACGATCATTTTGTTCGTTCGACATGTACGGATGTCCACCAGTTGCTTCGGTGGACAGCACTTTGATTGTGTTGTTGTCTCGAATATCGGCTGCCATTTGGGCCGGTGAGCTGTAAGGGTTCGAGTCAACTACCTCAACCTTGATGTACATAACTTCGGTCATGTACTGGTATTGAGCGTCGACTTCTCGAACAAACTGGTCATACGAGGCAATGTCGGCGTCAGTCATCACAGGATCAATCGCCTCATAGGCGTCAGCCACTCGTTGTGCCGTTTCGGGATCTGCTTGTGTGCGGTCGAGCGGAGAACGCTGACCTCTCAGCTCTCCCTCGACGCCCCGATACCCAAGTTCTTTCTTAACTCCACGAACTGGGCCAAGGTCAAACACCCCACCCCACGTATCCAAATATCCTTGCTTTGCTTTTGAAGCAGCAGGAGCATGACCAGCCTCCAAGTGAGGGTTAGGTGAATGCATAAAGTTGCGTGCCCGACGCATCATCTCCGGGTCGTCAAAAACGAAATGAACGCCGCTACGAGTCTCAGTATCAGTACCCGGTGTTACATCGTCAACGGTAAGGCCAGCTTCTTCAAGGTCATCTATTGACCAGTACTGAATGCCGTCATCATCGACCCACACTGTTGATCGACCTTGGAACTGTGGTTCCTTAACTACACGATGAGTGATGCCTGCTTCGTTCAACATTGCAGACATGTGATCGTGCGCTCGAGTGGCATCGATTCCGTGGTTAGTGACTGCCGGTGCAGACACACTGATAGCCATCTCGCCTTCAAGACCCGGAATTTCTGCCGTCGCACGTTTAATTCGGCTGCCAGTGAACGTCGGGCCTTTAACAGCGTCAACTGTTTGAGTTCGCAAAACGTTTTCGTAAAAGCGTTTAGCGGACCCAACAACCATTGGTTGTCGAGGCCGAATGTTTTGACCAGTAGGTGAATACCCAAAACTGCCGTAACCGCCGGTCATGTTCGCACCGGGTGGCACTTGCACCTGCATGCCCTCAAGACCGTGAGCTAAACCAACCTGACGTGTCGAAGCGCCTAACCCTGAAGCCATACGTTGTTTACCGGACTTCACTCGACCCACAAGATCTTTCGGGTATCGCCAAGTAGGTGTCGATGTTTGAGCGAGATTGCGATGCGTGAACGCTGGAGGTAGCGGAGTCGTTACAGCTTTAATCAAACGGTCGTTAAAAATGTGAGCTGGGCCTTGACCATGAATCCAATTCGATGGCGACTGGACCTGCTTAAACGTTTCAGGGTCATAGGTCTTGTAGTTCTTAGTGGTGCCCTTCCACTCTCTCCACCGCACCCACGTCAAAGCTTGCAACTCAGACGGCGTCAAGTTTCGGCGAGACCCATCAGGGAACTCGACCTCACCTAAATGTTCAGCGGCGATCTCATACGCACGGCGAACGGATCGATACAAGTTGTTCGACATGCGAGTATCGGGTGCAATGCTGAACCCCATGGCAATAGCGAAAGCGTGACGGTCAATCACTACTGGAACAATTTCGTCTAACTCGCCAAACAAGTACTTGGCGTTGTAGTCGTCAATAGCGCCAGTCATCATGCCGTAAACAGCGAGCTTGTGGCGTTCTAGGTCTGACATCTCAGACTGCAAAATTGCTTCAACAAAGTTTGGTTGTTTCAGCGTGTTGATAGCAGTCATCTTGTTAAGGAAGAACTGTTCAACGTCGTCGTCAGCCATTTTTAGAAGAGCTACGACGTTTTTGGCTTCTTCTTTTGTGGTTTTAATTCCGACCACTTTGTTCATGTGGTCGGCAAGTTGCTGCGGGGTAGCGTCAGCGTGATCTGTCAAATAGCGGCCAGCAGCTACTGCCTTCTCAATGTTTTGTTCCCACAGCTCACCAGCGGACATTAGCGAAGCAACACCCACAAGCTTTCGGTGATTCATTCCGATCTCGTTGGCTGCTCCTCGCAGGTCATCAGCAGCGAACTTGTACCAAGCAACACTTGCATCCATCTGACGTTGCGACTCAGGAATAATGCCTTGAAATGCAGCCGGAGCTTTCCTTATTGCCGGGTTAGCTCCGCTACCAATATCTTGCGGACGTAAAACCTCTGGCACGTTGCCTTTGAACTTTTTGAGTCCTTTGATAGCTGGGCCCTCTAAAGCGTCGTTACGAACAACCTTCACTGGAACAGCTTCAAGCCCTCTCATGTCTGCTGCGGCTAAACGCTTTTGCCCGTCGGTTAATGCAGCAGCACCAGTTCTCGGGTTGTACTCCAACACCACAGCTTCACGAATACCGTTAGCTCGAATGTCGTCAGACAATTCGGTTACGTCGTCGACAACCTCTACTCCGAAACGTTTCAGATCTTGAACTGGGACTACCTGCACTAGCTCGTCAGCAGCGAGAGCTGGATGGGTAGCGGCAGGTCTCATCACTGCCGTGTCCAACTCTTTAAGGTTTGTCAGTACTTCTTTCTGTGTGAATTCGACAATGTTGTTCACATACAAAGGCATCGACTGGATTGGGTTAACCATCGCTGCTGTTGTGAGACGCCGATTCATTTCAGCTTCGTCAATTGTTCCCAAGCTTCGAGCGTCAATGTCGAGAATGTTGAGGTACACCTGATCGGTCGCCGGGTCAGTACCCAAGTAAATGGAGTGAACACCTGCACGTAGGTCAGCTAACGCCAGCTCAGGATGCCCGTTACCCATGGTGATCTTGGCTAACTGCACCATCCCTGCACGCAGCTCAGCCATTTCAACATCAGTCAGCTCTTTACCTGACATCAGTTTCTTCCAATGCTTATCGATCTCAGGCATTCCTTTGCCTAGACGCAGCGTTGGCTGATTAGTCCAGCCTTTCTTACTGGTTACTAGGTGATCGAATTGTGAGGCTTCGACAGCTACAGCAGCTACCCGCACCTCACCTAACGTCATTCCTGTACTTTGCGACATCCGATAATCGGGTACTTGTTCGAGCAGATCGTCGGCGAGTCCCTTAAAGAAAACGTCAGCTTGGACAGCGTTGCTGTTATTTGGTTTCCATTGACCTAAGTCGTCAGCTTTGCCTATCAACGATTGACGCAGATCCGTGAACGCTGCAGTTTCGCTGAAGGTAGGTGTACCCATTCTTGCTCGAGCTACAGAAGACATTGCCTGTCGGGACCGTCCACCAATGGTGGGGATCAGCGATCCGGCAATTATCGGTTCATTTAGTCGGCCTGATAACTGTGCCAGCGTGCCTGTATCGGTAGTGGCAACCATTACCGGTATTTGTGGTTCGAACGGAGTCTTTGGACCGAGCGGAGCTAAACCCAATATTGAGTTCATTGAGAACGCTCGAGGTTGAGCTGCACGACCGGCAACTACCGCCGCACCGCCAACACCGGCAGCTACACCGATCGTGCCAAGCGTGCGTTCAATCCACCCGGCGTCGGGGTCTGCTGCAGCTCGGATAGCTAACGCTTCACCAAGTACCGGAGTCGTGTATGCCTGTTGAGTAGCGAAATCGCCGAGGCTTCCGAAAACGTCAGAAACTGAAAAACCGTCAGTAGCTCGACCGGCTATCTGTTGCCCAAGAATGCTGGTCGGCATCATGTTGCCGAGCATTCCTAGTCCGCCTCGAATAACACCTTCCTGCCTGATGGGGTCAAAGAATCCCGGTTGTGGGCCTTGAGGTTCAGGGGTCGGTTGTGGAACTGGTTCCGGCGCAACAGGTCTTTCGGTGAACTCTTCCTGTTCAGGAAGCATCCCGCCGGTAAACACCATGACTGCTACCGCCGGTTTTCAATCAAAGCATCCATGACAAGTTTCGCCCACTCCCGTGTCTCTTCGGAAACTTCGGGGTGAGTGGTTAACGCATCAAGGATTGCTAGACGTTGCTGATCAGCAGCTTGCTGTTTCGGTGGCATAGGCGCAGCGCCTTGATCCATTGGTTGCGACAACGGAACATTTGGTCGTTGCGTGGGAGCCATGACGCCTTGAGGAAGCATCGAAGGACCTTCTTTAGGTCGTCCTTCCTGCTGTGGCATGCCACGGCTTGGTAAAGGACCGGGAGTTCCACCCACTCCTTGCTGTTCGGGAGCAGCCATTGGTGGAAGCGAAGACTTAAGGTTCGCTAAATCTGCTTTCTCTCCGTACGTTCCAGACTCGGGTTTGTTTACCGAAGTGTTCTGGGTGGGTGTTTTTTCAATATCCATTTCGGCCATTACTGACAGCTTTCGCAGATCTCATATCCGTCGATCGAGCACTCGATAGGAGTGTCATCGTCGAACGGATCCAATTCGGGTCGTTCCCCCATCATCTCGGTAGGGGTTTCCGTCATTTCCTGCGTCTCTGTCATCCAGTCACCTGTGTTCCAAGCATTCCGCCCTCACCTGCGGGCATTCCCAAACGTGCTAAAAGCTCAGCTCCCCCCGGCGGGGCGGGCGGTGTCATACCTCCCGCTGCTTCACCGGGAGGAGGAGCACCAGCCGGAAGTCCCGGATCCATTGGGGCCCCGAGCCCTGTAGGTACCTGCGCTTCCAACATCTCTTGTTCTGGCTTAACGATGTACTCCTCAAACAAATCGAATAAGTCGTCGCCCTTCTCACGGGCACGAGCTATCTCAACCAAAGCCTCGTTAGGTACAAGACCTGACTCGAGACCTTGAAGGAGTTTCGCTAAAGCCATAGCCCTGAACTTCTCCACGTCAAGACGGGAACGTTCACGACCAACGTCAGTCAAACCATCAATGTTTTCCTGAACGAATTCTTTTGAAACAAACTCTGCTTGCGAATACTGAATATGCAGCACAGCGGACTGTGCAGGGTCACGTCCCAAACCAAGCCCGTACTCCACTCGGAGACGATGCGAAGGATCAATATCGGTACGTGCGTTGTACTCCGACAAGAACTCTTGGTTACGGAGAATCCCAGCAGCTACTTTCGGGCCAGGAAAATACGCTTTGTCAACCTCGAGAGCGATACGCAAGGCACGTTCCATCTGCCGTTGCAGAATCTGGTGGTACGTCCTAATCGCCGTGTTCATCATCCCAGCAGAAGCCTCAAGGAACTTCGCTGAAGCAATCGACTGATCAATCTCACCAGGTCGACTCTTAGGCCAACGTCCACCAACGTGGATGCCTTCAATGAGTTGAGCCAAGTCGGCTTGAACATTCAACGATGACACTGCTGGCGGAACACGACCAATAGCGCCCTGCGGTCCCAATTCAATGAACGAGCCACCACCGTATGGCATTTCACCGATGAGGTCTTTCACGAAGATGTCCGAGTAGACAGCTTGGTCGGCGTAATCCAGAATTAAGCCCATCAGCCGAATGTGTGCTTCGAGAAGACCAATCACCTGATCGAACTGGCCACGTATCTCACCGTCAAGGGAAACACGAGACCCGATCACTACCGGGCATATGCCGGTCTTGTTTTCGATTCGTTCCAGCTCAACTGGCAACGGCACATCTTGTGACGAGCCGTAAGCCACTAACCCAGAAGCAGACGCCTGATACAGGCCAGTGAGGAGATACTCGTTTTCGTCGTAGTACTCGACAAGCACCACTTTGGTGTTTTCGTCAGGATCCCCATATTCGTTGTACTGGCCAAGAGCGTCACGCAGTTTGTCTTTGTAAGCGTTAGGGAGCTGAGTGAAATACACCTCCCGTGCAAACATGCAACGCCGAACATCGTCACCCGGACGGAAACCCGGCTCCGGGTAGCACTGCCGTGGGTCTCTACGTTCGATAAGTGGAATTTTCTGCTCAAGGTCGGGAACAATCGTCCACACCGACATGCCATACGCTGCTTTGTCCATCACTGATCGAGGGATCAGCATGTCCACTGCGTTAATGTCCATATATGAAACAGCTATCTGTTCCATCTTGGCAGCAACTTTCTTTGCTCCCTGGGTGGGACGATCTGGTTGCACCCGAACAGTAGGAACCAGCGAAGCGGACTCAGCGGTGTCCTCGAGCGCTACCTGGATCAGGTTCGGTGACCGAGAATCAACCCCCTCTTCGTCTGGGTCGAAAATGTCGAAATCACCACGGACCACACGGTCAATGGTTTCCATCCGAACATCACGGTCATAGTGTCGTGAACGCCACGAGGCGTACATGTTTGGAATCAGATCAACGTTAAGCATTAGCGCTGAACTTCAACAATGTCGACAAGGGTTCGTTCGATCTTACTCATCTTCCGTCCAGTCCTAATTTCAAACGCTTTAGCACGTACATCTGCCTGAGTTGCATCCTCCGGCATTGTGAAATAGATCGGTTTGTCGTTCTTTAACGTGGCACAAACAATTTCGTTCTCTGCTGCGGCCGCTTTGGCCCGTTGGAACGATCTCTTATTCTTACTTTTTTTGAACATAGGGGCCTCGTAGGCCCACCCGACAAGTGTCGCCTAGTTACTGGGATTCCAAATCTCCGAGTCAATGTTCATGGGCTGTGGGCCATCTTCGATGTCGTATTCTTCGACAGCACCATGCGGTTGTGCTTGCCCAACGGTCTGTCGACGGTATCCCCACTGACCACGAGTCATATGACCGGGTCGTTGGTCACGTAAATGAATTCCTCGAACCTCTTGGTTTTGGAAGTCCACCACACGTCTACGGCGTTTAATTCGATTCGGTACTCTCATACGTTCATGGAACATCGGTAGGTGGGCTCGGTTCATGAGATCTCTAACACCAAGATCAGCGAACCATAAGCTCATGACACGGTCACTGACAGCTCCCATTGGGAAAGCAATCAGCTCCTCCAACAACGGTTGAAACACCTGTGTAGTGGGAGCGTTACCCCACGGGATAGAAACCAAACCTGTTTCCATCAAAGGAGCCATTGACTCCACACCGAACTGTGGATCCCATTTATTGCCATGAGTGTGGTGAGGAACAACCCTCACTCCCCTCTTAGCGAGATGCTGTACCAGCTCCATGTCGTACTGCACGATCTGTGACTGCACACCGTTCGATTCGACTCTCCACTCAAACAGCGGATACCGGTCAGTCCAATCCAAAATCTGGTTCTTCATCTGAGGGGCCTTCATTGACTTAACAGCCAACGAGTCCACCAGATACCGTTTCCCGGTAGCAGGGTCTACCCCTATCAGAGTGAAAGCCGTGTACCCCGATCCTTTATTGGCCCCCGCCGGATCCAGCCCAGCAAAAAGACGCCACGACGGATCGTAATGACCTTGAACACGAGACGTGTCCTTACAAGCGTCAATCATCTCCTGAGTGAAACTTGCACCCAAGCCCGGAATATCGACCTGCTGGTAAATCAACTGGAAGTCCGCAGGGCGCATCTCCGAACGGTGAACCAGAGCTTGCGTGTACGGGAAATGCTCCGGCCACAACGTCGCCTCAGTCTCATCATCCATAATGCACGGATACCGCAAAACCTTGTAACCAGCTCGAGTTGCCAACGTCGAGTACACGTCACCCGGATTCACACGGGTACCAATCCAAATCGCACGACCCGTCTTACCGATACGAGACAGAGCTTCCTTGTCGAACCACTCCAACATTGCCGCAACCCGATCAGGGTTACGTTGATTATCCAATGCGGCAACGTCGTCGAATTTGATTACGTCAGCTCGACGACCGTAGATCTGTTGACCCACACCCAAAGCTGCGATCGTAGGGTCCTTCTCAGCGGTAGTACGCCCAGCAACATAAATAGATTCACTTGACCAATTTGACTGCCCGTCAGGTTTGAATGGGCCCCAATCCTCAATGGGATTAGGACCCCCCTCATACAGCTCAGGGTTCGTCAACATTTCCGAAATGGAATGCATAAACGTTCTAGCGAACGGCAACGACTTCGACACCAAAAGTGTTCGAAGGTTCGGATCCCGGCAAATGTCGTACACCGTGTGCCACACCGTCACCAGCGTCGACTTCGAATGATACGGCGGCATGTTGATCAACACTCGAGGGTTAGCACCCGTCACCGCATCCGCAATGTCCTGATGAAATTTCGGAGTGTCATGATGCACACCACAATCCGGGCACGACCAGTTCTGCAAATAATGCTCACAAAACTCCGTGAACGTCCCAATGCGACGCTTCTCATTCACACCCAAAGGACCAACCCGCTGCTGCTCCTTCACCTCAGCAACACGAGCCGCCCTCT
>PBPW01000112.1 GCA_002725545.1 Fidelibacterota bacterium | reverse complement strand
TATTAGGGAGAAAAAATGAGTTATATGTCGTTAAATCAGTTAAAGTGGTTTAGCACTGTCTTAGTTTTATTTGGTATTTTATTAACGAATTTAAATTATTATCCTTTAAATATATTTAGTCATGGCCTTGGAGCAGTAGGTTGGTGCATGGCTGGATTTATAGCAAAGGACAAGGCACTGCTAACAAATTTTGGATTACAAATTCCTCTTTTTATAATTGGGTATTTTAACTATTTTCTTATTTAATATTTAAATAGTCATAATAAAGTAATTTGTATAAAAGAACTTTATCTAAGAAATTTCTATGGAAAAATTGTGGTATAAAAAAAAATCTCTCCTACATGGATCAGGATTATTTGCTCTCAGTAATATTAAAAAGGGCGAACAAGTAATTGAATATATAGGTGACAAAGTAACTAAAAAAGAAGGCGATAAAAGAGCTGATAAACAAATAAAAAAAGCAGAAAAGAACAAGAAAAATGGAATGGTTTATGTTTTTGAGCTCAATAAAAAATATGACATTGATGGAGGAGTAGCTCGAAATTATGCACGTTTTATCAATCACTCTTGTGATCCAAATTGTGAAGTAGAAATAACCAATAATCATATTTGGATATCATCAATTAAAAGAATTAAAAAAGGGGCAGAATTAACATATAATTACGGCTATCCCTTTGATAGTGATTTTGAAGATCATATTTGTAAATGTGGATCTAAAAAATGTGTAGGGTATATTTTAAGTGATGATGATTGGCCCAAGCTAAAAAAATATGAAAAAAAACATAAAAAGGGCTCTAGATAAAGTACCCCTTATAACTATAGCTATCAATGTTGATAGAAATATAACTTATTATAATAACTTTGCTAAGCAAAAATTTCTTTTTATTGAAGAAGGAAGAGATATTAATGCTGTTGTTCGATCAATGGAATTAAACAGTTTTATTGATAGGGCTTTTAGAGAAAAAAAAGATTTTAAAGTAGAGTTCCAACCTTCTAATTATGAAGATTGGCATTTTATTGCCGACCTTGTTTTTTTTCCTGAAAGCGAAGGTTCAGATAAAGAGCTCATTGTTATTCTAACTGATCAAACAATGCTTTATAACTATGAAAAAATGCGAACTGATTTTGTTGCTAATGTCAGTCATGAATTGCGCACACCTCTCTCATCAATAGTTGGTTATATTGAAACTATTAAAAATGATATTAATCTAGATAAAATAACCACAAACAAATTTTTAGATATTATGGAGGATCAAGCTTGGCGTATGACAAGATTAGTCGAAGATTTATTGTTGTTAAGCAAATATGAGGCAGGAGATAAGCCTCTAGAATTAAAAGAAACAGAGATTGCAAACATTCTTAAAAAAGTAATAGATAATTTAAATAAAAAAATTGAAGATAAAAAATTAAAAGTAAATTTAAATGATCATTTTACTAAAAAATTGATTTCTCTTAACAGTGATTCTATCATTCAAGTATTTATAAATATTATAGATAACGCAATTAAGTATTCAGATGAGGGAAGTGAGATAAACATCGTTCTAAAGCAGGCTATCCTAGATGATAATACTTATGTTCAAGTTCAAATTAAAGATCAAGGCGAGGGAATTTCCAATGAACATCTTAATCGCTTAACAGAAAGATTTTATAGAATTGATAAAAACCGATCTAGGGACTTAGGTGGTACAGGACTAGGTTTATCTATCGTAAAACATATTATAAACCGCCATAATGGCAAGTTTACAATTGAGAGTGAGATTAATCAAGGAAGTACTTTTACTGTTTATTTACCTTTTGAATTTAATTAATAAAAAACAAATCTTTAATATTTCTGTAATATTATAGATCTATTTCTACCTTAAATTTATTTACAGAGGTTTAAAATGAAAAAATTTGTTCTTAGTTTAATTATTGTAACTTTTGCAATTACAAGCTCAGTTTCTGCAAGAGATTATATATCTATCGTTGGATCTTCTACTGTTTATCCATTTGCAACACTAGTTGCTGAAAAAATGGCTTCTGAAGGAATGAAAGCACCAGTTATTGAAAGCACAGGTTCTGGGGGAGGACATAAATTATTTTGTGCTGGTGTTGGAGTTGAACACCCTGATATTACAAATTCATCAAGAGCACAAAAAGATAAAGAGTTTAAATTATGCCAAGATGGCGGTGTAATGGATATCGTAGAAGTACGTGTTAGTAATGACGGTATTGCATTTGCTTACTCTTCTGATTATGAGTGGAAGGACACAAATGGTGCAGCTATGAAAGGTGGAATAGATCTTTCAAAGGAAGAAATTTGGCAAGCTATGGCGAGAGACAATAAAGATGCACCAAGCACTTGGTTTGAAATTGATAAGCGATTACCAAAAGTAGAAATTTCTATTATGGCACCCCCTCCTTCTTCTGGAACAAGAGATGCGTTTGATTCACTCGTAATGAAAAAAGGTTGTGTCAAAGATATGTTGGTTGCTGATGGCGACTGTAAAGCTTACCGTGAAGATGGCCATGTTATTGAGGGTGGTGAAAATGATGAACTTTATGTTGAACACATTACAAAAGAGCAAGGTGCATTCGGTATTTTCGGATATAGTTTCTTAGCAAATAATGAAGATAAAATTTCTGCTTCTAAAATTAATGGGGTAGAAATCTCTCAAGAAGGTATTCAAGATTATTCATATCCTATTGCAAGACCTTTATTCTTTTATATCAAAAAAGCGCATGTAGGTGTAATCCCTGGGTTAATGGATTATGTTAATGAGTTTGTAAGTGAGGAAGCAACAGAAGGTTATTTATTGGATGCGGGGTTGGTCGAGTTAAGTCCAGCTGATAGAAGCAAAGTTCTTGATGACATTGCTAATTTGACAAATTACAAATAACCTTAATCTAATTGAATAAAAAGAGGGGATTTTCCCCTCTTTTTTTATTGATTCATATCATTGTAATATAACTGTAACAAAAGTTTAGTATTCTTTCTAAATATCTAATGTTTTATTGGTCTCTAATTATTATAGTTCTTGGTATTTATTCCGCATATATTTTTGGAAAATCACGAATTAAATCAAACGCTAAGCAGTTAGATATCAAAACAGTTTCTCTTCCTACATATTATGCGCAATACATGATGGTCTGGTGTTTGCTACCTGCTCTTATTGTTTATTTTGGGTGGATCATTTTTGAAAATCAAATAATTCAAAATCTTGTCCTTGCAAACTTTGATTTTGAATTAAACCCCACTCTTAATCCTGGGCTATTAATTGCAGAGATAAAAAATGTTGCTTCAAACATTTCTTTTGCTGAGGGAAAAGCAATAGAAATATTAAATGCTGCGGAACATTACTCTTCACTTAAATTTACAAGTACAGTTGCTTTTTATTTAAGTGTTTTAATTTTTATGATTTTAGGAGTTATGATTGCCTCTAGAAAATTGCAACCCACTTTTCGTGCACAGAAATCAATTGAAAATTATATAAAATATTTTCTATTTTTTTGTTCTACAGTAGCAGTTTTAACAACTGTTGGAATTGTCTTCTCATTATTGTTTGAAAGTTTACGTTTTTTTTCTGAAGTATCTATTTTTGAATTCTTATTTGGAACTAAGTGGTATCCTTATATTCCTATACGAGAAGGTCAGTCAGGATCCCAAGGATCATTTGGAGCTATTCCAATATTTGCTGGAACATTTTTGATTATGATTGTTGCAATGAGTGTTGCTACACCTATTGGATTATTTACAGCAATTTATTTATCTGAATATGCTTCACCAAAAATAAGAAGTATAGTGAAGCCTCTTTTAGAAATTTTAGCTGGCGTCCCTACTATAGTTTATGGTTTCTTTGCTTTTGTTACTGTTGCCCCATTTGTCAAAACATTTGGTCAGTCCTTGGGAATAGATGCTTCGCCTACAAGTGCTCTTGCTGCAGGCTTGGTGATGGGCATTATGATTATACCTTTTATATCTTCGTTATCAGATGATGTAATAAATTCTGTCCCTCAAAGTTTGAGAGAAGGGTCTTTAGGTGTTGGCGCTAATAAAGCAGAAACAATTAAAAAGGTCATTCTACCAGCTGCCCTTCCTGGTATTGTGGGTGCCTTTTTACTAGGTGTTTCAAGGGCTATTGGAGAAACCATGATTGTCGTTGTGGCTGCAGGTACTGCGCCCAATTTAACTGCAAATCCTTTTGAAAATGTTACCACTGTTACAGTACAAATTGTTATTGCTTTAATTGGTGATCAAGAATTTGATGACCCACGAACCTTATCAGCTTTTGCATTAGGATTAGTTTTATTTGTTATTACATTAATTCTTAATATTTTTGCTTTAAGAATTGTTAAAAAATATAGAGAACGATATGAGTAATCAATATTCACACGAAAAAATTATTCAATTAAGAAAAAAAAGAAGTGCAGCTGATCGCCGATTCAAAACTTATGGCTTAATTGCTACTTTAATGGGAATAGCGATTTTATTTTTTTTATTATTTACTATTTTCTCTAAAGGATATTCTTCCTTTCAAAAATCTGTAATTGAATTAGAGGTGTCGTATGATCAAGAAACTTTAAAAATTACTTCTGACTCAACTTATGAAGAACAAGTAAAAGCAAAATTTTTTAGAGTGAAAAAAAATGCCATTGCCAAAGCACTACCTGACTTAAGTAAAAAAGATATTAAGTTGATAAAAAAGATGTTTTCAATAAATGTTGATAAAGAAATTAAGGAGTATTTTTTAAATAATCCAAATATTTTAAATACTACTCAGAAGATTTTTGTTACTGCTCATAGTGATGTTGATCAACTGTTAAAAGGAAATGCTAGACGTAATATTGAAGAGAAAAAAAGAAAATTAAATGATAGGCAATTAGAATTTTTTGATGAATTTGTTTCAACCGGCAGATTAAAAACTAAATTTAATAATTTCTTTTTTAAGAATGCTGATTCAAGACATCCTGAATTGGCTGGTATAGCTGGATCTTTTGTAGGATCATTATTTACTTTGATGACTGTTTTTTTATTAGCGTTTCCAATTGGTATTGGCGCATCAATATATTTAGAATAATTTGCACCAAAAAATAAGTTTACAGAGTTAATTGAAGTTAATATTGCCAACTTAGCAGCTGTTCCTTCTATAGTATTTGGTTTGTTAGGACTGGGTATTTTGTTAAATGTTTTTGGATTTCCAAGAAGTACACCTTTGGTTGGAGGAACTGTTTTAGCACTAATGACGCTACCCACGATAATTATAGCTTGTCGTGCCTCTCTTAAAGCCGTCCCACCATCTATAAAAGAAGGTGCTTTAGCGATGGGGGCATCAAAAATGCAAGCGGTATTTCATCATCAGGTACCATTAGCATTACCAGGCACTTTAACTGGTACTATTATTGGTTTAGCGCAAGCTTTAGGGGAAACAGCTCCTTTGATTATGATAGGAATGATTGCTTTTATCCCAAATATTCCAACCGGTTTCACAGAGCCATCTGCAGCTTTACCTGTACAAATCTATCTTTGGGTAGAAAGTTCAGAGAGAGGGTTTCAAGAAAAAACTGCTGCAGCAATAATGATGATATTAATATTTTTATTTTTAATGAATGCTTTAGCAGTATTCTTAAGAAGTAAGTTTGAGAGAAAATGGTAATATGAAAAATATAAAAATATCTTCAAAAAATGTAAATGTTCATTATGGTGCAAAACAAGCACTTCATTCAGTGTCATTAAATATTAATGAAAATGAAGTTACTTCACTAATTGGACCTTCTGGTTGTGGAAAATCTACTTTTCTAAGATGTATCAATAGAATGAATGATTTAATTGATATTTGTAAAGTTGATGGATCTATTACAGTAGATAATGAGGAAATTATTTCGGATGAAGTTGATGTAGTAAGTCTTCGTTCAAAAATTGGAATGGTTTTTCAAAAACCAAACCCTTTTCCTAAATCTATTTTTGATAATGTTGCTTATGGGCCAACTATTCATGGTATAACTGAAAGCAAAACAGACTTAGAAGAAATAGTTCATTCATCATTAAAGAGAGCAGGACTTTTAAAAGAGGTAAAGGATCGTTTGCATGAACCTGGCACAAGCTTATCTGGTGGACAACAACAACGCTTATGTATTGCACGAGCAATAGCTGTTAATCCAGATATTATTTTAATGGATGAACCATGTTCAGCATTAGATCCAATTGCAACAGCAATAATTGAAGAATTAATTGATGAGCTTAAAGCAAATTACACTATTGTGATAGTGACTCACTCTATGCAGCAAGCAGCTAGAGTATCACAACGAACTGGGTTTTTTCATTTAGGGGAACTAATTGAAACAGGTGATACACAAAAAATTTTTACTAATCCTGATAATGAAAAAACACAGGGTTATATAACGGGAAGGTTTGGATAAATGGAACAAGATACACATATAGTTAAATCCTATGATGAGGAGATGAAAGAAATTAATAACAGCATCTTAGACATAGGAAGTTTAGTGGAAAATCAATTAAAAGAAGCTTTGGGTGCCTTAAAAAATCAAGATACAGAATTAGCTGACAAAGTAATTCAAGCAGATAATTTAATTGATGAAAAATTCAGGGAGCTTGATCAAAAACTAGTTCTTATATTGGGAAAAAGACAACCAATGGCAACAGATTTAAGAACAATTTTCTCCGCAATTAAAATGAACAAAGATCTTGAAAGATTAGGAGATCATTCAACAAATATTGCAAAACGTACTGCTATGATTGAACTTGTTTTACCAGAAAAGCCTGTACGAGATATATTAAGAATGGGAGAGCATGTTCGAGTTATGATAGCAAAAGTTATTCAATCATTTGTAAACTTTTCTGCAGAGGAAGCAAAAATTGTTTGGGAAATGGATGAAGAAATTGATGATTAATATCTTGGTATTCTTCGACAACTTTTAACTTATATGATGGAAGATCCTAAAAGAATATCAGCATGCACAAATTTACTTTATATGGTTAAGGATCTAGAGAGGGCTGGAGATTATGTTCAAAATATTGCCGAAGACATATATTATGCAGTATCAGGAGAGCCTTTGTATAATGATGGACCAGATAGGGAGTGGGAAGCAATCAAACCTCTTAAAAAAAAGAAATAACTGTAATCAAATTGTAATAAAAATTTATTAAAAAATAAACAATGAAATTAAAAACTTTAATTGTAGAAGATGAGAGTTCACTACTTGAATTATTAAAATTTAATTTTATTAAAGATGGATTTAAAGTTGATACAGCAACTGATGGTGAAATGGCTCTTGAAAAAATTTTGAATAAAGCACCTGATCTTTTAGTTTTAGATTGGATGTTACCAAAATTGTCTGGAATTGAACTTTGTAGACGTATTAGAAAAAATAAAGAACTAAAAAATCTTCCAATTATAATGTTAACTGCAAGGGGTGAAGAAGAAGATAGACTTCGAGGTTTAGAAACTGGAGCAGATGATTATGTCACTAAACCTTTTTCTGTAAATGAATTAATGGCAAGAGTTAAAGCAGTATTAAGAAGAATTAGACCGATGTTCACTGAAGAAGTTTTGTCATATAAGGGGATCGTAGTTGACCTCGTATCTCATAAGGTAACAAGAGACAGCGAAACACTCCATCTTGGTCCCACAGAATTTAATCTATTAGTTTTTTTTATGGAAAATATCGGCAGAGTTTTTTCAAGAGAACAACTTTTGAATCATGTGTGGAAAGATGAAGCATATGTGGAACCTCGCACTGTTGATGTACACATAAGAAGATTAAGAAAATCTATCAATAATGACGTAAAAGAAGATTTTATAAGAACAGTAAGAAGTGCTGGCTACTGTTTTGGCTCCTAATTAAGCCATAAATTAATTTTATACAAATCACTTATCACAATGTAAAATTGTCTTATGCAGGGATTTTTCAGATCTTTTTTTACTGTTAGTTTTTATACTTTTCTAAGT
>PBPW01000106.1 GCA_002725545.1 Fidelibacterota bacterium | reverse complement strand
TCTTCAAATAGTTTCGCAATTCTTTTACCTTCTTTGTTGCGTTCTAATAACTTCACACCACAACCCAAGTCTGCGAGTCTTCATCCCATTCATATTCAGTTTCACCATCATCAGCGGGTGCTTCTACAGGCGGTACCCAACCAGCAAAATCCTCAAACATATCATCAGACCAAATCCAATTAGGATGTGGCTTAGGTGGTTTCACCCAATTTTTAACATCTTCATCCCACCAATAACCTTCGTGTTTTGTTTTATCGTAAGCTACTGGAGGGTCCCACGTTGCTGTTTCTGTGTTCAAAATCCATGAAGGATGAGGTTTCGGCAGAACAAAAATTTCTTCATCTGGTAACCAATGAAACCCGATGCATGCATAATTTCCATGTAAAGGCGTTTTCCCATGATCGTGTTTGTTGCAATGTGTGTTGTAAGAAGTTTGAATCCAAGTACCTTCGATACCAATTTCATTTAGAAAATCGTGTCCTCGATGTTCTTCTCTGTCAGGTACAACCGTTACACAAACAACAACATTATTTTCATCTATTTGAGCAAAATGAGCCATCAGACTAAAGTCACCCATCTAAGTATTATGTAACCTGAACCGCCAGCACCGACATCGGAATTTTCGTGTCCGCTAGATGAACCACTACCACTATTAGCGGGTGCCGCCGCACTATCGCCTGAGTTGCTTGCCGCTACTCCGCTTGGTGCTGTTGCTCCCGCAGCGTTGCCACCACCTCCAGCACCACCAACACCAGTAGTCGTTGCAATAACACTGCTTCCTGTGGTTAACGGATGAGTAGCTCCTGGTCCACCAGCCCCTGAATTTAGTGGACTACCGTAAAAATTCCAAGGAGAAACATTGCTTGGCAAACCACCAGTTCCTCCTATTCCACCACCGCCACCGCCGGCGACATACCCACTTGAATTATATGAGCCTTGACCGCCTGCGTAGCCTGTGCTTGTAGCCCACGGAGGGTTTGAGCCGGAATAATGGCTAACGGTTCCGCCAGCACCACTAGTACCATAAGCGCCGCTACCCCCACCGCCGCAACCACCTGAACCGCCGGCATATGGGTACGTTGCCCCATAACCACCGCCATTGGCTGTAATAGTGTCGCCACCGCTTCCTGAAGTTTGTTGAGATTTTGAAATACTGCCCATATTGCCGTACCACCAAGGAGTCGGATTGCTACCTGCTGGATTACCCGCCCCGCCTGCTCCAATTTGTGTGTTCCAAGTCCCAGCAGGCATGGAAGAATAAGTACCCGCAACTCGCTCACCAGCACCACCGCCTCCACCAGGCTGGGTGGATGGATTGTTTTTCCCTGCTGAACCACCACCGCCTATCATGCACCATTCGATGTCACGATCTGCCGCTGTGTTAAGCGTAAAACTGTCGTTGGAAGTCCACGTGTGATACGAATAGATTCCCACCACGTTTCTTGTCCCACCACTAGTAGTTATGTCAAGAGGAGCGCCCCCACCTGCGCCTGTTATCGAGCCTATAAGAGCCTGTATGAAAGACATATCAAGCCTGCAATGCGCCGACTAATTGCCAAGTATCTGTAGCTGTCTTAATTAACGTAACAGAAGCGTGTTGCCCATCAATCGCCTTCTCAGAGTCCTTACTGTTAATCGTCACTCCTGACCCTTGAGCCAAAGTTACTTTACCAGCACCTATACCAATAATGGTAATCGTAGTCCCAGTATCATACGCAACCGAAGAATTAGGAGGCACAGTATAAGTCTGAGCGGAACCGTTACTAGCAGTTACTAGCTTGCCAGCGTCGGCGGCCACAAACGTGTAGGTAGTTCCTGTCTGAGCGTTTATAGCAAGAGGAGCTACAAGACTACCAGCAGTCACAGCACCAGTAACAGTAAGATCGTCAGCCATAGTGACATTACCGTCAGCTACCGCCAACGCTGTTTGACCATTAGTTCCCGTTATTGTCAAAGATTCCGCTGAGGAATCCCAAACCATAGCGTCACCAGCCGTGTCTGAGTGGAAAGTTACGTCGTGTCCTGAACCATCAGCACCGACAGTAAGAGCGCCAAGAATAGTGGGTGAAGTGTCCCAGGCTGATGTGCCGGAACCAGTACCCATCATGACAGCACCGCTAGTAGCTGTTGAAGCACCAGTACCTAACTTGGTTTCAAGTTCAACTACAGCACCATTAACATTCACATGTTGTTCGTCATGCTCTTTACCTGACGCATCCAAATCATCAGTAGGACCAATATCTGTGCGTAGTTGGTTATTAGTTGCATCAAGCGCACCTGGGTAAGCAGTTGCCATTTAAAAACCTCCTACGGTGTTAAGTCGATTGTCCAAATACCAGCAGCGTTCCAAGTGATTTGGAAAGTACCATTAGCACTAGAATAATCTGAACCGAAATTCACTAGACAAATCAACGGATCATTAGAGAGAGTGTCGTCATAAATGACCGCAGCTCTCGCATTTGAAATAGTAGAAGTAGCCCAGCTCGTATCAGCAGCATCAAACTTCAAAGCACCAGAAGCACTCGTCATCGTGACACTACCTAAAGCCACGCCACCGGCAGTATAATTTGTGCCGGAAACTTCATTACTTGACAGATCCGACCAATGATCGTGAGTGTCAAAGTCTGGTGTGGATGAATTAGTTATCATCGCACACTTGAATGAATCAGAAGCAGTATTAACCGCTAACTGTGTGCCATCCAAAATATCTAAAAATGTGGGACAAAACATCCCACTTGCTGTAACAGCCATTATTCCACGCCTCCCTGGAGGACTCTCATCTCAACTGACTCTGGAGATACAGTAGCATCAATTTGCCCACTCCAGTGTTCAGTTTGGATTCCTCCGACAGAGCCATCGGAATCTCTACGAACTTTTGTTTTCTTTGAGGTTCCACGTTGAGTAAGGATGCCAACAGAAGAATACTTTCCCATTTATCTACCTCTCGGTCTTTTAGGTTTTTTTACTTTGTAAGTCATTACTCTATCTTAACCTCTAATTGCTGGTTAGGGTCGAGAGGCTTGCCGACTCCCGACCCTAAAACCAACGTGTGTGTTAGTTAGCTCCGATACTTGAAGCTGATTCGATACGACGAATCGCTTCTTCACGGAAGCGGGCATAACCGCACATTGTGTACCAACCTACAGGCTGGAAACGACGCAAGCTGTCGGTAACAGGACCGAACACAACAGAAGGATCAGGACCGAACATGGTAGAGTAACCCTTTGCTATTGCTTGCTGTCCAATAATTACTGTGCCGTAAGCATCAACAGTGGAGTTACCTCCATCAGCTACGAGCAAAGCGCGTGGTGTTTCAATGAAGTCAACTCCATCGAACATACCAATAGAACCCTTACGGACTCCATCTGCGTCTTGACGTATTTGGAAGCTACGAAGATCAGTAACGGCTGTGCCTTTAATGAAATCGTAAGCTACGTCTGGGTGAATAAACCCGATGTAAGCATTTCCATCAAATGTTGGAACTGCGGCCGAACGAAGTCCAGCTACCTCTTCACGAACACTGTCAGAAGTGATTACGTTGCCCGCTACAAGCGCGCCTCTTGACGACTGCGAAATGTGCGTGACGTTAGTGCCAGCGTATAGAACATCAGCCACTACCTGATCCATAGAATCAGCAGCGTTAAAGCCAACGATGTTAGCTGCATCTGAATCTACGTTAAAGAAAGACTGCCCACGAAGCGCAGCAGTTGTTACAACTGCGTTGCCGTATTCAGCCAATGACACCGTTACGGTGCTGTCGCCTAGAGCGACTGCTGTGACATCAGAAGTCTCTGTTAAAGCTGAAGTTGCTTGAGCGAGATTATTGTAAATCGTGAAAGTAACACCAGAACCATTATGGGACTGCTTTGTTGCTTTAACGGTTGCATACTCTTCGTGAAGAACTTGCTTACGCAGAGCGAAATGAGCGAGTTGCTCAAATGCTACTTGATCTGACGACACACTTGATTTTTGTGTATAAGCCATTTTTAATTAAATCCTTTTAGGAACGAGAGGCTAATCAACCTTGAACATCGACCTCGAATCCTTGAGAACGTAGCAGGGTTTTCAACTCTTGTTCGTTCGTTGTCGCACGGATTTGTTCATTTAAATCCGGTGGAACAACTGGTTGCCCTTGAACACTAGCTTCAGCAATTCTTTGTTGTGCAGCTAATTCCGTATGAAGTGTAGTTGTGGTCTCTGGTTCGAGAACCTCACTTCCTTGCGGAGCAATTTGCTCGGTATTTTGAATTTCTTCAAGAAACCCAGCTTACATTGCTGCTACACGAATTGACTCTGCATCAATCTCTCCATCGTATCCTTTAACAAAATACGATTGTCGATTGTCATTAGGGTCAATCCCTGCTGAACGAAACGCTTCTGCTCTTTCAAGTCCTTGTAGTTTTGCCTGAAGTTCAGCTACTTGAGCTTCAGCATCAGCGGCTCTATCTTCAAGAACTCTCCGAAAGTTACGTTTCGGTTCTCCGTTTTCATCTAATTCGATTGCTTCAGTATCATTTGCCTCAGCCATCTATGTCTCGCTCCTCTCCCATTTCACATTGACTCAGGAGGTAGAGCCAATGGCGGTGACATAAATAATTTCCAGTCTTTTTTTTCACTTTCAAAAAAGCACCTGGTTTATTTAGTCATTATTGAGTGTAGCAGAATAATTACACTTATGTAATACATTTGCATCCACCGCCCAATTAGACAAAGGTGATACAATAGTTATACAACAACGATTGGAGAATCGAAGAATGAATGAGAATGTGTTATCTAAATTCCCTGAATTAAATAACCCTCCATGTTTAAGAAAAACTAAATATGGAAATTATATTTGTGGGTTTTGCACTTTAGCTAAATCTATAGCTGCTGGGACAACTTATGTTCTAAACGGGAAGCGTTTAACAACCGAAGAAGCTATCCGACATAATCTTAATCTATGTATGTCTAATTGGGTAACTAAAACTACAGAAGAACGTGCAACTGTCAAAGAGATACGCCGTGAAGGTCAACGAATTTTAAAAGCTGGAACTAATATACGTGTGCAACTTAAACGTAAAGCTGGGACTAAACGCTCAGTAGGATTTGTAGTTGAGTGCTATGAAGACAACTACGTGAAAATTTTTATTCACGATTTAGGTTTTAAAACTGTGCTTGCTGACGAATTTGTTACTGCTAGAAAAGGGACTACGAAGTTACCTAGCTGAACCCAAGCCTGTATAACCACCTTGAGTTAATAAAGGACCACCAGTTTGGCTGAACTCAGCTAATCGTCTTTGACGACGTTGTTCTGACCTACGAGCAGCTTCCGGATCAAGGTTGAACTCTGCTTGTGTAAGGTCGTCAAAAGTTATGTCATCGCCTTGAAGCTGTTCACTAACAGTTTCTTCATCTAATGTGGACTGCGCTATTTTTTGGAATCCCCGACGAGCTTGAGTCTCAGTAAACCCAGCTTCCTGTAAGGCTTCTGCGGTTTGTTGTGTGATAGGAGAACCATACTCGGTAGCAATCGCACTAAATTTGGCTGTTCCTAATCTTTCACGTTCTTCAAAGATATTTGTGGCTCTCTCCGGATCTAAATAATAGGCAGTTAAATCACCGTCTGTAATTTGATAATAGTCGGTTAAAGCAGTACGAACTTCTGGACTGGTTAATTTTTGTGCTTCGTATGCAGTTTGAACTCGTTGAGCAAACTCTGAAGGAGAAACATCCCCAGCAATTAAACTTCCAAAATCTTCTGGACCATCATAAAAAGTTTTAGGCATACCATACGCATTTAATGTTTGTGCGTAAGAAGTCTCTAAAGTAATGTATTCAGCTTCAGTAATCGCACGACCTAATGCTGATAAACCTGCCATACCTGGGAAACGAGTAGCGTATGTGGCACTTTGTCTTACTGCTGCCCATACTGCATCCATGTCATCAAGAGAAACATAAAGATTTTCTAAATCTAAAGCACTGTCATTCAATAAACTTTCTAACCCATAATTTTTTAATGTGTTTCTAAGGATACCTGTGGCTGTTTCATTAGGACTAAAAGTTTGCTCAGGCGTTCCACTTGATTCATTTGCTCCCATGTCAACAGCACTTGAACCTACAGCACTTTGAGAAGTAACCATTCCAGCCGCTTCACGATATTGTGCATCATAAGGACCGACTAAAGTTCCATAAACTTCAAGGTTGGATTTCATCATTGCTAAAGACATTGAATTACCTGCTACTGCTGCCATCGCATCATCATCAACAGACACATAATCTTCATCCCTGTAAGAAGAAGGAACCCCACCTGTCAACAAATCATAGCCTCTAGAGTTGAAACGCAACTCGTCAAGTTTACTAACAGACCCACCTACAATATCTGTGCCTACTTCTTCTAAAAAGTAATCACCATACTGCTCTATCAAAGCAACACGGTCCTGCTGAAAAGTATTAACAATAGCCACTCGACCAGCAATATCTAAAAGCTCTTCTTCAGACATTCCCTTAGCTGGACTAACAATATCACCAGCAACCATAACGTCACCAAGCCTGTTGCCTTCATTGTCCCATGAAAGATAAGTGCCTGTAGATTCTCCTGTAGTTGGATCAATCACATGACCAAAAGGAACATTGGGACTTGTTGTAAGTTGCCCACCTGCTCCAACTGTTGCCATTTGAGACACGCCAGTCCAATCAACAGCTTGTCCTATCTGCACCCCAGTAAAAGGATCTCGCCAACTGCCGCCACGACTTCTTAAAAAGTCATGGTCATACTCTGCCCCTTCAGAAGCTAAACGAGCTATTTCTTCAGGGTTGTTGGTTTTTTGTCCTTTAAAAATAGGTTGAAAAGTTATTTCATTATCTGATGCCATTAACCTAACCCTCCGAATTTCTGAGTAACAAAGTCTGCAAATGAACGAGCATTTCTTTTAGCTGAATCTGTTCTTTCCCATAAAGGTCGTAATTTTGGACTTTTTCTTATGTATTCTCCTACAGCCCCAATGGTCATCATTCCAGCACCTTCACCTACACTAGTTAAAAACGGCATATATTTTTCATCATTAACAAAATCAATACTATTACTATCAAGAATGTCTAATTGTCTGGCTATTTCCATACGATAAGGAGCCATTATTTCTTGAGTTGAATACCCTTGATTAAGCCTATCTTCTATCAAACCGTATGCTGAACCAGCCATTCTACTGAACTCTGCTCTTAAACCTGCTTCTGTTTCTTCACCTGTAGCAAGTCTCTTAGCATACGTGTCTCGTATGGAAGGATCTATTAAATGCCCAACCATGTAATCATTTGACAAAATATCCACAACTCTATAGTTGTCTTGAACAACCCCTCCTGCTTTGCCAACATCCCAATCTGCTTCCATGAATAAATAGTTTTGAAGACGAGGACCATCCCATTCTTCTATGTAATAACTTCTAGCAATTTGTGAAGCTCTTTCTGTGGTTAATGTTATGCCTATTTGATTTGCTGTTTCTGTAACATTTTCCAAAGCAGGAGCTAATAAAGCTTTTGCTTTAGCTGGATCAACCGATTCTGTTTTTTGCAAATTTCTAGCTCTAGGAGCAGTATTTTGCCACCAAGTAGTAGGGAACAAAGCTTCTTTAAGTGTAAGTTCATCCCATTCTTCAACAGCAGCTTTGCGAAGTATTTCAGCTACCTCAAACAAAGGATCATTAGAATCAGTTGTAAGAAATCTTCCTCCATAACCAAGAACCTGTTTCATCACTTCGTCTGGCTCTGTCATGTTTATTTCTGCTGAACCATCTTGCTGTATAGCAGGCACACCAAACATTCCTTTATACCAGTCTTTAGATTCAAGAGCTTTCCAATCTATTTTTCCTAACCCTTGTCCCAATGACGCAGGGTCTGGATCTTCCAATTCTGTTCCTCCAGCGGTGATAATATTTTTTTCTTTTGTTTTAATAGCTGTCCCTGTCTCAAGGGTGGGGGATTCCTCTAGTTCACTTATCTCAGTTTCGATCGCTTTTGTGGGCCAATCAGCGGTATCAATCTCTATTATTTCAGGAACTTCAACTTCTTTTGGAGGTGTAAAAACACTTACTGATATTTCTGGTTTTTCACCAACTAAAGGATTTGGTAAAGCCTCTCTAAATTCTTTTCTT
>PBPW01000111.1 GCA_002725545.1 Fidelibacterota bacterium | reverse complement strand
CTCATCCTGTTCATACCGACATAGCAATCTCCAACGCAATTGATTACATCAATTGGATTGGTGTAAAAAAGAAGGAAGAAAGACTCAGATTCTTACAAAGATATTGGTCAGATAAATTAAGAGGAAAGAAAAATGTTTTAGTGAATACTCCTGAGGATATTCAAAGAAGTTGTGGAATTGGGAATGTTGGATTAAAAAATATTAAGCCAGGTAAAATGGCTCAACTTTTGTTTGATGAATATAAAATATTTACTGTCGCTATCGATGGAGCAAATGTACATGGATGTCGTATTAGCCCTAACATATTTACTACAACTGAAGAACTAGACTCTCTAGTTAATGCAGTAACTGAACTATCCCAAATTAGCTCTTAAGGGTTTAATTATTTCTTAACATTAGGTTTAACATTATGTAATACTACAGTAGTATTTTCGTTGCATATTTTAAACTTAACCTATGAAAAAATTACTTTTAGTTTCCCTCTTATTCTCTACTTTTACTTATTCCCAAACTTATATTTCAGGCCGAATCATAGATGCAAATAATTTTCCCTTACCAGGTGCCACTATAACAACTGGATCAAGTGATGAGGTAACCATTACTGATTTTGATGGGTTTTTTAATATATATATAGGTCAGGGGGAGTCAATAACAGTTTCATATATTGGATTTGAATCGCAAACAAGAATTGTAGATAATACTGATGAATCTATTTTGTTTATCCTAGCTCCAAATGTCACAGAATTATCTGAAGTAATTGTTTCTGGTTTTCAAGGAGGAACAGTTAAAGCATTAAATAAGCAAAGGAATGATCTTAATGTTACAAATGTTGTCTCATCTGATCAGGTAGGAAAATTTCCAGATGCAAATATAGGGGATGCTCTAAAAAGAATTCCAGGTATAGCTATGCAAGGAGATGGAGGTGAGGCTAGGACAATTAATATGAGAGGGTTTGGAGCAGAGTTTAATTCTGTTACCCTTAATGGAGAGAGAATACCATCTGCTGAGGGTGGCAATAGAATTGTACAACTTGATTTAATTCCTTCAGATATGATTCAAGCAATAGAAGTAAATAAGACCCTAACCCCAGATATGGACGCTGATGCTATTGGGGGAAGTGTTAATCTAGTTACTAGATCTAGACCACAGGAATTCCGTTTCTCTGCTAACCTATCAAAAGGATCTAGTCCAATACGAGAAGATGCAATGAATGAGCAGCTAGGAGTTGTTCTAGCAAATAATCTTGGCAAATTTTCATATACTGTTAGTGGTTCTTATAATAGAAAAGATTATGGTTTTGATAATATAGAGTTTGAATGGAATGAGGAGGGGGATCAGTATGAGATAAATGAAATGGATATAAGGATTTATGATGTTGAGAGGTTGAGAAAGAGTTTATCACTGAATCTAGATTATGAATTTAATCCTCAACATTATATATACTTCAAGTCATTATATAATGAAAGAGATGATTGGGAAAATAGATGGAGATTAAGGGCTGATGACCCTGGGGATAAAGGAGAAAACACATATAGAGTTAGAAAATTATCTAAAGGAGGTATTGATAACGATAGGAATAAAAACACTAGACTTGAAGCACAACAGTCATCACAATATTCTTTTGGAGGGGAGCATTTTTTTGGAAAATTAGGGGTTGATTGGAAAGCTTCATACTCTAAAGCATCTGAAGAAAGACCTGATGAGAGGTATATTAGATTTGATCAAAAGGGTGTTGACTTAACTTTTGATTTAACAAAAAGGAAACTACCGAAACCAATATTTGGATCAGGGTGGAACGACCCGTCTAAAGCAAAAATCAAAGAAGCATACTTTGAAAATAAATTTACAGAGGAGGATAATTTGACTTTTAAAATTGACTTTAGCCTTCCATATGGAGAAAGCAACAAAAAGAAATTAAAGTTTGGGGCGAAATCTCAAACTAAAAATAAAGAAAGAATAAATGAATTTTATGAATATGATATTGAAGATCAGCTAGGGGTTGAATTATTATCTGATGTTCCTTTTGGAAATGCACAGCCCCCTAACTTTATTCCAGGGTCTGAATATAATGTTGGTTTGATGCCAACAGTTCAGTATCTAGCAAGCCTAAATATGACTCCTGGAAACTCAGAGGCTGTTCCTAAAGAATACGTTGCAGCTAATTATATTGCAGAAGAGACTATAAACTCTGCCTATGTAATGTCAGTCAACCCATTATCAGATAAAACAACTTTACTATTCGGAGCAAGATTGGAAGCAACTGATATTAGCTATACTGGAAATAGTTTTGATGAAGAAACAGAACAGAAAGAAACAAAGTCAGGTTCAAATGATTTTGTCAATATTCTTCCCAATATAACACTTCAAACTAAAATCTCAGAGAACCTTATTATAAACGGAGCATTCACTAGTTCGCTTGCCAGACCTGGATATTATGAACTAACACCTTATGAGAAAGTAGACTCAGAAGATAGAGAAGTTTCAGTTGGAAATCCAAATCTTGAAGCAACGGTTTCCAATAATTTAGATTTAATGGCTGAATACTATATTGGTTCAGTTGGTTTAATTTCTGCAGGAGTATTTCATAAAAATATTGACAACTGGCTATATAGATTTACTGATTCTAACTATACATGGAATGGACTAACAGGTTTTGATTATGAGCAAGTTAGGAATGGTAAAAATGCATCTGTTACAGGTTTAGAGCTTACATTCCAATCCAAACTAGCTGATAAATTAACACTTTACTCAAATTATACTTTTACTGATTCTGAAACTGATGGAATTGAAGGTAGACCCAATGCTCCTTTAATTGGAGCAGTTAGTAATATGTTTAATGGATCACTTGCATATGAAGACGATAAATTATTTGTAAGAGCCTCGTTAAATTTTTCTGATGCATCTGCTGATAAACTAGGAGATGAAAAATGGGAAGATAGGTACTATGATGACCAACTGTTTATTGATCTTAATGCGAACTATTCTTTATCCCCATCTATTAAAATTTTTGCTGAGATAACAAATTTGACTAATCAGCCTTTAAGATATTACCAAGGTGTTCAAAGCAGAACAATTCAATTAGAATACTATAGCTATAATTGGAATATAGGTGTTAGTATTGATCTATAGTTTTTAAGTTTTTACATTTTAATATCTTTGGTATTTAAAATGGACCAGTTACTTCATCATTTTAAATTTGTGAGATTAGATTTAGTCTTAAATGCTATAAATGAAAAAACTTAGTTACAAAGAACTTAAGAAAAAATTAAGGGAGTCAGACTCAAAAGACTTTTATAAATTACTGTTTGTAATTTATTGGCCTACTGGGGTTTTTGGAGTAGCATTTGCTTTGTGGATAAGATTTTCATCTCAAGTAAAAGCATTTTTTAAAAAGAAGTAATCTTTTTTAATTAAATTAGACAACAATACTTTATCATGAATATTAAGCCCCTTCTTTTTATCCTACTCTGTTCTTACTCGTTTTCTCAAGAAAATATATTAAATCTTAATAAAGCTGAAGAATCGAAATTTGTTTTAGATGGAATTCTTTCTGATCAAGAGTTAGAAAATTCAGTAGAATTGGAAATTCTTTATGAGCATGAGCCTGGTTATAACATAACCCCTGAATACAAGACCACAGGTTATTTAATATATACAGATACTTTTTTATATGTTGGCTTTAAGGCTTATAGAGATGAGGTTATTGCATCAATTCATCCAAGAGATAATAGATCTTTATTTGAAGATGACTTTGCAAATATTCATTTTGACACATACGGTGATGCAAGAAATAATATTGGTTTAACTTCTAATTTATATGGAAGTCAAGCTGATGGAGTTAGAGTTGAAGCAACTGCATATTCTGGACAGAATTCCGGTTGGTCTCTTGACGCTAATTTTGATTTTAAATCTTTAGGAAGATATACTGATTTTGGATATGAGGTTGAGTTTATAATACCATTTTCAGAAATTCCTTTTCCTAATGGAAAAGATCAAAGATGGAAAATTAACTTGAGCACCTATTATAGGGATATTAATAATCAGGGTTCAAGAGTTAGGGCTTATAGTAGTATGCAAGATAGAGATAACACATGTAAGCTTTGTCAGATTGACCATACAATTGTAATGAATGATATCAAAATAGATAAGAGATTTGACTTGTTACCATATTTAAGCTCTAACGTATCTGGAGAGAGGACTAAATTCTATGACCGTATAAATTATGAAACTCCAAATGTAGAATATGGGATAGGTGCTAATATAGAGTTAAATAAGAATCTATCTCTAGAAGCCACAATAAATCCTGATTTTTCTCAGGTTGAATCAGATGCAACAAAAATTGATATAAATTCACCAACTGCAATAAATTATCCTGAGAAAAGACCGTTCTTTAATAGAGGGATTGATGCTATGGACTATTCCCTAGATGTTTTCTATTCCAGATCTATAAATAATCCATCCTTTGCTGGGAAAATCTTAAATCAAGGGAAAAAATCTAGACTTTATTTCTTAACTGCTTTTGATGAGGAGTCTCCGTATTTAGTACCCACCCAATATGAATCTTTTTCAGGAGTTGGAGGAAAAAGTTTCAGTAACATAGTTCGATACCAGAATTTTATAAACGCCAATGCTCAGATAGGTATTTTAAGTTCAAATAGATCATATGAAGACGGGGCTTATGGTAATTTGTTTGGAGTAGATGCCCTTTTCAAGTTTTCCGACGTATGGAAGTTTGAGTTAGAATACTTTATGAATTCAAATAAAGAACCAATAGCAGATTGGATTGACTCAGATAAAAAATTTGGTGACTATACAGTCAAGTTAGATGGGGAGAAAATTAATGGAAGCGCCCTTTATGCTGAGATTAGAAGAGAAACAGAAACCTGGAGAACATTTATTCAGTACACAGATATCTCACAAGGGTTTAGATCAGACAATGGCTTTATTACTGGAAATGATTTTAAAAAATATTCTTTTTGGCATAGCTATCACCAATTTCCAAATACCGATTTATTAAAAAACTATAGGATTAGTTTGAGGCAAGATTTTACCTATAACCAGAACAATGAAATAGCTAGATCTGGTTTTCAATATTATATTCAACTATTAACAATATTAAATACAGATATACTTTATAATTATGAGTACAACTTTGTAAAAACACATTTAGATGCTAAGTTTGAGGATTTTGTAAATCATTGGATTAGAATGTCTACTCGACCTTTCAGTTTCCTTAATTTATCATTATTCTATACATGGGGGCCAGATATTTCCTATAGGGATTTAGCTCTTGGGGATAGAGAAAATGTTAATTTCTCTGCAGAGGTAGCAGTAAATAACAATTTGAGAATAAAGCCTTCAATAAGTTACTCATCTATTAGGGAATTAGGTGGTGGTGATTTTTACTTTAAAGGCTATATTGCGAGACTTGATTTAAGGTATCAGTTTTCAAATGATTTAAACCTTAGATTTATTTCTGAATATAATGACTTTTCAGAAAAGTTTTTCTTTCAACCACTTGTTTCATGGACACCAAATCCGGATACAATATTTTATATAGGTGGGAATCAAAATGCTATTCAAGAGTTTCCAGACTACAATTCACCTCATTATATTGTCAATAAATCACAAATATTTTTGAAATTTCAGTATTTGTTTGGCTTATAGTATTATTTTTTTTGTTTATAAGTTGCACAGTAGCCTATTTTTTTTAATTTTAAATAATTATTAACCAATATGACAATTAATTCAAAGAGTATTTTTTTAAGAAGAGTTGAAGAAGCATTCCTTCTAAAAAAAATTAATAAGAAAACAGCAACTCATTTTAAAACTGTCTACAATAAATTTGATACAAAAAAAAGATCTGCAGCAGATGATAAGGCAGATGAGTTACTGTTAGAGCTTATCTCAGAATTAAAAGTCAAGGTTCCTAAAAAATAGCTACTTTTTTACTGCCCAGCACTCTATCTCTATCTTAGCTCCTAATGCTAAGCCACTTCCTGCAAAAGTACTCCT
>PBPW01000120.1 GCA_002725545.1 Fidelibacterota bacterium | reverse complement strand
TTACAACGAAGAGTGTCCTGAGGAGAACCCTCAGCCACTCACCAATTTCCATAAACAATCAACAGGCAAACTCGGCGTACGTTCACGCTGTCGTACCTGCCACAATCAAGCCATGCGTGACTACGAACGCAAACGGGGACCTGAATGGCGCAGAAAGAAAACTTTGCACCGATACGGGATAACTCCCCAAGACTATGACCGCATGTTTAAGGAACAGGAAGGTAAGTGTGCTATCTGTCAGTCCGCTGACAGCGAACATCCCACTTCTGAACTGCTAGTAGTGGATCATTGCCATCTCACTGGAAAAGTAAGAGGGCTGCTTTGCAATACCTGTAACCGTGGTATCGGTTGGATGAGAGAAGAAACAGACCGTCTTCTTAACGCAGCCGTGTATTTAGAAAATGCGAAAGCTTGACGTGTGCCTTGTAAGTCTTATAATGGGGGGTGACCCCCCAAAGGGTCACCCCCCATTTAATCTTGTGGGTGCCCAGTTCCTCTCCCTGCTGGGCACCCACATTAGGGGTAAAAGGGAGATGGGAGAAATATGATTGAAATTAGATTAAGGCAAAGTTGGATCAACACCTTCTTGCGATGCCCTGAGCAAGCAAGACAAGAGCGATTCAAACTTGTAAGCCAAAAAGAAACCTCAGATCTGCTGAGGGGCAACGCAGTTCATCACGCCATAGAAACCTATGGCGAACACATGATGAACGAAGACACGTTGCCAACTGTCGATGAACTATTAGACATTGCTGAAACATATATAGCTGAAGAAGCACCGAAGGTAGAAGTCTGGCGACACAGCTACGAGAAAATCGTAGACGTTGCTTTAGCGAACGTCGAAGTGTGGCACAGAGAAGTGATGCCAGACCTCAATCCTGTTGGCATAGAGAAATCGTTTGAGTTATCCCTAGGGGTAAGAAACAACGTGAACTTGATACTGACTGGTACCGCTGACTGGATTGACGCTTCTGGAGCTATATGGGATTGGAAGAATCCCAACCGAGAATATGAACCTTGGGAGAAGAAGCGTTGGGACATACAAAGTCACGCTTACTGTTTGGCGTTTGACACAGAAGACTTCGTGTTATGTGTACTGGTAAATGGCAAAGTGCAAATAATCCCTATTGTGCGTACCGATAAGGATAAGATGGCATTTACGGAATTGTGTTGGTCAATGGTGCCGACGATTATGTCGAACCAAACACCATGGCCTATGAACTGGGGAGGCTGGCACTGCTCCCCTAAATGGTGTCCTGTCTGGCAGGCAGGCAAATGCCGAGGTGAACACCTCGGAGAGAATCCTTGGTAATCAGGGAGAAAGGAAAATATGACTGATACAGCAAAGCTAACAGTCAGCTTCACCCAAAAAGTAAGTGAAGCACCATATGAAACAGCGGACTATACGCTCTCCATAGAGCGCAGCGTCCCTGAGTCCATGGGTGACGAAGGCATTCTTGCCGAAGCCACCGCCTTGTTTGAAACTGTGAAGACGGAAGTCCTTCGCCAATCGGGACAGGAAATAGATCTGTCTCCCGATGGGGTTGTGATGCGTCGCCTGAAAAGCGGCGTTTCCAGGTCTTCAGATAGTCAAGCAAGCGCCCCCACGCAGGCCGCTCCGAGTGGCCCGACAGCCACATCAGTAGCTGCCGCTCCTGCACCAGCGCAAGCTGCTCCAGCAGGAGGCAAAATGACTGGGCGTGTATACAAGCGAGTTGACTTCTGCTTGGGTAAGAACGCTGAACAAAACCAGACAGCGTTCAACCTTCTAGCATTTCAACCTAACGAATGGGCCGACGAGAACGGCGGCACAATCAAGGTGTACGAAGTGAAAGAAAAAGCAGACGGCACTACAGACGTAACGAAGACAGGGAAGAACTTCCCGAACTTCTCAGTGTCTAAAGATGCACTCGCCCGTCTAGGGATGCAAGTTGCCCGTGACGTAGGCATCTGGGTAAATGATGGAGACAGCAATGTCCCCCTCAAAGTCTGGGACCAAGCTTCTGGACAAACCCAAGACGATGCCATCGAATGGGACTGGCTCGCCCGACGAGAAGAACTCCAAGCGTTCGCCTATAAGGGCAACTAATGGAGGAGGGCGGAGCAGTCGCCCTCACCACGGAGGAGATCGACGCCCTTCTCGAAGGGCACGATCTCCCCGAGGGAGAGAGCCAATACAAATTTTTTAGACCAACCTCTGACGCCGTAGAGCGATGGGTTGAATACGCCAAAGGAAGCCACGACTGCTTCTATCTAGGTCTTAACGACATAGACCAGAAGATGCGAGGCGTTTGGCCTAGCGACGTACTCGTTGTCACAGGCAGAGCACACAGCGGCAAGTCCGCAGTCATCCTCTCGTCCATGGCACGCAACCTCTTAGAAGACCCAGACTTTCATGGTGTCATCTACACGCCAGATGAACCAGAAATTCTTGTTGTCTCTAAGTTGTATGCCCTGCTATATCAGCGGAACTTAGCTGAAGTAGAGGAAGCCTTACGCACAGAAGACGAAGTTGTCCTCAACGAGATCCGAGAAGCCAAAGATGGGTTCTTAAACAGGATTAAGATATTCCCAAACGCTTTATCGTTCTCTGACATGTCAGAAGCGATGCGTGAATGCGAGGACTACTGGCAAGCTAAACCCAGATTCGTTATGGTCGATTTCCTTGAACAACTCCCAGGCGCAGCAGGATACGAAGGAGTATCTACTGTCCTTAAAGGATTAAAGGAATGGGCTGAAATGGAGAACCTTCCAGTAGGGCTTATCCATCAGTCAGGCAAAGGTTCCACTCGGGGCCAGTCAAGAGGAATGGACGACGGCAAATTCAACGCAGATGAATACGCAATCCTGCAGTTGAATGTGTTCCGTCAACGAGACAATCCGAAACTATCTGACGTTGAACGACGGATTCATTCCGTATCAGTGTCGTTAGATCTATGCAAAAATAAGAGGCCGCCATGCCATGTAACCAACCCACCCATCGACTATTTCATGGACCCCCAATGCGGACTGGTCCGAGAATATTACGAGAGTGACATTCCAGGTGATGACAGATGGGTCGAATAACTAAAGCAAACCAGAAAAGATTCGCCACTCTTCATGGAGGGGGGCACCTCGCTAATGTATCTAACGGGGTTACCCCTCTCCTAGAGGAGAGCGGCGACTACGCACCAGTTACAGAAGAACGCATCTCTCAACACCTAACAGGGGAAGGGCCAGCCCTCGGGGTTTACCCACTTTGGAAGAAAAGCGGAGTGTGGTTGGTGAACTGGCTGGCAGTAGACCTAGACGAAGGAGAAACTTCCAGCGTTCACGCTGACAATCTCATTCGCCTGCTGGAAGCCAAGGGCATTCAAGCATGGAAAGAAACATCGAAGAGCAAGGGATACCACGTATGGGTATACCTAAGAGAACCAATCTCAGCTTCGATAGGGCGCAACGCCATGATCGGAGCTTGCAGAATAGTTCAAGTCCCCACTCGTGAGGTTTACCCCAAACAGGTTTCACTTGAACCAAACAGAATAGGTAACTGTTTACGGCTTCCCTATCCAGATAAACGGAACAAAGGAAGACACGAAGTCTTCGATCCTGACGGGGAAGGGATGCTGGATGTTTCAAAGTTCATCGAACAAGCATGGGAGAAGAGAACACCTGTCTCGTTAATCAGATCCCTCCTCCCTCTGTACGAAGCAACCAAACCCAAACTGAAACAACCTTCCAAAGACTTTTCCCCGAAGGACGGCTTCAAAGGCACAGCCAAGAAGATATGGGAAGACCTCAACACACAAGACAGATCAGCAACGATGTATGCCTTTGCTTCCAGTCTGTTGTGGCAAGGATATTCATTTGACGCTACCGTGGATTGGGTGCGACGACTAGATCAGAGACTCGGCAAGTTCTCCGAACGTAACGATCAAGAAGCTCAGATACGGAACCTAGTGCAGAAAGCTGCTGATGAAACGACCTGACTCTTACACCTTCACAATTCCTGGGAAACCCAAAGTGAAAGGCCGACCTCGCTTCACCAAGAGCGGTCGAACCTATACACCTAAGAACACTAGGGAAAGAGAAGAACACATAAAGAGTCTTTACAAAGGCCCAAAGTTTGAAGGGCCAGTCGAACTGCACTGCTTATTAACTGCAACAGAGACAGTTGTCACGATCACACCTTTCGATGCAGAGAAATGTCCGTTGCGTGGCGACGCAACAAACTATTTGAAAGCTGTTGAGGACGCACTTAACGGTGTGGCTTATGAAGACGACTTACAAATTTATCGGATCATCGGGGAAAAGAAATGAACCAGCCCTTTCATCAAGGCTCATACCAGCAGCGTTACACGCAGATGGGTGATGAAGCTGAAAGCCATTTCGAGAAGAACAACACAGCTTGGGTCAGGTACGGTTTAAACCGTCCTGACTTCCAAGTGCATCGACTTCCTCACCACATTCGATACACCCCAGACTATTTGCAAGGCAACCCTGTTCGCCTTGTCGAAGTTATGGGTATGGGTAAAACTCCGTTAAAGATTAAACTTGAGAAGATCGCTGCGTTACAGTGGTGGGATGCATCTGAAATAGATGTATGGTTTTGGATCTGGTCCTCAACCAGAGAAAACTTTGCGGAACTGAAGTATCGAGACATGGTAAACATTATCAACAAAGAAGACGCACCTTTAGGGAAGTTCCCTGAAGGCAAAGCGTACTTCAGTGTGAGTTCCAAGCTTCTGCCTTGGAACGATGCATGACCCCGATGAGGGGGAAGACGACAATCCTTTTGAAGAAGACGAATTAGAATATTCGTATGACGAAGGTTCTAGACGACGGATTGGTAACGAACGCAGAAAAACCACAGGTGTCGTAAGAAAAGCAGGCACAGGTTTTGACGAGGTTGGTGGGGCTGAGTTCATAGAGGCCATGAAGCAAATGAAGCTTCCGTCCCTTAAGCCACCACCTAATCTGCTTCCAAGAGAAAATTTACGAGCGCCTATTCTTTTTGAACACGCTCCCCAGAATCATAAAACTTTTACTCCATGGCATGAAACTGAGTTGGGTGCCTTAATGGAAACCAAACCCTTTGAGGAACCTCATCCTGATTGGGAAACAAAAAACAAAGAACTCAAAGACCTCCGCACTGCTGTGCAGGAGGTCTTTGACTCTCTCAGTGAAGACGAAGAATGGTTGTACAACTGTCTTGTTGAAGTTGGCTTATCCTTACGCTTCCTGTCACGAGTGCTCAATATACCTAAAAGCACGTTAGCTCGTAGGCGAGATTCACTCGCTCAGAAACTAAGAGAAAGGCTACTCAAGCATGAGGTGGTGAGGGACTACCTGTTTATTCGTTCAGGTTATCGTGAGCATCCACACAATCTTGAAGAAACGAACTGAGATGCTCTAACCATTGCATGATCGAAGTCAAACTCATTAAGTTTCCCTTGCGTGAATCCTGCCAAGCGTCAAGAAATTCTCGGATCTCGTCATCATCAAACACCATGAGCACACCTAAAGTGCCGTCCACCCAAGTTCCATGAGTGCCATCATTAATGTCCATCAAATGGCGGTTAGCTAAGAGATCGTGATGTATTGCATCCTCAAGCTCTAAGCCTTCTTCGGCCATCCAGTTGGCCCAAGTATCCTCGAATTCCTCTTCCACAAGGTCAACGCCCCAAACGTGCCTTTGCGAGAGTCTTAACTGCAGCAATGCCAGCAGCCGCCGCAGCCGCACCAGCAGCCTGCCACGTTGACACATCCGTAATAACGAACACAGCCAAACCTGCTTCAACTGCTGTCCAGACAGATCGTTCGATCCAGTCTGCCCAGTCAAAATTCTTCTGAGAAACTTCAGTCACATTTCCTACTTTCCAAAAGGCCGACCACCGTGATACTGGTTACCAAGACCAGTTTCACGTAAGAACTTAGCCTGTTCTTTCGTGTTGGCCCCTTGGTTAGTATCAGGTTTTTCGTCGGGTTTTTCCTCGGACATGAGTCCTCCTATATGAAAGCTGCGGTGGCCCAACCACCAAACAAAGCATCCCAAGTTTGTAAGCCAACAACGCCGTCGGGTTTCAGAAAAGCTTCAAAACTTTTTTGAAAATCTTTGACGGCTTTAGCGCTTTTTCTGCCATAGATACCGTCTACTGGTCCAGGCGTAAACCCAAGGTCGCTCAGACGCTCCTGAGCGGCCCGTACCGCTTCCCCACGACTTCTCTTGGTAGTAGACAGCGGAGAATGAGAAACCTGCTCTCTGAGCCTGTCAACGTGAGCTTTGATCCCATCCCAATCAATCTTATTTGGATCACCCAAGGGCATAGGCATGCCCGAAGTCACCCAGTCATACAACCAATTCCCAGGACACGTCGAATTACCAAGATCACGATGACCTTTCACCCACAACTTATCCTCATACCTGCTCTGAATATCACCTATGAGCCATCGGATCGAGTCCCTTGCGGCCTGTGGAATTTCGACAAATCCCCAACCCGTATAACAAATCGACTCAGTGCGACTATTCCAGCCCTTCGTAGCACCTGAAACAATTCCTGCTCCTCTTCCTGCATAAATGACCCCTTCAGGGTCAACCAGCCAGTTATAAGCAATAGCGTTCCAACCACGAGAATCCATGTGGAAACGCTCGAAAGCTTTCAACGCAGCAATCCCTTTGGGAGCTTCTTTCACTCCACTGTGGTGAACAACTATTCCCTGAACACGCCACTTCTTTAACTGTGTGAAAGGTTTCTTTGGGGGGCGTGCTTCCCAACCCTGCCGCGAAATAATGGTACGCATAACAACAATTATACGCTTCTGCCCATAAGGTCCCGAACATCTCTCATATCTTGAGAATACTTGATCCTATCTTTAATAAGTTGGTTTCGTTTTTCCTGAGGAGTGTTTGTCCTTACACCCAAACCAAGGAAAGTTGAAAGATAAGTAGTGATAAGTCTGCGTTGTTTAGCTTCCTCATTAGGAGCTAAACGACGGGCACGACCAAGAATAGGCATCAACTGTTCAACAACGTAAATGTCTTGATCTCGCATCTTCCACTGACCAGCTTTATTCTTCTCTGCTTTACCAAAAGCACCAAGCAACTGCATAGCCCCAGGAAGTTTCTCGATAGCTATAGGTACTTGCTGATATCTGCCAGTGAACGGTATGTCAGCAAACGTACGCTTGAAAGCCCACAACTCAATAGGTAACTTGTAATGAGGAAGAGCACCTTCGATCACACTTCTCGCAGGAGCAGTGGGGGACTTCAGATATCTGGCAAGGTCCCTGAAAGGAAGATCAGGCATGGCATACACACGATTGCCGCCTGTAGTAAATGGCAACCTAATTGCCATGTTCTCTCCGAAGTAGTCAGGAACTAATCCTTCTTTGTCAGAAGTCAGTTCAAGTTCACCTTTGACTTGAACAAGTCTTGCCCAAGCTTGAGGTCGTTTACCGAATGATTCAAGAAGGACAGGCAGAATGTTTTTCTGCCATGTCCAGAATGGGATAACTCTTTTAATTTTTTGGTCTAAGGCAGTGAGGTTGCCGTAATCGAAATGATATTTGTAGACAGCGTTTAGAGCTTCTTCTCTGCTGCCACCATTCATCATCACGTGATGGGCGAGAGAACCACGAAGTGTAAACTCTGCTCGCTGGTTAAGACGACCAATAGCCGCAAACAAATAGAAATCTCTACTTATTGGGTTAGCTGTTCCTGCTTCTCGCCAACTCATTCCCATGTCGTTAATAGCTGAGTTGACTTCCATCGAAGTGATACCAGTATTACCCATACCAGTTTCTGCCCAGTCAGCCATGACATCCCACTCGGCAGGCTCAACATTCATTAAGCCATACCCAGCTTTAGTTGACTTGCCTTCCGCAGCTATTTTCCTCGCTCCGTAAGCCACATCGCCTTGCCGTCCATCTTCAGCAGCAACTTTCAAAGCTTTCCTTCGCATAATGTCTATGCGAAGTTGATAGCTCACAGGCACACCAGCAATTTGGTTATTGATCCAAGTACCACCAAGAAGGTTACGGAAAACGAAACCTGGAGTTGCGACAGCTTGAGCTTTCCAATAGTTAATTACTTTGTCGTACTTAGTCATAAATTCTTTAGTACGAATAGGATCACGCAATCTAGCCATCGACTCAAACGCAGCTTCAAATAGCTCTACCGTTTCATCAGTAGCCCCTACAAGCTGATAGCCCTTTAAGTGCTGACGAGTTCGACTAGATCTCTCAGAACTCTTACCTAAAGTAGAACCAGTAATTAAATAATCTTCAACATATTCTTCATAAGCTGCAGAAAGATTGGCTCGTTCTCTAGCATTCCGTAATACTTTTAATGCTTCTTTTTGATTGAGTGCAGCGTCCATTCGCTTAACAGTGCCAGCTTGCACATCATCTAAAGTTCTTTGAAGATCTAGCGACAAGTTACGAATATATTGTTGCTGCCAACCAATGCCAGCCTCAACAACAGCTAGCTGCGCCTCATCAATCTTCGTAGTTCGCAAAGCATCCCGTAGCTCAGGAACAACTTCAGCCAACCACTCACGAATATTATCTACCTCTTGAAGAACCTTAACTTTCTGTTCTTCCAAATATTCTTTCCGAGCTTGAAGCTGACGTACAGTCTCTCTGTTCTTAACAGCCCCAGCCTTACCCTTAACCCCAGCACGAATCTGATCCTCTAAAGCTGTAATTCTTGCATCAAGAATTTGTTCAACAGCTTGAACGCTTCTTTGAGTAGCATTTTCAATCACAGCTTGAGGAGCATTCATATTGCTCAACAAGAACTTCTCTGCCTCAAACAAATCTGTTTGAAGCCTACGAACTTCCTGAGCCAACTTGATCCACTCCCTATAAGGCTCAGAAGAAAATATTTGTTCTATTACTTTCTGTTCACCAGCAGTAGTACGCTTCGGCATTTTCGGGGAAGGAGGAACATAGGTTCCTGCTTCCAACGCATCGACAGCATCAAAGTCGTCTAAGTAAACCCAACCGTTCTTAGCTTGCCGAGAACGGAACTGACGATCAGCAGACCTCGCCCTCTTGTAGACAGGCACATCGGGGCGAGGAACTGGAATAGAGCCGCCTCCTGGGAGTCCTATTGACATAGGTTCGTCTATGACCTGATCTACTAGATCAAACCTGCTTGCAGTCTTAGGTTGCATTTCAATAGCTTCATAAACACGAACTTCAGTTCCATCTGCAAGTCTGTAAGACTCGTCCGTTGGACGAACCTGAAACAAAGGGCGATCCACATTCCCGAACGTCGTTTGAGCTTTAGCTCCAGCCGCCCCAGCAGGAGGTTCTTCCAATCCGTAATACCAGCCTTTAGGTGTCGGAACACCAGAATCAGCATAAACCCACAACTCGTCAGTATGAGCATTCACAGCAAACACATCACGCTCAACAACGCCACCTGGCTCCATGCGAGGAGGCATTTGAGCAGCAGGCTCTCCTCTCGCAGTCATCCTTGCAGCACGATCAGCTAAATACTGCTCTGCTTGCTGACCAGTCAAACGAACCCTCGAACCCTTAGGCCCATCAACTTCTATCGCCCCATCAGCCAAACGATGAACACCGCCACTATTAACAGGACGATCTCTTCTTTGAACCTTAGGAGTAGGAGGAGCAGGAACTTCCCTAGCAGGCATCCTTACCGCAACACGTTCAACTACCGACTTTGCAGGAACAGGGCTAACAGCCTCTGACCCAGCAAATTGGGCTAAACGATAATGCTCGTACACATTCCTAGAAATAGTTCCTTCAAATTGTTGTCTAAGTTCTTCTACTCGTCGTTGCTCTTTAGCAATAAGCTGTTCTTGTTTCTCTATATTTGTGGCTCTCTGATCTAAAGCATCTTCAATCTTCTTGCCAACATTTCGAGATGCAGTAACTTGCTGCTTAGAACCCTTCTTAACATTCTGAGCGTAAGTCCCAGCTTTAGGAGTTGGATTAAAATAAATAGAACGCTGCTGACGAGGAAGCCATACAACAAGCCCTTGCTCACCGCTGTTCTTTCCCGTAGTAGCAGAAGCCCGAGGTCCCGTAATAGGGATCTCGTCACCGTCAACATTCACAACCCACTCAGCATCAGAACGCTTACTGATAGTGAATGATTCTCCACCAAACTCAGTCAACCCACCATCAGTAGGACGAACCCTGCCTCCCGTAACCCCCACAGCTTTTGACGGACCAGTAGAAAACTTTACAGTTGATCCAGCAGCTAACTCTTCAGCGATCAAACCATTAACGTCGTCAACGTACTGTGCAGGCCAATTCTCCGCTCCTGCGGATTTGGCCCCACTCCATGTCGAAGGCTCTTGAGCAGCTTTCTGTAAAGGCTTACCGCTTTGGACCGCTGTCCCAGATCTTTGAGCAACATAATCTTCAACAAACCTTTGGAAGCGTTCAAGTTGCAACTCGCCAACATTCTTTAGGGTCACTTGACCACCAGAAGATACGATGGTCATAGAAGAACTAGAAGCCCAATCAGGATTAGCTTCTTTGTAAGCATTCACAATCGCTTTAGTTTCGGACCCCCCACCAAGAGGAACATCAACAGTTTGCAAAGGTGTAAGACCTGCTTCAGTTTCCTTAAGAGTGTTTCTAGCAGCGTCAAGCTTGTCTTCTAACGCCACCGAAGGATTACGTTTAAAGACTTGAATGTCTCCAAACAATCCTTCCCCTAGCTCGCTCAATATTCGAGCAGCTTGAACATTCTCAGATAACTCTAAAACATTTGCTACATAATTTTGAGCGATTCTTTCAATATCTTCAGCGTAAAGCTGTAGATATTCTCCCATCGCTTGAACTTCAGCAACAAACTCTTGATTAGTCCCAGCACCTGCTCGGCTCATCCGTATTTGTAGCTCACCATGTGCTTTCATAAGCTGATGAATGTCTTCGCGAATTTTAACTAATTCTTCTGTAGCACTAGCAATATCTTCTTCAGCGATTTGAGCTTTCCTAAGAGCACGCTGTTCTTTAGCAGTCCCCTCAGGAGGTACTGCACGTTGAAGCTTCGGACCAAACTGTCCTTTAATTCTTATCTGCTCAGGATCTCCAGAAGCCAACAAGCGTCTAGCTCCTGCAGTCAAATTATCTGCAGTGCCTTCTATCAAAGCAGTAAGCGCACTCTCAACATCAACCATTTGAGCTTCAATGTTTGCTAACTCATCAACCGCTGCGGCAGTTCGAGGCCGCATCGTCCCTGAACCTTTACGATTCCTAGGTTGAGCAGCAACAAGCTCATCTATCGGCTCTTCCGCATATTTAGAAATAACTCTCGCAGCAGCAGCAACTCTCTTCTCTATCCTTTGTTTTGCTCTCTGCGTTTTCTTAACTGCGCCTTTAGCATCCTGAATATCTGCAGCAACTTTGCGACCAACATAACGTGAAGCTAAACCTGCATCGTTAGCTTTAACAATGATCCCAGCTTGAGACAGATCACCAACAATGGACTGGGCACGAATGTTTTCGCCCATCATTTGCAAATATTTACTTAGAGCCAAATTAGCGTCTTCTGTAAATAGTTTGCGATAATCAGAACCCAGATTACGAGTACCTATCGTATCCATCTGGGTAAGAACACTGCCGCCTTGATCGTAAGGAAGAAAACCTTCTCCCATGAAATGAGAACGTAAGACTCTTCCATCCGTCGTTGTTACCTGCACAGGCAAACCTGCATCAAGGACTTCTTCAAAAGTCATCCCATATTGAGATGCAATCCTTGTTTGTTCCGCCGCAGGAACATAACCATCAGCAGCTTGCGCTTTAATTTCGTCAGGCAAAACAAGTTCACGGTTCTTAAAAGGACTTCCTGAAAGCCCTTCTAAATCTTGCACCCGAACGCTTTTAGCGTTCTTGTAAACAAGATCAAGGTCTTTCCCATGGATCTGACGAGTGACATACATCTCAGATAACAGCCCAGGAAGATCATCCTGCCAAGGCAAAGCCTCGTTATACGTCCTCAGAACTTCATCAAACCATTTCTGCAAACGCACAACTATGTCTTGGACTTCTTGGCTACCACCTTTAGCTACAGGACCCAACAACACGTTGACACGACCTGCAGCTTCGCTACCCATCTTTTCGTTAGCGCCCCGAAAGATATCGTCAAAGTCGATATCAGCTTCTCGGGCAGTCTTAGCTATATTGCCAAGCTCTATCGTGTGCTGAGTTCTAAAAACATTGTCTTTAATAAGACCACGGTTAGCTGCGCCTTCTAGCCACAATGCGTTTTCGATCTGGTTTATATCACCAGAGCGATACATTTGATTCAAATGAAAACGAGTAGACAAACCTTCGCTAAGGGTGTTTACCATCTTCGATTTTTGGGCTTGTCCCATAGCCTTGCCAGGAAGCCCAGCAGCAACAGCTAAAACACCAAACCCAATAGGAAGCTTAAACGGTGCTTCAATCGGCATTCTTTGGGCTGTCCGAGCAGACCTAACAACCTGTTCACCTGTTTTAGGAGCACGAGTAACAATACGTTCTACAGTCTGTTTCGTAGTTCCAGCACGTTTAGCTGCATCTAACTCATTAACAGCTTTAAGAACTCTTGTCTGTATGGCCGCATCATCTAATGCTTTAAGAGGACGACCAGCTTTATCAACCAAATCAACTACTTCAGTGTTGATTGGTTTAAGTTGGCCTACACGTTTCGCATTTGCCCAAGCAGCAAACCTTTGACCAACCCCAGGAATGTTTCTTAGTGGTCGTTCAAATATTCCTTGACCTATGCGCCCACTAAGAGGAACTGAGAACTTTATTGCAGTAGGCAATCCAAGTTCTTCTAAGACATCTTTACCTGCAGCAAAGATGCCTCTAGCAGCTACTCGTTCAGCAGCATCCTCCATTCTTTTTGCTTTAGCTGCATCCTTAACTTTTCCGTATTTTGCTGCGTTAGCGGCATCTTTCAAATGTTTTACCATCTGAGGTTTCGTAGCTACCCGTGCCCACGCACCCAACGGCAACAAATATGTCAAAGGATCAAACGCAATATCTAACGTCAACCCAAGAGCAAAATCCAAAGGCCCAGGAAGATCAACTCCCCAATCACGCAACACCTCTCCCATGAAGATGTTGTCACCAGTCTGTTCCCACCAATCCCCCAGAGAAAAACTTTCATCATCTTGGAAAATATCTCCGAACTCTTTAATAGCTGAAACAATTCCAGCCCTCGGAGTGTCCAACAAGTCCAACGCAGGACCCAATATTGGGATATCAAAAACAGGATTGCTTTCCTTCGTCGGAGCCGAAGGAAGAGCAAATTGTCTTGGATCAAACAAAGGGGAAGTCTTAGCGACTTCCGTGTCAGCACCTAAACCGAGATCCTGATACATGGCATCTCTAGTAAGTTGTTTAGCTACCTGAGGTGTATAAACAAACGGTTTTATATCTTGTGGTTTAAAAGATTTTTCTGGGAGGGCCATACATCACTTCCCAGTCATATCCATAAACGCACCCAGTTCCTCATTTAACTTGTATTGCTCCTGTCCTTCAAGCCACAACTTAAACGCTTTAAGCTGATCTAACACTTCATCATTAGGAGCAGCAATACCAGTCAACGGATTTACCATCATCGGGCTTGTCTCATCAGGCTTCCACATTTGATTAGCCCAATCATCCAAAATATCGAACTGATCCATAGCGATTACTTGATCGGCATTCAAACCTAAAGTGCCACCCAAAGCTTTTGCGTAAGCAGCTACAGCTTCATTCTGTTTCGCTTGCTCTTCGTCTTCAATCTTTCCTTCAAGTTTCTTCATCTCGATACTAAGCAAAGAGTCATTCAACCATTTTTGAATAGACTGAGCTTGCACAGCAGTATTAACCAACATGTTCGCACGACTAGTAGTCATGTTGCTCATGTTGATATTCTGAATCTGATCCGCAGCAAAATTCAAAACACTTTGAATTTGTAAGCCTGCTTCAGCACCAGAACGATAACTTGTCCCAAGAAGAGCTTGCGTTTCGTTTAACGGTTCTTGCGTGAAAGCAGCAGGATCTCTAATACCCATATCCGCTAAATAAGTTTGAGCAGCAGCTTCTTCGCCACCCATAGACTCAACCATAAAGGTGTAATCTTCTTTACGTTGATCCGCAGACTGCTGCAACAACCCTATTTTCGCTGCTTGTTGTTCATCAACTTGCTCACCAAAAGCTAAAACGTCAGCGTCAAGTTGCGCCATTCCATATTCTGCATAATCCTTTAGAGACTGTTGAGCAGCAGCAGCGTTATCTCTAGCTGATTGTTCTACCAGTTGGTAATACTGGTCTATGGCAGACGGCTCTTCAGTGTAAGGAGTGAATTGACCAGTCTGGTTTGGGTCCCGTGGTTCTGCACCAAACGGCCCAGTGATTCTACCCAAACGAGGATCGTTGGGCTGCAAAGAAGGCGAATCTACCCGAGGACCTGGAGGTAAACCATATCCCCCACGTTGTTGAGCCGAATCACCTAAAGGCTGATAAGTAGGTGGTTGTTGAGTACCATAATCTTTTAGAACAGTGTTATCTAAAACAAACTTTAACTCATCCCCAAACATTCCTGGCAGTTTGTCCGCATGACCAAAAAGGAAACTACCGAATTTGGCAAGAGCATCGCCCCCAGGACCAAAATAACTTTCGTTTTCAGGCAATATGCTTTCAGTGCTATAACGTGAACTTGTTTTTTTATTTGTATTTTTCTTATCGCTAGGATCTTCAATAGCCATTAGACACTGAACTCCTTGATCTTGGACGCCATATTCGCCCTAATTTGGTCAGCGTCAGACAACATCGAATTCACGTTCGTTTGAAACTCACTAAAATCTGCTTCATCCCCAGCAAGACTTAAATCCCTCAAACCCCTCAGCGCCTGATTCATAGTGCGACCCTTATAGCGAACCTCATCCCCTACAGATCGACCCAAAACCTTTTCTTTAATTCCACTGTTAAAAACATTTCTTGCATTCAAACGGTCAATAAGACCTTCTCTATCTCTCGCAGCGTAACGACCAATATCCCCCAACGTCATAGCCGTATCAGCAGTAAGATCTGAACGCTGAACACCCAACCGCATCTTCGTCATTGCATTCTGAATAGCGGAGTTCATCATGGTTCTAGGATCACCAAATGATCTGTCATGTACGACACCCCCTGCATAGGGGGAACCCTCACGAAGAGTGTTGAGAGAAGGGGCGTTGCCTGAAGCTAACGCCCCAAAAGAAGCCGCATCAATATCAGCATAATTAGGAGCAACACTCGTTCGCCCAGCCACACGACTAGGCCGTGGCGCACCATACTCTGCCTCAGCAAAGTTCAAAGCACGACCACGAGCAAGATTCTTCTTCATCCCTGCATAGGGAGGACGATAACTGTAGCCCTTTGTTGGTTCAACAATCGCCATAACTACTCCTACAATTAATCTTCAGGCGTCCCACATTTATCGCAGTCACACGAACATTGAGCCGCTTCAAGATTGGCAATGTGAACTCGCATCAAAGCGATTTCCCATTCCAACTTGCCACGCTCACTCAAAGAATCTAAAACTTCTTCGATACCTACGTCAGCACTCATACCGCTGGTGCTGGCACAGGCTCGTCAGGGGCAGGCCCAACAAGAGCCGTAACCTCATCTTCGCTTAACCCAAGATCAAGAAGTTTCTGGCGACCAGTCGCAGCATCAGCACGTTCCTGTGCTTCTGCGGCTTGCCGAGCAGCATTTTCCTCTTCAGCTTTAGCAAGAGTGTCGTTGTGAACAACCAATTCTTCATCAGTCATATCACGAACAACTGATTCTCCTGTAGCGCAATCAAAAATTGCAACCTGTGGCCTATCTGTCATAACCATTTCCTTAACTATTTAGTTCCCAACATAATTCTGTATGCCGCCCCGATACAACAAAATGTCTCCCATAAAGTTGACCGAAGAGGAGATTTGTATATCGCTAAAACTAGCGGTACCACTAGTTCCGCCCATCCCTATCGCCCAAGAACCAGACTCAGCTTGGTTGGTGACACTCGAAGCACTCGTACCGTTATACACAGCAGTGGAACTCATCACTCCACCTGGGTACCAGTTGCTGTTTTGGTGATAAGTTTTGCAGTCGATAGTTGTGTACACCTTGCGGCGCACGTCATACGATTCGACTGTCGCACCTTCGCTGTCAGTTATAGCGTTCCCCCACGCATAATTAGAGTAGGATGCCCCAAACATGCCAGCACCACAGTAAATCCCAGGGCGGCTATTACCTGTATCGCTGCCACCTGTATTGGTGTA
>PBPW01000110.1 GCA_002725545.1 Fidelibacterota bacterium | reverse complement strand
GTACCAGAAAACAAGAAATATAGTCCAATTAAAATAACTGAGGAAAATGAATTTATAGTATGGGGAATAGTGACCTATGTAATAAAGAAGACTTAAAGTCTTTCAAAAATCCCAGCTATTCCTTGACCTCCTCCGACACAAGCAGTAACCATTCCATACTTTTGATCTCTTCTTTTCATTTCATTTAAAAGTTGAATAGTTAATTTAGCTCCAGTACAACCTAGAGGGTGTCCTAATGCTATAGCTCCACCATTGACATTAACCGTACTAGGATCTAAACCAGCTTCTTGAATAACAGCTAAAGCTTGACAAGCAAAAGCCTCATTTAATTCTGTTTGTTCAATATCAGATAGTTTTAATCCAGCTTGATCTAATGCCTTTGGAATAGCTTCAACAGGTCCAATACCCATATATAGAGGGTCAACACCACCTGATGTACAAGTAACCATTCTAGCAATTGGAGTAACTCCTAGTTGTTTGACCATTTCCTCACTCATTACTAAAACAAAAGCAGCACCATCAGAAGTTTGAGATGAATTACCAGCAGTAACAATTCCACCCATTTTAAATGCAGGTCTAAGTTTTGATAAAGCTTCAAGAGTAGTATCTCTCCTAACACCTTCATCCATATCTACAACATGAGATTTAGATACTCTTTTACCATTTTCTACAAATACTTCCTCAACAGTAACAGGAACAATCTCATCTTTAAAGTGTCCTTTATCAATTGCACTAGCAGCTTTAGTGTGAGATTCCAATGAAAATTGATCTGAAGCTTCTCTAGATATATTATATTTTTCCGCAACAGCCTCAGCCGTTTGACCCATTCCAACATGATAATTCATGTTATCTAAGTTTGCTTGGTAGCTTGGAGCTAATTTATAACCAGTCATTGGAATTAAGCTCATGCTTTCAATTCCACCTGCAATAAAAATGTGACCAAACCCAGCTTTAACCTTACTGACTGCCATTGATATTGCCTCAAGACCAGAAGCACAGTATCGATTGATTGTAACACCCGGAACCTCTTTTCCAAGAGCTCTTGCAGAAATTAATCTTGCTACTTGCAACCCCTGCTCACCTTCAGGATTAGCACAACCAACAATTACATCATCAACCTTAGTAGTATCAAGTTTTGGAACTTGTGATGCAAGATGTTTTATAACATCAACAGCCAAATCATCGGTTCTATAATTTTTAAAGCCTCCTCTTTTTGCTTTTGCTATTGCGGATCTATAACCAGCTACTATATATGCTTCCATAATTAATTTCTTAAAGGTTTTTTATTCATTAGCATGTATTGGATTCTATCCAAAGTTTTTTGATTACCAAGAAGGCTCATAAAGTTTTCTCTTTCAAGGTCAAACAAATATTCTTCACTTACAAGCTGAGAGCTTGTTAAATCCCCACCACAAATAACATAAGCAATTTTTCTTGACACCTCAACATCATAATCTGACATATAACCCCCTAACCTAAACTCATTAATTGCAGAATAAAGAGTTGAAAGACCAGCTCTACCAAGAACTTCAATATGTTGATTTAAAGATGGAGGTATATATCCTACTGATAATTGTAATACTTTTTCTTTGGCCATTGCTATATTTCTCATTTGATTCATACATACAGTATCTCTAGTGCTTTGAAGATAATTAATATCAAATGCTTCATGTGCAGATGTAGAAACTGAAGCTGTTGCAATAGACCTAAAGTGTTCTATTAATGTTGGCATTTTTACATCTCCTGTCTTAAATGAATTAGACGCTCTCATTGCCATCTCTTTTGTACCCCCTCCCGCAGGGAGCAATCCTATTCCTGCTTCTGGGAGACCTATATATGATTCTGAAGCAAATATTCCTGCATCACAATGAATAACAACTTCTAGACCACCTCCTAATACAAATCCTTGGGTCGATGCAACAATAGGAATTTTTGATGTTTTCATTTTCATCAAAATATTTTGAAACCCTACTAAAAATTTTTCTACTTCATCATATTGTTTTTGCATAGCTGCCATACCCATATTCATTATGTTAGCACCAACAGAAAACTGTTTATTATTATGTCCAATTACAATTCCATTCCAACCATCAGTCTCAGCTATATCAATTGCTTTATTTATTCCTTCTCCTATACCTGAACCAATAGCTCCTGCTTTGCTCTGAAATTCAATACATATTACCCCGTCTCCTATATCATGTAAAGTACATTCTGAATTTTTAAAAATATTTTTTGATCTAAATGCATCTAAAATTATAAATGATTCTGAGCTTGGAACAGTTATATATTTTTTTGATTTTAAATCAAAGTACTTTCTTTTACCATCTTCAAACTTATAAAATACATCACCTCCACTTTTTTTCATTTGATGAATCCAATCAGGAACTTTTTCACCACAAGATTCTAGAAGATTGATCCCATTATCAAGCCCTAAGTTATCCCATAACTCAAAAGGGCCATATGTCCATGCATATCCCGTTCTACCAGCATCATCAATTTGGTAATAATCGTCCGCTATTTCAGGAATACTCATTGCAGAATAAGACAGAAGACATGCTAAATACTCTTTATAAAATAGATGTTCATTTGAATCACCTTCAATTAAAAATTTTATTCTTCTATGAAAAAGCTCTATAGACTTTGCTTCTTTGACTAATTTTAAATCTGGCTTAATTGATTTTCTATACTTGTAAGTTTTTAGGTCCAAAGAATTAATTATTGTCTTCCCATTTTCATCCTTTTTATTTGTTTTTTCATAATACCCCTTCCCTGACTTATTGCCAAGAAAATTATTGTCAATTAAAAATCTAAAGGCTTTGTTCTCAGGTTGATCTTTTAGTTTACTATAAAATGTGTCATCTTTTACAGTATCAACTAGAAACTTAGTGACCTTTTCACTAGTGTCAAGACCAACTAGATCTTGTAACCTAAATGTACCTGAGCTTGGATATCCAATAACAGATCCTGTCATTAAATCAACTTCTTCAATAGTAAAATCATATTTATCAGTTAACTGAAGTAATTTGATACCAGCCATAATTCCAATTCTATTAGCAATAAAAGCTGGAGTATCTTTACATAGAACTGTTTGTTTCCCAAGAGTTATATCTCCAAATTCCATTAGAAATTCAACTAATTTTGAATCAGTTTCAGTTTGAGGAATAATTTCTAGTAGCCTCATATATCTAGCAGGATTAAAAAAATGTGTTCCACAAAAGTTTTTCTTAAACTCTTTAGACCTACCTTCACATAATAAGTTTATTGGAATACTTGAAGTATTAGAACTTACAAATGAATCTTTAGATTTATATTTTTCTACTTTTTCAAAAATCTGTTTTTTAATTTCCAAGTTCTCAACGACAACCTCAATAATCCAATCCGCAGATGAAATCTTCTCAAAATCATCATCAAAATTTCCAGTCTTTATTCTTTTTAAAAATTCTTTATTATAAATAGGATTAGGTTTCGATTTAACTACTCTAGCGAGAGATTCATCAGCAACCACATTTCTGTTTTTATCTTTTTCTAAGTCTTTTGGAACTATATCTAGCATTAGAACATCAATTCCAACATTTGCTAAATGACATGCAATACCAGATCCCATAACACCGGATCCTAAAACAGCTACTTTTTTTATCTTATAACTCATTTCTAAATAAATTGGAAGTGCTAATCTAATTAAAATTAGTTAGATTTTTTAACTTTGTTTCAATATAAACTAATTTATTATGGATAAAGAAAATGTACTTGCTGAATTTCAAGAAAAAGCTAAGAATGCCTCTCCAATTGGAGGAATTATAAAATTTGTAATTGATGATAATTCAATTTGCATTGATGGCACTGGATCAGAAAACAAAATATTATTAGAAGACATGGAATCTGACTGTACTATTATTATGAAAGGATCATTAATGGAAGATTTAAAAAATGGAAAGGTTAATCCTATGATGGCTGTTATGACTGGTAAATTAAAAATCAAGGGTGATACAGGATTAGCTATGAAGCTGCAATCATTTATGTAGATATTACTTTTTGTAAAACTTATTACTTTTTGTTATATATTTAGCCCACTATAACCAATTAATTGATCTTTAATGATCGAGAAAATAAATACAAAAATAAACAGGTCTAAGATAAATTATGCCTTATCTCTAGTTAAGTCATTATCTAAAAAAGATTCTTCTTCAGTAGATAAGATCTGGGCACTATCTGGTTTTAAATCAAAGAAAGATTTTGACCGTTCATTCCAAGAAATTCACGGAAAAAGTTTCTTAGAATATCTCGAAACTTTATAATCTAATATTTTTTAATCTTTGAAAATTTTATATGCTATTCAGACTACAGGAAATGGTCACTTGTCTCGTGCTCAAAAATTAGTTCCAGAATTTTCTAAAGAGGCCGAAGTAGATATTTTAACAAGTGGGCCTTTGAATGATTTCCCTACTTATAAACCACCTATAAAACATTATAAAGGATTTAAATTTTTTACATCTGAGTCAGGATCAATCAATTGGATTAAAACTATTTTCTTGAACAACTATTTTCAGTTTTTTATTGATGTTTTAAAATGCCCTGTTAGAGATTACGATTTAATTATCAGTGATTATGAACCAATTTCAGCATGGGCTTCTATAATAAAAGGAGTAAAATGTGTAGCATTAAGTAATCAGTACGTGCTTAATTCAAAAAATGTACCTAAGCCAAAAAAATATAGCAGGTTAGTATTAACTGCCATAAATTTTTTATGCCCAACAAAAATTGGATACGGATATCATTACAGACCTTATAATGAAAATATATTAGATCCTATCATTAGAGATAGTGTTAGAGAAATAAACACTTCAACTAAAAATGAGATATTGATTTATTTACCTACATATTCCATAGATAATATTATTAATATAATTAACAAGATACCGGTTCAAATGGAATGGACAATCTTTACAAATAGAATTGACTCTAATTACAAATCAGAGGGCATAAATATCAATTCTATTTCAGATAACTTATTTATAGAAAAGATAGGTTCATGTTATGGTATAATTTGTGCTGGAGGGTTCTCTACAACATCTGAGGCAATTTATTTAGGAAAACCAATGCTAGTAGTACCTGTAAAAGCTCAAATAGAACAGCAATTTAACGCAGCAGCTCTTGAAAAGGAAGGAGTTCAAATATTAAAAGAATTCTCATTAAATTATATTGATAAAATAAATGAATGGATTCATTCTCCAACGGTCTTACATAT
>PBPW01000119.1 GCA_002725545.1 Fidelibacterota bacterium | reverse complement strand
TTCGAACCTCCGACCCCCTGCTCCCAAAGCAGGTGCGCTAACCGGACTGCGCCACACCCCGATAATTAACTATTTCAATTGGGTGAGTGATGGGACTTGAACCCACGGCCTCCTGGGCCACAACCAGGTGCTCTAACCAGCTGAGCTACACCCACCATACAAACTCATAAATCTCACTTATTGAAGCCGGCTAAGTTAGTATTATTGTGCCTTGTAGTGAAAAAGAATTTTTTATTTTCTATTTATTAGCTAACGATTCAATTTTATTGATTATGTTGTAATTTTACATATGCGCCTACTGACAAGATACATACTTAAACAGCTTCTAATGCCATTTGCATTCTCGTTTTTGATCATTATTTTTGTTCTTTTCACTCAATTTCTTCTTCGAGCTATCGATAGATTTATTGGAAAAGGTCTCGATATTGGAATTATCTTTGAATATTTATTTTTGAATTTAGGCTGGATAGCAGCTCTATCAATACCAATGGCAGTTCTTGTTGCTTCGCTAATGTCATTTGGTCAATTTTCTGAGGATAATGAAATTACAGCAATGCGGGCATCAGGAATAAGTTTTAATACGATTATCAGACCAGCTATCCTTTTTGGTATGGTAATATCAGCATTGCTGATATTGTTCAACTCATTTATTATGCCTGAAATGAATTTTAAGGCTAGAATGCTTTCAGGTGATATTTATCGTAAACGCCCTGATTTAAATATTGAACCAGGATATTTTATGGATGATCTTCCAAAATACAGCATGATCATCCGTGATAAAGAAGGTGATACATTAAAGGATGTAAGGATCTTTAGTAAAGGTTTTTCAAGTGAAACACAAACCAGTATCCATTCCAAAACTGGGGAATTGTCTACTATAGATGATGCAATCGTTCTGGATATGTTCGATGGTGAAATTCATGAGCTTGATACGCGAGATTTTGGTAACTATAGAAGAATAGAATTTGAAAAGCATAAAATTACAATTGCTGCCGATGACCTCTTCTTGAACCGTCGTGACACAACCAGTAGATCGGATAGGGAAATGACCGTTCCTATGATATTTGATAAGCAGGAAAATATTTCAAAACGGATCAATATTGTACAGGCAAGGATTGGGCGCGCTTTTACTAGAACAGGGTTGGATAGTATTATGCCTGCTAGTTTTGAAGAGTCTCAAAAAATATTGATGAACTTCAAAGATGCCTATAGCGCAGATTCATCGTATTCGATTGATCAAAAATATAAAAAGGAAAAAGATATAAATATCACTGAACGCCAACTTCGAAATGAATACAATCTTCTTAGAAGTTATATTAAATCGAGCAATAAATATGAGGTTGAGCTACACAAAAAATTCTCTCTTCCAGTAGCCTGTATCATATTTGTTATGACCGGGGCATCTTTGGGGGTATTATTTAGAAAAGGCGGTTTTACTATAGCTGTTGGTCTATCTTTCGGATTCTTTCTTATCTACTATATAATGATGATCGGAGGAGAAGATCTGGCTGATCGAAATTATGTTTCACCGGTCGTTGGTGTATGGTCTCCAAATGTAATACTTCTAATTATTGCTATGTATCTTATGCTGCATACAATCCGGGAGCAAGCTCCACTAAGATTCAATTTTAATTTTATTAGAAAATTCATGAAAAAAAATGGACGCAACGCAGATAATCACTAAGAAGATTAATGGGGATATATTATCTGATAGTGAATTAGAATTTATAATTCTTTCGTACGTTCAAAATAAAATTGATGATGGTCAAATGACAGATTTTTTACGATCTGTAAAAAAGAATGGAATGACTATGAATGAGACCATTTCATTAACACGTATCATGATTGATTCCGGAGAAAGAATCGATCTCTCCCAACACAAACCATATAAAGCTGATAAGCATTCTACTGGCGGGGTTGGCGATAAGGTCTCATTGGTCCTTGGCCCGATCATGGCCTCTTTAGGAATAACAATTCCTATGATAGCAGGAAGGAGTCTTGGGCATACTGGAGGTACAATTGATAAACTCGAAACAATCCCAAATTTCAAAACAAACCTTCCTGTTGAAGAATTTAGAAGGAATGTTGAGCGCTCTGGAATCTGCATCATGGCACAAACCGATAGCATATGTCCAGCCGATAAAAAAATCTATGCACTCAGAGATGTAACTGATACAATTGATTCCCTGCCATTGATCTGTGGTTCAATTATGAGTAAAAAAATTGCTGAGGGTATCGATGGGCTCGTTATGGATATTAAAATTGGGAATGGCGCTTTTATGAAACAGCTAGCTGCAGCTAAAGATTTGGGATCTATTTTGAAGCATGTTGGGCAATCATTTAATGTATCTACGGATATAGTTTTCTCAAGTATGGATCAACCCCTTGGCAATACTGCTGGAATGTGGTGTGAGGTCTTGGAATCGATCAATGCTTTAAAAGGGCAAGGTGCGGATGATCTAATGGAGGTAGTATTTGAGCTTGGAAACAAGCTAATGCTCCAAGCGGGAGTCGTAAAAACGAATGAACAGGCAATTCAGGCTCAAGAAAATAGCATCTCATCCGGTAGGGCTTATGAAAAATTTGAAGAAATGGTTGTAAATCAGCAAGGGAATATTCGAGATGCAATTAAAGTGAATCAGCCTTTATTTGTAAAAGAGATTACTAGTGATCAAGAGGGTTTTATTGAATCTTTCGATACCACCATGATCGGCTGGGCTAATGTTGATATGGGTTGCGGTAGAAGAACTAAATCTGATACTCTTGATAATTCTGCTGGCATTGAATTCAATGTTAAAGTTGGAGATCATGTTAAAAAAGGGGATCGTGTTTTTCGTTGCTTTAATTCAAATATGAGCAAACTTGAAAAAGCTTGTATGATTTTAAATAAGACATTTTCGATCGGTGAGAAAAAAGCGGAAACCCCAAAACTGATCTATAAAAACTAATTCATGCGATGAACTTTACAGATCTGTGAAGGCTCAGTTCCTTTAATGAATATCTCAGTCTCAACAGGACATAGATTGGTTGGCCTGTCTTTGCTCGTAGAGCAAATAGTATTATCAATAACACCTTGCGGGCGATCAAAGTTTTTGCGTTTTAGACCTAATGTATCATGGGCTGCTGCCATGAAACTCGCCCAAGCAGGTAGCGCAGCGCGCGATCCGTCCTGACCTTCGCCTAGACTTACTCTAGGGTCATCTACACCCATCCATACTCCCGCGGCTATCTGCTTTGAGAAACCGACAAACCATGCGTCAGTCCAATTTTGCGTTGTACCCGTCTTCCCTCCGGCAGGATGATAAAAGTTATATTTCCATCTGGCACTTCCACCTGTTCCTTTATCAAGGACTGTTTGTAGCATAGATGTCATAACATAGGCAGATTCTTCACGTAGCACCTCTTCCCTGATTGGGAAATATTCTTTTATCACATTTCCATAGCGATCCTCAATTCGAGTAATTCCGAATGGCTGATTAAGCAATCCTTGATTTGAAAATGCTGAATATGCATTCACCATATCCAATAAAAATACTTCGGATGTACCTAATGCAATTGCATCCACTGCCCTAATTTCCGTAGTAATACCCATACGCTTAGCTGTCGCTTTAATCTCTAAAGCAGGGACAAGCTCTTTAACTACTCTTACCGCTACTAGATTTACAGACTTTCTAATACCTTCCCTTAAGGATGTTAGGCCACTTGTTGTGCCATCATAGTTACGGGGCATCCATTTCTCCCATTCTCCATCTGCATTAAGCACCCTAAGAACTAAAGGCTGGTTCAATAGTTGTTTGGAGACTGGGTAGCCATTATCTACCGCTGAAGTATAAACGATCGGTTTAAATACGGATCCCGGTTGTCTTTTTGCCTGCACAGCCCTATTGTATTGATCGTGGTAGTCTGGCCTTCCTCCAACCATAGCTAAAATAGCCCCTGAGGTTGGATCCAAAGCCACAAAGGCGCCTTGTACTAGTAATTTATTACGGAGATCTTCGTATAAAGTTGAGTCTCCCTGCATCATCATCTTTACTGTATCCTCAGGGAAAATTCCTAGATATGCAAGTTGAGAAAATTCTTCTTCGTTATTAAATAGTCTCGTATTTAGCTTGCTTTGGTTTTGTTTGATCGCGGCAATCAAAGATTCTTCAGCTAATATTTGTAACCTAGAATCAAGTGTTGTGTGAATTTTTAGACCATCTCTATAAATATTAACGCCTAATTGATCATCTTCTTTCTCCATTGTTCTTCTAACATATTCAGTAAAATATGGAGCAAGTCCTTTAGCTTGATCGGCAATTACATTTTCTCTTTCAATCGCGCGGGCTTCTAAAAACATATCCTTATTAATGAATTTTTCATCACGCATTACCCGTAAAACCACATTTCTTTTATAGTGTGCACGTTCTGGGTGTGTAATTGGTGAGAATCTAGCAGGGGCCGGCAAAATGCCAATAAGCATTGCGCATTCTCCAAGGGTTAATAGCGAAACATCTTTTTTAAAATACCTTTTTGCAGCGACCTGAGCCCCATAGGTTCCATGTCCAAAATGCACATTGTTCAAATACATCTCTAGAATCTCATCTTTAGTGTAGGTCCTCTCAATTTGAATCGCTGTGATTATCTCTTTAATTTTTCTAGTGATTGTTTTTTTGAATCCTATCGTATCGTATAACGTTCTGGCTACCTGTTGCGTAAGCGAGCTAAAACCTTGTTCATAGCCTAAGCTAATAATATTGACGATTATTGCTCGAAGAATACTTTTTGAATCGATCCCCCAGTGATTATAAAAGCGCCTGTCCTCTGAAGCAATTACTGCATTTTTCATATTATTTGGGATTTGATCTAGGCTGGTAAAGATTCTTTTTTCAAAAAATAGCTCATCTAATATCTCACCATCAGAAGAATAAATTCGTGTAATTAAGTCTGGGTCATAATTTTCTAACTGATCTAATGAAGGGAGGTTTTGCGCTAAAAAAAATAAATACAATAAAACAGTTGCTGCACCAATCATGGAAACAATAGCTGCGCTTTTAAAATATTTTAGTATTTGATTAAATGAGATCATATTATTCTTTAAAAATCTAACCTATTATCTTAACACTAAAAGACAAGATCATGGTGAGAGCCTAAGCAAAAATTACTTTTCTGATGGCTTAATC
>PBPW01000118.1 GCA_002725545.1 Fidelibacterota bacterium | reverse complement strand
TATTCAAAATCGAATATATTAGATTTAACCTTTTTAAGCCTAATCATTATTTAATCCTTTCTGTATGCCCTGCCTTTCAGCAGGGCAGTTGTTTTTATTGTTGTTCAGGGTTGCTTAGATAATCCCCATATTCTTTTGAATCTTCAAAGTCATTATCTATGCAAACATGATAAAGCATTTTTTGAGCAAAGACATTTCTGTCTAAGAACTCCTGAAAACTTGCAATAGCTTCTATCTTATCTGAACTAATAGTAATCTGAAACCTGTTCATAACTTTTTCCTTTTTCTTGTGCCCTGCCTTTCAGCAGGGCAGTTGTTTTAATTTAATGTTCCATATTCAGTTGTTACAGCAAACCTGCTTTTTGTTTCTTAAGATATTCTTTCCTCATATCTTTAATCATCTTTGGGTGGATAACTCCATCAATTTCTAAAGCTTCGTTGCAAAAATGATTTTTAGTTACTTGTAGATAACTAAAACAAAACGTACACATGAAAGTTAGCTTGTTCGTAGCTTTCAGCTTACGAACTATCTGCTTCCTGTTCATAAGAACCCTCCTTTCTTTATTCAGTTTTCAATGTTCAAAAGAGTTAGTTTTTTTTCTACCCTCGTTAACATTATACACTATGCGACAAACCTTGTCAAGGGCAATGGGCTAATTTAGGGGTGTCTTTTGGCACTATCTTTGAGACTGTGTATCAATAATAAGGCTATCTTTGAGACTTAGTCTCAATTTTTAAATAAAAAAAGTTTTACAATTAATAAGAATGTTATTGTTATTATTAATATAAAACTTGTAATGTGTATGTGAATCTTCATACAAGGGCTTGGCAGGGCATTGAGGGGGGGCCCTGCCTTATTTGATTATTTTTTATACCAAGCTTGGGTACCTGTTTCCATCAGGGTCTCATCTACCTTGATGTTCCCTACATGGTTTACTTCAAGACCATTATAAGTTCTCCATTTTAACAGGTCTAACACAAGTTGGTTTTTTTGAAGAACTCTAAAACAATTAGGGCACTCCACTTGGGTTACTAAACCATATCCAAAGTCAGTAACATATATTCCACATTGGCAAAAAGCACAGAATACTATTTCTCCACCTTTCTTTGCTCTGCTTCTTGGTTGCATTGCCCCTGAATCTTCAGGGAACCACTTAACTGCTTTTGTCAAATTTGTCCTCCATTCTTTCTACTATGTCTCGTGCAAGAGTGTTACTCAAAAAATCATAAGCTTTTGTTTGTCTAGTTATTACTTCGTGCAAGAGTTCTGCCACTTCTCCAAGATACTCATTAAGAGCATCTGCAATAGCGTTTCTCATATAGTTTTGAAACTCTATAGATTCTGTATCTATGTATCTACTCATTTGCAAACCACTCCTCCATCTTTTTACTAAACCCTTCAGGGTCTACCACCTTATACATCTCGCCTATACTATACCCTGTATAGTCTTCTATTGATGTAAATTCATCAAACGTGTCTGACAAATGCCTTACAAACTTCCATTCATTTTTAGTTAATTTCATCTTCACTTTCTCTTTCTTTTATTTCTAGTTTTTCTTTTATTAATTGTATGTCCCAAAAGATAGAATTTATTTTCATTTCTATCCATCTCCATCTGTCTTCTTTAGGTATCATACTTGCTCTGTATCCTTCCAATGCTTCAAGTGTGCACAAACAATGTCTGCAATGTTTTGAACAACAGGTTTTATTATTTCTTCCTCTGCTTCATTGTTTTTAACTATCACTTGATAAGCGTTTAATAATATACAAGTATGAATAGTGTCTAAATCAAAAAGATATTTTTTGTTTGACATCTATTTATTCCTTTCTTTTATTTTTTCTTGGTTTGCTGAATAGCTTTTACTATTGTCTTTAAATGCTAATCTCTGCACCAAAACTCCTAGCCAAAACCCTACCCCAAACACTCCAAACGTTATCGCTATAATTTCCATTCTTTCTTTCTCCTTTCTATTTATTATATTATTATTTTGTTTCCTTTTTGTCAATAGATTTGAACTCTTGACTAGCCATATCAAAGTTATACTCTCTTGCCAATTCTCTAAAATTTACTTTTATAAACATTAGTTGGTCAGGGGAAAGCCCTGTATATGCCCTTGCCTTTTCGTTGTCCCAAGCAAAGGGGGTAAACGCTTTTGCCTTTATCCCCTTTATATAAAACTCAAAATCCTCTCGCCTTACTTTTATTGTTTTCCTGTCCACATCATAAAACATCTCGTATGTCCTTGCTGAAGACTGCCTAAACGTAGACAATCTATCCTTTCTTGTTTTTCTTTTCTTTTTCTGCTTGGGTTTCCCTGTATCTTTTATAATACTCATGTCCAAATACTACAGCAGGTATCGTCAAAAGTCCTGCTATAAAATAAACCAAATCTGTGCTCATGTATTAATCCTTTCTTTCTAGTTATAAACTACATATTTATCATAGGTGCCTTTATCATCATACGCATCTTCTAAACCCCATTGCCAAAACAAACGAGGGTTCCCATTTCCAACCTTCTGCTTCTGCTTCTTTGGTTTTCTTAGTTTCCAAATATCAGTTTTAGACATCTTAATAGTTGTCTTGTCATTAGTTGTCTTTGCTATACCTAGAACAACATCTCCTAATATCTTTCTGTTTATATCTGCTTTAACTGGAGAAATATAATGTATTCGTGTAAAGAACAAATCTTTTCTCCAACAGTCCATAGAGCAATACTCTGTGGGGCTTCCATACCATTCGGTTACTTCTTGGTCTCTGTTGTGAGCACTTTGCCCATATCTTGTCCATGTAGTTTGCTTTTGGCACATACAACAAGAACTATCAACCATTGCTCCTTCAGGTGTTTCGTAAAAAGTTTTATCAGGGAGGTACAACCCTTTTCCATTGTGTATCTTATTAACAATCTCTAGCTTTGCATTATAGGGGTCTCCTGATAATCCATTGTAACCATCTTCTAAAAGCAGTTCTTGTTCTGTTAGCTTAGAAACCCTTTCTGCGTACTCTAAATCACTTTCTACACGCCCTTTAATAGGAATGTCTTTTAAGGGGGCTTCCTTTTCTTTCCTAACATCTCTTAATTCTTTTTCTAAAAATGCTATTCTTTTATCTTTTTCCTCAAACTCAACACTAAGTTCTGCAAAGTACTCATTGTTTTTTTTGTTTTGTTCTTCTAAAAGCAATACACTCTTTTCCAAAGACGAGGTTACCTCTAACATCTCGTTGGAGTTGTCTTGTTTTTCTTCAGGAACAAAAGAATTTAACTGCCATTCAATTTTATTCTGCAAGGGAAAATCTTTTTTGTTAGTTGTTTCTATTACGCTAATCAATCCAAGTCCTAGTAAATGGTTTTCTAAATAATCCATTTTCTTTTTTGAGTGTTTAGTAAACCCAACAGCCCCTCTAACAATAGCTGTTCTTGTAGCCCTACCATCTTTTTTGTTTTGCAAGAAACTAATAGCCCTGTGGACATCTGTTTCTATGTCTGCACCTTTCTCGTGAACGTTATCAGGGTACCCATTTGTCTTTATCTTATCAAATTGCTTGTAAGCTATTTTGAACGCAACTCCTAATGATAAAATTACCACAACAAGAGGAACCCATGATAAAAGCCAAGTGTAATTTAATTCTTCCATTTTACACCTCTCTATCTTCTATAAAAGTTATGGTTACAGATTTTGTCATTCCATAAACAGAACTGTTTTTATCATCAACCATTTCTACAGTTACAGGGTAGATACCATCTCCCCCAAATCCTGTTACGACAACCCCATGCTCAAAATCAGGTCTACCTTTTTCTAAATCTACAGCAAATCCATTTTTATATTTATCATAAAATTCGTTTGCTTCGTTATCCTCTACAAACTCTTTATAACTTTTTATTTCTTCTTCAGGAGACTCCAAAGCATAACAAGGGTCTACCAACATTATCTGCCCACTATCTACAGGGGTATATCCTATTTTTTTTATTATTGTTTTTGTTTTCATTTTATTTTTCCTTTTCTGTTGCCCCTCGTTTAGAGGGGCTATTGTTTTAATTTATCCTTCCCTATTTAGTTGTAATTTTTCCTTTCTAGTCTTCTTCAATATATAAGATTTCGTTTCTTCCATCATCAACCATTTCTTCAGGGCTGTTAGTCATACATTCTCCTAATTCGTAAACGCCCATTTCTTCAATCTTTTCTCTTGCTTCTTCTTCGTTTTCTGCTTCAATGTATAAATCTACTATCATTAATTTTTCAACACTTACATTAAAGCCCTTTAGTTTTTTGTCTTTACTCATTTTAATTTTTCCTTTCTACTATTTAATTTTTTAATTGTCTAATATTCTTACTTTTAATAAACATGAACCAAGTTTTGTCCATCTTTTATAAACGCTTTCATGCACTATAAGTTTTTGTCCTATTTGTGTTACAAAAGGAAACTTATCAGGAAACATATTAATTTCTTTCCTTATAACTCTTTCTGAAACGTTTAGATGTTTGCAGACATCTTTAATGTCTAGTAACTTCCCATATTCCATTTTTACCCTCCTTTCTATTTATCCTTTCAGGTTGCCCTTCACAACCTATATTTATATACTAACATACCTGTCAAGCCCCATATCGCTACATAGGTATTTCTTCGTATTTACTGCAAACTTCTTTACAGTAATATTTTCCTCTATACAGATATGCTTGAAAAAAAATCTTTCTACAACCTGTACACAACCTCTTATTTGTTTGTTTAATTAACTCGCATTTAGCTTTTAAGAACCTTCTAAATTGATTTCTGTGGTAAATCGCCTTAAGGTTGCTGTCTAGCCCTTCTAATCTCATTGTCATATTCTTCCTTTCTATTTATTTTATTCTTCTTGACATATTTCTTCAGAAACCCAAGTCCCATGAATACACTTGTCTATTATTTCCATTGAAAACATATTATTAAAAGACCTGTCTATAATTTCTTCTAATTCTTCCCTTGTCCCATCTATCACAATTTGGCTATATGCTATTTCTTGATTACACATATTATAATTTCCTTTCTTGATTTTTATATAACTTCTTCAGGAGGAACACTCCCAACATCTATGCTTTCACAGTCTGCACACATAAGATAGTTTCCTTTAGGGTCATAACCTTTAGTATCTACCTCTATAATATTTTGTCCTGTACAGCTAAAACAAACATCAACAAAATTAAGAACATCACTCCAATAATAAACTTTTTCTTTACTCATTTTCATACCCTCTTTGTCTCCAAAAAAAGTTTTTTACTACTCTTTTTAGGTCATAATCCATATCTAAGGATTGTCCATATTCACAACGCCCCCAAATTTCAAAATCTAAAAAAGATGTTACACATGCTTTGACTTCTCTTAACTCTTTTGCTAGCCAATCTGAAACAATAAAAAATTGAAACATCTCTTTAAACTCTCCTTCTTCAATTCCTTCTTCTTCGTTTTCTTCATAGTATGAATTTTCAAACTCCAAATACTCCCCATCAATAGCCCCTTCAAAACCCTTGCTAACTAATTCATTGCATAAGGTTAAGACATCTCGATTAATCATTCTTTCTATAAAAGTTTGCTCCTCATCTGTTAACCCATTCCAATTTAATTCTTTTTTATTTTGTGTGTTTTTCATTTTAATTTTTTCCTTTCTTTTTATTTAATTACCCTGTTGGTTTCCTTATTCCTCAATATCCAACTCAACCCACTATTAAAAGCTATTGTATTAATAACTTTATAATCTGAAAGACCTTTAACCATTCCTATATGTTGGCTTGTAGTCATTGAGTACTTAGTATCATAAATGGCTTTTTTCTTCCTATCGGCTATTAACATTGCATAGGAATAAAGCTTATCTCCCTCAACAATTAAGCTATTCATTCTTTCAGCATAATTCGTTTTTTTATCTATGAATTTTTTAATAAATCCTTCATTTGTTTTTTCGTATTTCATTTTAATTTTTCCTTTCTTCTTCTTCCTCTTTATTTAATTGTTCTCCTGTATCATTTAAAAACTTTCCATAAGAATTATCTATTTTTAACCATTCTTCGTTTAAGTTATCAATTTGTTTTTCTGCTAACTCTTTTATTGAATTTAAGCTTTCTAGTTGTTTATTAATTAAGCTGTGTTTATTGCTCCTGTTTTGGCTTTCGGTCTCAATTCTTTTAAAGAATTTATCTCTCCATTCTTTAGATTTACTTCCTACATTTAACCAAACTATAGACCCCTTTTTATTCGTTCTATAAAATCCCTTATTAGGGTACATAGTTTCAATGTCTTCTTCTAGTTTCTCTTGGTTAATACTCATTTTAATTTTTCCTTTTCTGTTGCCCCTCGTTTAGAGGGGCTATTGTTTTAATTTAATGTTCCCTATTTAATTTTAATATTCTCCTTAGAGTTATAAGTGTCATCATAAAAATTGTTATATAAAACCATTATCATTTGATGTTTTCTTTCTTTTGATAAACTTTTACTTTCCTCAATGGCAGTTTCTAAATCATCTAAATAGTCATCATGAAATCTAGCTTCTTTATAAACTGCATACCACTTAGAAGGTTTTAAATTTTTGTCTAATCTATATATTTCAACTTCTCTATCATAATTTTTGTTACTCCATCTGGAGCAATTCATAATACTCATTTTTAATTTTTCCTTTCATTTATTCTTTGTTTAATTGTTCTCTTGTATCATTTAAAAACTTTTCTACAGAATTATTAATTTTTTCCTTTTGTTTTATTGCTTCATTTATTTTGTTTACAATGTCTACAAAAGCTGTGAATTGGTTTTCTAAATATATTAAATCTCCTTTCGTTTTAGCTATAAAGCTTGCTGTGTTATTTATTAAGTTGTTTACTTTTTCCTTATAACCTTCAATTTCCAAGTATTCATAGTTTGCTTCTTCGCTTAATACCTTTTTAAAATTTTGTATATCAGTTATAAAATCATCAATTCTAATTTTATTTGTGCTCATTTTTAATTTTTCCTTTTCTATTGCCCCTCATTTAGAGGGGCTATTGTTTTAATTTATCCTTCCCTATTTAGTTGTAATTTTTTTCTTCCAATTTTTGCGTCTTCTAGTGTTTTAAATCTTCCAAGTCCTATTGTTTGAATTTTTACACCACCATCTACAGCCCTTCGGATTGTGTACTCTCTAGAGGAGTTATAATCGTATCGTTCTGAAGTTATAAAAGTATTATCTTTATATAATCCTGTTTCAATTCTGCTGTTAAAAAACTTCATAGTATCTTTATCAAAGAAATGATATCCAGCTTCTTTATTATTTCTTTTTATATCTGCCATTGTTAATTTCATTTTAATTTTGCCCTTTCCTTTCTTGCTTTCCATATTTCGGTTTTTAATTTTCTTTCTCTATTTCCATTTTTAATTATTGTTTTGTATTTTCTTTTCATTTTTAATTTTTTCCTTTTCTGTTGCCCCTCATTTAGAGGGGCTATTGTTTTAATTTAATGTTCCTTATTCTATTACTTGCCAACCTGTAAAGCTGTCATACTCTTTTTTCCCTACAAGTTTAGCTAAATCTCTGCTGTGCATTGCGTAAAGCTTGTGTATAGCTTCCCTTCTGTCGTTTGCTTCTATTTCTATTTCTCTTAAGTCTACTATTCTTACTTTTAATTTATGGGTTTTCATTTTTAATTTTTTGTCCTTTTCTGTTGCCCCTCATTTAGAGGGGCTATTGTTTTAATTTATCCTTCCCTATTTAGTTGTAAATTTTCCTTTCTATTAATCCCAATCTTCAGGTCTATTTTCTATTAAGTAGTATTCGCTATAATCGGTTAATCTAATTAATATACTCATGCTGTCCTTGACTTCAAAAATATTTTCTTTTCCAAATTCTTCATTCAATTCTTTTTTATTGGTTATATATCCAAAGCCGACACCTTCAGCCCCTGAACAAAAATAATCATCAACATTTTTAAATCTATTCCTACCAAAAGATAATTCAAATCTGTACCAATAATTAGCTATTTTTTTAGGGTCAAAATCTTCTTTACCTTTAGCCAAAATATCCCACATGGCATTATAGTCTTCTTCTTTCCAAGTTTCCCTAGATAAATACCCTTCATGTGCCTTTTGCCAAATTTTTAATTGCTCCTCCATTTGTTGCCTGTTTAATTGTGCTGTTATTGTTTTCATTTTTAATTTTTTCCTTTTCTGTTGCCCCTCGTTTAGAGGGGCAATTGTTTTAATTTATCCTTCCCTATTTAGTTGTAATTATGACCAATACCCTTGAAAATTATTTGCTATAGTAATGCTTTTAAAATTCCTGTGTGGGGCTATTGTGTTTAATCCTTGTGTCATGAGGTCTTCAAATAATTCTATTTCCTCTAAATTGTCAGAATGAATTACAATCCTGTATTTACTCGGTTGTATATAACTACTCATTTTTAATTTTTTCCTTTCGTTTTATTGCTCAATTATTGTATAACCTGTAGCCCAATATATTACCTTGTTAATGTGGGTGCTTGTAGTCTTTGAATAACTGACCTTGTAAATTTCCCTTTTGTCTCTGTCGGCAATTACTAGATTATAAGATTTTAATTTTCCATTCTCATATGATAAACTGCCATTTTTTGCCTTGTCGTTACCTTCAATAAAGCTTCTTATTAATGTATCGTTTTTCATTTTATTTCTCCTTAATCCTCTACTTCTTCAAGTAGATTTAATGTTATGTTGTTAATTGTTACTTCATGGGTTATATATAATTTATCATTTATAACCTCTAAAGCGTCATTTAAAGCCATCTTTTAACCTCCTTTATATTCTGTTTTCAATGTTCTTTTCAATCCCTTCAAACACCTTTTGAAAGTCTTGATATAAGTAGCTTACTATAGCTTGATGAATATTGTCAAGGGTTTTTTCAATCAATTTTATATTTTGAGTATATATTGAGACTTAATCTCATTTTTTTTATACTTAGGGCTTAAATATTAAAAATATTAAAATAGGTTATTAATTAAGGGGTGCCTACCCATCACAGGACACATAACCGACACGCAGAAGGGAGAAAGCCCTTTTTATAGCTTGGAGCCCCTGAAAGCGTCATTTAAGCCCATTAATAGGGGGTAATATTCGGATTTTGATTTAAGCCCTTTTTTTGATTTTTAGAATTTTTCATTTTTTTTGAAAATTTTAAATTTTTTTAAATTTTTTTTAATGGGTCATTTTTCAAAAATTTTAATTTTTTTTTCTGCAAATTTATTAATAAAAATATCACTTTTTTTTAACTGGTTTTAATGGTTTTTTATTCAGGATAAATTTTTTTTGATTTTTAGAATTTTTAAAAATCGTTTTTTTTATGTTTGTTTTTAATGGTTAAAATGACGCTTTTGAACTCAAAAATGACGCTTTTACGAGAATTTTAGCTAGTTAGCTGTATAAAATTCTAAATAGGGAAGGGTACAGGAATTGCGTGATTTCGCATAGGATTATTTTCAAAACTAAAATTAAGAATTTTATGGTTTTGTTTGGAATGAATAGTTGGGCTAGAAGTAAAATGAAAAAAGTTATGCTTGTTACAACTAATGTAATTAGGAGGTTATATGAAAACCTTGAAAGTGAACAAAAAACCTTCTAACCCAATCTATTCGCTAGAAAGGATATGTATATTATAGCTATTATTGAAGGTATTACAAGGGTAGATAGATAGATATAGGTTATTATTTAATATTCCTTTCGTTTAAGTATAATGTCTTAGTTGTCTGTAAAAATGTACTGTATAGTGAACAAGAAAGCTGTGAAACGTTACCGAACAAATTTCTGAAAAAACAAAAAAAGAAAAGGGTAAAAGAAAAGTAAATTAGTTCCAATGCTACTGAAAATTCCGAAATCGTGTCAATAGGTTTTTCTATAGCTGTTTGACTTTTTTGAAAAAAAATCTGAAATTGAGTACTTTAGTACTTATGAAAATAGTGTTTTACCATTGAGGTAATAAAATATGGTTGCTAACACTAATAAAAACCCTAATATAATCCCTAGGTTGCTGTTTTCTCTCATACTACCTTCTTTTGATTAGATTCCTGTTGTTTAAGCGTAGGTATCTATAGTTACTAGGTCTTTTAGCCCTAAGATGGACTGTAAGCCCCTTAGAAGATATTTTAAAGGTGTTCTTACCACTCGTAAAGGACTTTATAGCAGGAAGTTTGTTAGAAGTGTCTAAAACAGTCATAGTATTCTTTATGCCCTTGCCTTCTTTTACACCTTCAGGTTTTTCCTTGGTAAACAATATATCCCCTGATTGCAAATCTAAGATAGTATAGTTGTTGGGATTTCTCCATGCAACTACAGAAGGCACTTTTATCTCTTTAAGAGGTTTTTGCTTCTTTTTAGAGGGTCTTCCTTTTTGATTTCCATAGGTTCCCTTACCTTGGGGCATTGAACACCCCTCTAAGAAGCTTGGTATATGCGTATATGTAGATTATGTCTCTAATTCTCATATTAAAACTCTATATTTAATCCTCTTGATGTTTTTCTCTTTAGTTTTGCCCCATAACCTCTTAGCCCTCTTGTTTTTCTTTCTGTTAGCTTGAACGCTGTAGATAAAGAGCCTTTTTTCCTTTTCTTGATAGGTTTTTTGTCATAAACAACTTTTCCATCATCTCTAACAACAATTTTCGAGCCTAAAACCTTTATGTCTGTAAGTTTTGGCTTTACATTAGAATCTGCTGTTATTCCAATGTCTTTACCCCTTGCTATTCCTTTTGGGGTGTCTTGTGTAAGAGATATTTCTGATGTTCCTAGGTTTACTTTTATATATTTAGCTAAAGAAGGGTTAGGAACTCTTATAGAAATAATTTCAGGGTATTTATCAACTTTGGGTTTTAATACCTCTACATCTGCACCTGCCCTAAAAGTCTTTTTAGCAAAAGCATCTGCTTCTTTTTTTTCTGCAAACTCTTTTTCTTTCTTAGCTTTTTTTTCTTCAGCTTTTTCTTCTTTTTTCTTTTTCTTTGCAAAAGAAGTTCCTTCAGCAAACCCAAATTTTGAAGAAGACTGTGTTTTTTCTTTAGCTTCATCAAAGTCTTCAAAAAAGTCTTGTTGCCCTTCTTTTTTGGATTTGTTTTTTTTAGATTCTTTCTTGTTGCTAAAAAACTTAGCTTTCCACTTTCCAAACATTATTTTGCTATTCCTCTTGTTCTAAACTTAACTTGACCTTTTGTTACTCCTACAGTATAACCCCTTGCACCTTCTTTTCCTCTTACGTTGAATTTTTTGTTTTTAGGTTGTTTTTTCTGTGTTTCCAAAACAATAAAACCTTTAGGTAAGTTAGGGTGAGGAGGGGTGTTTTGTTTCGCTAGTTTAATTGCAGTAACAGGAACTTTCCATCTTTTAGGAGGGTTTTCTCCATCTTTGGTTCTTACTGTGTTAACTACACCTGTTTCCATGTTTACTTTAGCCCAAGTGTTGTTATCGGCTTTATAAACTAACACTTTAGGATATTCTCCCTTTTTTACGCTTTTGCTTTTACTTGTGTCCCAATTTGAAAAAGACCATTCTTGTACAGGCTTTGGGTTACCATCTTTGTCTATTACTATGTTGTCAAAGTCATTAGGGGAAAGCTTAGTGTTGTGTCCTTCTTTGTCTATTATGTTAAAAGCAATTTGTTTTACATCTTCTTTGTTTATTTCGTCAATAACCTTATTAGCTTCTGTTACAGGGATTTTGGCACTATTGTTAAGGTCTAAACCTTGGTAGCCCCCTGTTATGTCTTCTTTAGGGAGGGTATATGAACTTGAAGAAAGGGTTGCAGTTGTATTATCGTTTATAGCTTTAGACATAGCAGTTCCTAGCTGTGTCTGTACTTCAACTTCTTGTTTTTCAGGGTTGCTTTTTACAGTTGTTGTTTCTGTTATAGTCTCTTTGTTTTTAACAACATTGTCATAAGTTTGTGGTGTCCATGGAGTTACATAATTTAATCTAACAGCTTCCTTGTACTCTTTATCAGTTAATCCATAGTTTTTTGTCTTAAGACCCTCTGAATCAGGAAGGCTAAATTGTTCTCTTATTCTTGCCAAAAGAGGTTCGTTCATCATAGGAGGTCTTTTAGCTGTTTGTCCTTGAAGGGCATCTTTTTCCCAATCTGCTTGAATTTCGTCTATTTCTCTTTGGTTTTTAATAACATAAGCATTTGAAGTGTTTAGTGCTGATACCAAGGCATCACTTGATAATCTTGTAAATCCATTTTTGTCTACCCATGTCATAGGAATAGCATCAGCTTCAGAAGGAGTTAGTTTATCTACTTTTTTGTCTTTAGGGTCTACTTTTGGGTTGTTATATCCAAGGATTTCTTCTTCTCCAAACCCTCCTATGTTAGGAGGTATATTAGGCGTTTTTAACTTTTCCATCATCTCTGCTGTTACTATCTTTTCAGCGTCTTTCTTTGAAATGTCTCCTAAAGAGGGAACGTTTTGTAAAAGGTCTGCATCAGGAGAACCTCCTGCAAAAACAGTTTTTCTAGGGGCTCCTGCACCACCTGTTTCTTTCAATAATTTTTCTTCTTCTTCAATAAGAGAATCTAGTTTATCTTTTTCGTTTTTAAAAACTTCTTTGTACCTTGCTTTGTTTCCTGCCCAAGTAACTAAGCTTTCGGCTTCAGAACCCTTTTCTACTGTAAAAACATCTGTACTTGCGTTCATGCCAAGTTGTCTAGCATAATCACTTGAAACATTGTATCCTGCATCTCCATAACGTTCTTCGTCTGCAAGGGGGTCTGATGCTCTTTCAGGGGCTATGTATGATTTGTCTCTAACTCTTTTTCCATCTTTAACTGTATAGCCCTTACCTTCGTCTACAGGGTCTACTTTCCCACCTTTTGTAGGTTCAGGTTTTTTTAGCAGTTGTATATCTTCTGCTTGTTTAAGCCTTTGGGCTTTTGCTTGGGCTTCTGCTTCTGCTTGGGCTTGGGTTTGTTTTATATCATCATCTTGTCTTTGTATATCTTCATCTTTTAATAAAGACATAGAGCCTATTCCATACTTTCTTTCGTTTAACTCTAATTCTTGTGAATCTTGTGGGGTAGCAGGTTGTGGTCTACGAGGGGCACTTGCTGACCTTTCTTCAAAGTCTTTGAATAGGGGGTCGTTTGAAGGGTCTACATTTGTAGGTAAAGATTGAGAGCCTATTCCATAAGGTCTTCTTTGGTCTGTCATTCTTGATTCTTCTTGCTGAAGGTCTGAATCCATTACATACCTAAATGCTTTTTGTTTGGCTTCTACTTCTTTAGCTTTTTCTTGTAAATCCTGTTCTCTTTGGGTAATTCCTTTTGCAAAATCGCCTATAGAAGGATTAAGCCTTGGTTGTGATGAAGAACTATAGTACACGCTTCCAAGTCCTTCTTGCTCTGTAGCACTTTCTAATTCATTTCTTTTTCTTCGTAAATTTTCTCGTAAAATTTCGTCTGCCCTAGAGCCACTTGCGTTTGAACGCATAAATCTAGGTGTATAGCTTGGTTTTCTTGGGTCTGCCATTTTATCTCCTGCTTCTTATATTATTATTATTTCTTATTTTTCTTTTAAGTTCAAATTGCACTCCACCTCTTGAAATGTTTGCAAAGAACTTTCCAATATCTAATCTTCTTACTTGGGGTTTAACATTACTAGACTTAAGCACAGTAAAAGTTTCTGCTACTGTGTTTCCCATAGGGAGGTTTCTAGGTCTAACCCTTGTATACTTAACTTTGTTTGTTAGAAGGTTTGCAACAGGGTATTGGTTGCCTTGTTGCCAAGTAAATAGGTATCCATATTGATTGGGTTTTTCTAATTTTATGTCTTTTATCTTTTTTCTGTTAGGTAATCTTACTTTTGTTTTAGATTTACCTTCGTCTTTTATAACCTTACCTTTTTTCTTATCATCAGTAGGTTTCCCTTCTTCTACTTTCATTTTTTCAGGTTCTTCTTTGGGGTTTTTTGCTTTTGCCCTTTCAGGGTCTTCAATCTTTTCTTCCTCTCGGATTTTAACCCTAGACCTTGTAACATCAGGTGTATCTGTGGTTATCAAAGCAGACATTCTGTTTCTTTTAGGAATTTCTACAACAATCTTGTCTCCTACAACCTTTCCACTTGAAACAGCTACTTCATCAGGGATTTTAATTGATGTGTCTTTTCTTTGAGGAGATTTAGCCTTTTTAGTTTTTTTGTCAGTAGTTGTTTTAGGTACTACAACTTCTGTTTCTTTTGGTTTGGCTATTTCAACCCAAGGGTTATAAGGATTCTTGGGGTCTGTAGTTACTTTAGGTAGAGGAACTAAGGTTAGTTCGTTTCCTGTAGCTAATATAACTTCAAATGATGGGGAATCTCCACTTTCATAAGAAATCCCTAGTTTTCCATCAGGAGACTGCCAAGCCTTAAAGTCTTCTTTAGATGTAGTTGTCCCATAATATTCTGATGCAGAAGTAAATGCTTGTTTAACTATATCTTTTACCTTTAATGCTGTAGGGTCAGCTAAAAGCTCATTGTAGGTTTTGTCGTCTATCTTTTTGGTATAAAAAGATACATCTTTACTTTCTCCTGTAGTAGGGGGCTTTTCTTTTGTTGGGGCAGAAGACTTACTTTCATCAAACTTAACTTCAGTTCCTTTATCCCCTGTATCTCTTTTAGGTAAAGGGTCTTTATCAGGTCTTGTGCCTATTTTATTTTCTCCACCAAACTTTCCATCATCTTCTATGTTTTTTTCTACCTTTGTAAGAAAATCATCAGTTTTTTCTATTGCCTTTTCTTCATCTAGTCTTTTTTTCCAATATGCTAAAGCAACAGGGTTTTTGTTTTTTTGTGCTTCTGCTAATTGTTTTAATAAATATGTTTCATAATCATCTTTTTTCTTTTTAGCTAAGTTTTCTGCATCTGCTCGTTCTTTAGCATCTGCTTCTTCCAATTTCTTAATTCTGTTTTGTTTAGCAGTATCGGTTTCATCTTTTTTTCTTGAAGCTTCTCGCTTTGCTTTAGCTTTATTTTGAGTTTCTATTAATTCGTTTAATTTTTTTTGTGCTTTAATATAATCTTGGGTTTCTTTTGCCTTTAGCCTATCTTTATCAAAAATTTCTGCCTTGTCAATGCTTTCTGCTTCTTTTACTGCATCTGCTTTTTCTTTAGCTAAAGACTTTTCTTCAGCTAATCGTTTTTTTTCTTGTCTCTTTATAAAATCAGGTGTTTTTTCATAATCATAAACATCTTGTTTTGTTACTTCGTATTTTTTTGTATCTTTTGTATATTTAGCTAGTTCTTTTTCTTTTTTGTTATAGAAAGCAACGTCTTTAGGGTCTAAGTTCTCTTTACCAAATTTTAGTCTTGCATAATCTGTAGGGGCAAAACTTTTAAGCCAAACTTCTTCACTTAGAAGAAGGTTGTCTTGAAACTTTGGGTCTAAGCCTTTTTCGTTTAGCCTTTGTTTAACAAAATCATCTACTGCATCTCTGTTTTCTTTAATTGCAAGAAACTCAAAGTGCTTATCTTCCATTTTTAAACCACTTACATTTTCTTTGTCAGTAATTTTGTTGAGTTGCATGATTGTAAGCTTATCTGTTGCTATTTCTTCTTTTAGGTCTTGATAATTTTTTAGATAGGCTTCTGCTTCTGCTACCTTCTCCTTTTTCGTTGCCTTTGATACAGTTGTAACAAAAGGTTTGTCAAGAATAACAGT
>PBPW01000117.1 GCA_002725545.1 Fidelibacterota bacterium | reverse complement strand
TGAAATGTTTTATTAATCAAAATTATACCTCAGCCATATTTTTTGCTTTGTCTGAAACTTCATCTATAGAGCCAACATAAGAAAATGCATTTTCAGGAAAATCATCACACTCTCCTTTTAAAATCGCCTCAAACCCTGAAACTGTATCTTCAAGAGAGACATATCTTCCTTCTACTCCTGTAAATTGTTCAGCTACAAAAAATGGCTGCGACATAAATTTTTGCATTTTTCGAGCTCTTGAAACTGTTAATTTATCTTCATCAGATAATTCATCCATTCCTAAGATTGCAATAATGTCTTGAAGATCTTTATATTTTTGCAAGACACCTTCAACATTTCTTGCTACATCGTAGTGACGATCACCAATTATCCTAGGATCTAAAATTCTTGAAGTTGATGCTAATGGGTCAACTGCAGGATAGATTCCTAATTCAGCAATTTTTCTTTCAAGAACCGATGTTGCGTCTAAATGAGCAAAGGCTGTTGCAGGCGCTGGGTCAGTTAAATCATCTGCGGGTACATATACCGCCTGCACTGAAGTAATGGATCCTTTTTTTGTTGATGTAATTCTCTCTTGAAGTTCTCCCATTTCTGTTGATAAGGTTGGCTGATAACCTACCGCAGAAGGCATTCTTCCTAAAAGAGCAGAAACCTCAGATCCAGCTTGTGTAAATCTAAAAATATTATCTACAAATAATAAAACATCCCTACCTTCATCATCTCTAAAAAACTCAGCCATAGCCAGTCCACTTAGAGCAACCCTTAAACGAGCTCCAGGAGGTTCATTCATTTGACCAAATACCATTGTTGTTTTATCAATCACACCAGACTCGGTCATTTCATTATAAAGATCGTTACCTTCTCTGGTTCGCTCGCCAACTCCAGCAAAAACAGAATAACCACCATGCTCCGTTGCAATGTTTCTAATCAACTCTTGAATTAAAACTGTCTTACCTACTCCAGCTCCGCCAAACAAACCAGTTTTTCCTCCTTTGGTATATGGTTCCATAAGGTCAACGACCTTAATACCCGTAACTAAAATTTCAGTTGAAGTAGTTAATTCTTCATGTTTTGGAGCTGGTCGATGAATCGGATTCTTTTTATCAGTTTTTAAATCACCTTTTCCATCAATTACATTACCAAGAACATCAAAAAGCCTTCCTAGCGTTTCTTGGCCCACAGGTACAGTGATTGGAGAGCCGCTATCAATAACCTCTACCCCCCTAGTCAACCCATCAGTTGAATCCATTGCTACTGTTCTCACCATATTATCACCTAAATGCTGAGCAACCTCAAGCACCAAAATGCCTTCATCTCCCCTATCAACGCTTAGTGCGTTCATAATATTTGGTAGATGGCCATCTTCGAATGCGACGTCAACTACTGCACCCATTATTTGAGAAATTTTTCCAGTCATATTTGACATATTAAGAATCCCTTATTCTTTTAGCGCCTCAGCTCCACTAACAATCTCTAACATTTCTGTTGTTATGGCAGCTTGACGTGCTTTGTTAAATTCTAATGTTAAACTTTTTATCATATCTTCAGAGTTGCTAGTCGCATTTTCCATAGCAATCATCCTTGCAGCTTGCTCGCTGGCGTACGATTCCAATAAATATTTCCATACTTGAGCATTTAAGTAGCGTGGAATCAATGATTTGACAATTTTCTTCTTAGATGGTTCATAAAGATAATCAATGTTGGTTAGTTCATCTTCATCCAATTCAATTGGTAACAACTTTTCCGTAATAACTGCCTGGGTTGCAACATTTACAAATTCATTAAAAACAACTCGAATTTCATCAACTGATTGATCTAAGAAATGATTGATTATTGTACTGCCAATTTTCATAGATTGATTAAAATTTAGCTCATTCCAAAAATCAAAATATGAACCAACTATATTATATTTTCTAGATTTAAAATAATCATTGGCTTTTTTACCAATACAAAAAATATCTACATTTTCTTTACCAAAGTCATCAATATCATTATGCGCTTTTCTTAAAATGCTAGTGTTAAATGATCCGGCTAGCCCCCTATCAGAGGTCACAACGACGTAAGACACTCTTTTTACATCTCTAACCTCTAATAATGGCAACATATCTCGTTCTACGGATGGCAGTAAATGTTGAATAATTTCAACTAAGCGATGATTGTAGGGGCGAGCTTTTTCCATATTTTCCTGAGCTCTTCGCATTTTTGCAGCCGCAACCATTTTCATTGCTTTGGTAACTTTTTGAATGCTTTTGACCGACTTAATACGGTCGCGAATATCCTTAAGGTTGGCCATTATTTAGACGGTAAAACCGTTTGCAAATTCTGAAATAGCTTTTTCAAGACTAGCTTCTAATTTATCTGAAATAACACCTTCTTTAATAATCGTTTTTAAATCATCAGCGTTATTTGCTTCTAAATAATCAAAAAGACTTGATTCAAATTCAGCTACCTTATCAGCAGGAACAGAGTCCAAATATCCCTTTGAAACTGCAAAAATTATTGCAACTTGCTTTTCAACTGGCATAGGAACATATTGTCCTTGCTTAAGAATCTCTACCATGCGCTCACCTCTAGTCAATTGTGCTTGTGTATTTTTATCGAGATCAGAGCCAAACTTTGCAAAAGCTTCAAGTTCGCGGTATTGTGCAAGGTCCAATCGTAACGTACCAGCAACACCTTTCATTGCTTTAATTTGCGCATTACCACCTACGCGAGATACTGATATGCCAACATCAATTGCAGGTCGAACACCAGAGTTAAATAAATTTTTCTCTAAATAAATCTGTCCATCAGTAATCGAAATCACGTTTGTTGGAATATAGGCAGATACATCCCCTTCTTGTGTCTCAATAATTGGTAGAGCAGTTAAAGATCCTCCTCCAAGATCTTCAGAAAGCTTTGATGCCCTTTCCAATAATCGGCTATGGAGATAAAAAACATCTCCCGGAAATGCCTCTCTTCCAGGGGGCCTTCTAAGAATAAGTGACATCTGTCGGTAGGCTACTGCCTGCTTTGATAAATCATCGTAAATAATTAGAGCGTGTTTTCCGTTGTCTCTGAAATGCTCCCCCATCGCACATCCAGAATAGGGAGCGATATATTGTAAAGGCGCTTCATCAGACGCGCTTGAAGAGACTACTGTAGTATAATCCATTGCCCCATTTGCTTCTAGTTCAGCAACAATAGATGCGACCGTTGATGCTTTTTGACCAATCGCAACATATATACAATAAACTGGAGAATCTGTCTCATGGGTATATTTTTGATTTATAATCGCATCAACTGCTACCGCAGTTTTTCCAGTTTGACGATCTCCAATAATTAACTCTCTCTGGCCTCGGCCAATTGGTATCATACTATCAACAGCTTTAATACCTGTTTGTAAGGGCTGATTAACTGGTGAGCGCGACATAACACCTAATGCTTTTCTTTCAATAGGAAGGAAGTCTTTAGTTTCAATTGCTCCTTTACCATCAACGGGTTGACCTAATGGATTAACAACACGGCCAAGCATTGAACTGCCTACTGGTACCTCAACGACTTTCCCTGTTCGTTTTGCAAGATCACCTTCTTTAACATGGCTAGATTCACCAAATAAAACCACACCAACGTTATCATCTTCCAAATTAAGTGCCATGCCGTAAACGTCATTTGGGAGCTCTACGAGCTCTGAGCTCATAACTTTTTCAAGACCCGAAACGCGGGCAACACCATCCCCTATTTCAATTACTTCACCAACCTCAGATACATCAACAGATAAATCAAACTTTTTAATCTGCTCTTGGAGTAATGCGGTAATATTATCAGTTTTGATTTCCATAGTTTCTTTCTAAATATTAAGCGTCTAGCATTTTCTGACGCATGTTTCTTAAATGATTTCCTATTGAAGCATCCACAAGCTCATTACCCACTCTCAGCCTAATTCCGCCAATCAGATCAGGATTTACTTTAAAAGAAATCTCTGTATTTTTTTTCAAAGACTGATCTAGCAATTTTTTCAATTCTACTTTCCTATCTTCAGACAAATCAATTGTCACATCAGCTGTAACACTTACAATATTTTTCTTATCTGCGAGCATAAGACTGTAGTGCTTACTCACTAACGGTATAATCTTTACAAGATTATCTCCTTCGCAAACAGCAATAAATTCGCTAACAATTTCATGGCAACTATTTCCAAATACTTCCTTTGCTGCCTTAGCCTTATCAGCGTTAGATACTCTTTTTGAAAGTAAAAATGATCTGAATTCAGCAGAGTTTCTTATGGCATTGCAAACATTAATAAGTGAATCTTTAATATCAATCTCAGATTGTGATTCAATCGCTACGTTAAACATCGCTTCGGAATACTGCTTAGCTTTTTGATCAAGCTTCATATTTTTTGATTTTTTTCAAGGATTGTTCTATTAGTGAACTGTTATCTTGTTCACTGATATTTTTGTTTATTAGTTTCTCAGCTACTGAAATTGATAAATCGACAACTTCTTTTTTAATATCAGTAATTGCCCGATCCTTTTCAACTTGGATTTGATGTTGTGCATCTTTTCTAATTTTATCTGCCTCATCTTTTGCTTTTGAAATCGTATCTTCTTTGATTTTTTCAGCAGCTGCTTTTCCATCAGAAAGAATTGATTGAGCGTCAGATCGGGCTTTGGAAATTATTGCCTCAGACTCTGAACTAAGTTTCTCTAATTCTTGACGAGCTTTTTCGGCATCATCTAGAGAACTCTTAATCAAACTTTCTCTTTCTTCTAGCATTTTTAATAGGGGCTTCCAAGCAAACTTAGCAAGGACATAAAAAAGCAATAAAAATGTAATTATTGTCCATATATATAATCCTGGCGTTACTTGAGTTAATAGGTTTTTCCCTCCACTATCGCCTGCAAAAATAGCTATAACTAAGAAATTCATTTTATTTTCCTATGAATTTGCTTTATTTATGATCTTAAAGAACAAGCATCAAGAAGGCGAATACTTCTGCTAAGATAGCAACACCTTCAAGCAAGAAAAGGGGTAAATTTACAGCGCCAGTAATCTTATCAGCGGCTTCAGGCTGACGCGCAATGCTTTCTGCGGCAGCAGATGCAAATTTTCCAATACCCATAGCAGCGCCAATGACAATCAGGCCAAGTCCAATTGGGAGAAATGTTGTAGGTTCCATATTATTGTTTCCTTATTTGTTTAATGATGAACATTAATCGCCATTCCAATAAATACTGCAGTGAGCAATGTGAAAACATATGCTTGCACCAGAACAACGATTATTTCAAGTCCAGAAATTGCTGTAGCCATTGGTACCGATATTAAGGCAGCGCCAATTCCAGCTACAGTCGATTGAAATTTGTCAGCAAAAATAGCCATGAGTGATAAAAGTGCTAAAATAGCAATGTGTCCACCCGTCATATTTGCAGCTAATCGCATCGTTAAGGCAAAAGGCTTAACGATCATACCCATTAGCTCAATGGGTATTAAAATAATATATACTGGCCAAGCTAGTCCATGCGGCACAAGATTTTTCCAGTGATTAATAAAGCCATGCGCTCTCGATCCAGCGATAATTATTGCAAAAAAAGTAATGGACGCAAGCGCGGCAGTAACATGGAAATTGCCCGTAGCTGTTGCTCCACCATGGGTTAGGCTATCAATAAAATTAGAATGTACAAATTTATTTGTTACACCCAAAAAATCAAAAATTGGAATCATACCGATACCATTTGCAAAAAGAATAAAGAAGAAGAAAGTGAGAATTAGAGGGGTCCAGGTATTAACCCATTTTGGGCCAACATTTGGAGCCACGATGGAATCTCTAATAAACTGTACAATGGCCTCAATAGCACTTGAAGCCGTAGATGGATTATACGTTGTTTGTCGTAAAAATTTTCGAATAGGAACTATGATAGATAAAGAAACCACTATTGCTACAATCCATAACATCATTACATGCTTTGTTACAGACATATCTATTCCAAAAATACTAGGTAATTGTAAAATGGGGTGCGCTTGGTCAGAATTGGAAACGTGACCAATGATATAATCAGCAACTTGTTGTGTTACACTTTGATCGGTTGACTTTTCACCGCCTAAAATCATTAATACTTTTTTTGTTTATGGTTAAAAAGTGAATTTATAAACATTGCTTCCAACGTATGAAACGCTATAAAAGAACCTAAAAAGCTAAACACAAATGAGTGAGTGTTAAAAGCATAAAAGTGAATAAGGGCTAATAAAAAGGGGGCAAAAAATATCATCTTCAAAACGAACCCGATCATTAAAATTCTTGTAGTAGAAAGAGCATTGATTTGGCTAGTCTTTAATAGTAAATAAGTTTCAATCAAGGCAACAGTAAATGGTGTTAGGGTTCCCACAGCAATTTCAATTTTATTATTTGGGTACACAGTAAAGCCAATGATTATAATTGAGACTGCGAGCAAAATAAAATTTGGCAACTGTTTCATTTTTTATTTATGAATTTGTACAATTGATAAAGGCCAACAATCAATCCAAATAAAAGCCCAATAATAAAAAAAGTTGGATAGGTATCAGAATTTATATCAATGACATAGCCAATTAGCGATAAACTTATAATACCCCCTAAAAGAGTATTTGAAGCGCTTGCTGCTGGAGCGGATAATTTTAAGAAGCGTTGAAATTCATTCAGAGTTTTTTGAATGAAATCATCATCTTTTTTTGACATAAAATAAGATAGTCTATCTATTAACTATCTTCATTAGCTGGCTTCTCATTATCAACCATTACGCAGTGTCCTTGGAATTGTGCGCCTTCCTCAATTACAAGGGTTCTATAAATAAGATCTCCTTTGAGATTGCACTCAGCTCCCAAAACTGCCCTATTTTCTACTCGAACATTTCCATCAACCATGCCACCTATTTGAGAATCATTTGCTTGAACATTTCCATGAACTTCTCCTCCGCGAGCAATTCGAACTGGGCCCTCAGAAATTACATCCCCAAAGACTTTTCCATAGACAGCAACACCACCTTGACAAGTAATATTGCCTTGGATAACAGCATCGGTGCCAATCATTGTATGTACATCTTTATAATCGTTTTTTGCCATAATTTATTTTACACTAATATTTGATTTATTCAGCTCCGGAAAATACAATAAAGGATCTACAGGTTCCCCATCTTTCCAAATTTCAAAATGCAGATGAGGTCCAGAGCTTATTCCTGAATTTCCTGAGGTTGAAATTACATCACCGCGCTTAACTTTCTCATAAGGTTTTACTAAAATTAATTCATTATGACCGTAATAGGTAAAAAATTCATTACCATGATAAATAATTACCAAATTCCCAAGCTCTGTTGTCCATCCAGAAAATATAACTTGACCAGAAGCTGATGCCATAACAGGTTCGCCTTGCGGAACAGCAATATCAACTCCATAATGCTCACGGATATCCTCTTCATTGGAAACAATCATATCTTGAGTCAAAACGCCAGCAGCTGGTAGTAGAGATGGTACATTATCAAGGTAAGTTAATTTAATCGGGTAATCATCCATCATTTTAGATAATCCTGAATCAGTAGAGTCGCTTTCTCCTAAATCCATACCTAATGCTTTTTGCACAACTATCTCCATCTGCTTCATTCTCTCAAGATCTCTGTATAATTCTAAAACTTCAATTCTTTC
>PBPW01000109.1 GCA_002725545.1 Fidelibacterota bacterium | reverse complement strand
TGTATAATCTGCGTAAAGTAAGCAAAAGGATTTTGGGATTTCTCAGGATTAAAATTATGTATGTACTGAACGCAATTTTCGATTCCATCAGAGATCATATCATCCTTAAAGATGTAATTAACAAAATTTGGTTTAAATGATAGGTGAGTGGCAATTTTTAAAAAACACTCTCCAAGATAATTAGTAATCCTAGGTTTATCTTTACCTAGTTCTTCTGCTTCAGCAACATCTTTCTTGTATGCGATTAAAGCAGCAAGAAATTCTTTATTGTTTACATAATGTACTGATCTTTTTCTTTTGGTTACACCAGCCATACGACTTTCCTTTGTGTTAAAGTAATTATAGCACCTCTGTTTTGTTTGAACAACTTGACAAGGTATTCATACGCATGTACAATAACCTTTGTAGAGGTTCAAGGGGAATCTTCAAAGAGCTTTTCTAATATCTCCTTGGTGTCATTAACATTAGCAATATAACCCATTTTTCTATTAATCTTTTTTCTGATGCCTGTGGGATCTTTTAATTCTTCAGCAGATTCTCGCACCCACGCTTGATACATCATAATCATTTCTATATCCTTAGACTCACTCATAGTTAATACATTATCCATATCAATAACAAACATATCATCCTTAGTAGTCTTTAACCAAGGTTCTAATTTATAACCAGTCATACCTCTTGGTCCATTAATCTGCTGTAATGTAATAGGATTTGTTACAAGTAGAACTGTCTTATTCTCTTCAAAACATGGAGAAACCTTGGTGTAAATCTCTTCACCACTTTTAAGTTTAATTGTTGCGTAAAAGTCGTCTTCCATATGATCCTACTTTAAATTTACATTTACAATCTCATAGTTAAATTTCTCTTCGTTGTAGATTTTGATTCGTTCGATGAGGTGATTTAATGTGTAATTTTTCTGAGAGTTATGAGTACAATCATCAGAAATATCATATAACATTGCTTTGGTTTTATCCTTACCTCTCCTTAAAACTCTACCAATACTTTGTAAATTACGAATTCTAGACTTACTCGGTGAGGCAAATACAACATTATGAAGGTTTCTAATATTTATACCTGTTGAGAACACACCATAAGATGCCACAATGATGGCATTTGATTCCCGTTCTACTATCTCTCTTACGGTTTCCCGCTCTTCTGTACCTACTCCACCATGAACAAAGAAGACTTTTCTACCTGGAACTGTATTATCATTAATCAATTCATAGAGAGGTAATCCATGAGATTCTACTCTCTGGAATAGAACTAAAGTATTACCTTTTAGATCTAATACTAAATTTTTAATAAAGTTATTTCTTTGATCATGACCTATAATATACTGAACTTCATCTTCAAATACTTCAAACTTTTTAGGTGGATGCTTTAATACAATACAAGTGATATCTAATTTTGCTAGATGTCCTTTTTGCATTAAGTCATCAGTTTTAGTTACCTTATATGCTGGACCAAATAATCCTTCTAAGACCCACTTATGGGTCTGTGTGCCATCTAATGTGCCAGTAAACCCAAACCTATACTTAGCATGCTCGAGCTTTGTCATTATAGATATAAGTGACTTACTCTTAAATAGGTGTGCCTCATCTCCTATAATTACATCATAGTCAGTAAAAAATGATCTATCTAACTTATAGATGGATTGCCATGTGGTTATAGTAACAGGGTATTCATTGGTTCTTTCTTTTCCAGAATATATACGGTGACAATATGACTCAGCATCCCAACTATAATCTTGGAAATCTTTATACAACTGCTCTACGAGAGATGTCGTTGGAACAACTAAAAGAATTTTTTGTTTTGTACTCACATAATACCTTACAACACCGTAAATCATCAGCGATTTGCCAGAGGCAGTGGGTGATATCAATAATCTTCTATTATGTTTTAGAGAATCGCATACTCCCCGAATCTGATAATCTCTAGGTTTTATCTTAGTAATAGACTTATAATAATCTTTTAAACCTTCTTCTGAGATCATCTCATTGACCTCAAAAGGTAGTCCATAATATTTGTTATCTACAAATTGACAAGTATATTCTCTCCTCTCACAAAATGAAATAAGTTTATCTAACAGACCAACATAAAGTCTTTTAGATCTTAAATCATATAGATGAATTTCTCCATTCCAATTCCTACCACGATACTGTGGCATAAATTTGGCGTTTGGAACTTCAAAAGTAAAATAATCTCTTAGTTCATAGTCAATATGAGGTTCGCATTTTAAAATAAGATGAACTTCATTTAACTTCTGAACAACTACATCAGCCATAACCTGCTTGGAATTTCATAAATTCGACAGCATTCTTAATCTGGTAAGTTCTATTTTGAATAACCTTAAGTATACTCTCGATATAGTTCAAAATAGTATCGTAATAATCTATCTTTAAACTAACTGAAGATAAACTTTCATCGGAGTCCAAATATTTTTGCATCGTATCCTTGTCTCTAATCTTTTTAGGAAAAGGTTTCTCTGCATAAATTTCTGGATCTGCCTTCCCAGAGAAGTATTCATACCTCTCGTGGCGAATGTTTTTTCTTTGTTGTTCTGCTTTTTTCTTGAGAAGTACTATGTTATTGTATATCTCAAAATACTTAGCATGTAACTTAGGAATATTTATAGACTCTGTATGAAGGTTGTCAAGGTCAATTTTGGAGTCTTCCTCCCACATTTTCTGAATCATCTCAAGATCAAGTACCATTCCGCATCCACCTCCTTATCCATCTTGGTAAGTAGAATATAACAAAAGAAAGACCCCAAAAGGTTGCTAACACTGCTATGTGAAACAATCTATTGGGGTTGAATATTAATCCAAGACCTACAAGTATCATCCAAACATAATCTAAAGTACCATGAAATCTATACCAGATATTATCACCATACCTTTTAATAAATCCATCTCTTTTCTTTGCGAACCACGGTGATACGTGCCTCATCATAACGAAGCCTTCATTGAAGAACATAACAAAAAATCCAATCCAAAAAATCATAAACGATTACCTGTTGCGTCAGTTATATTGTAAATAGCATACTTGAATACTGCCTCTGCTGTAAAGTATTCTACATCTGGATTAGTAGCATCAAATTGAAGTTCTGTCAATTGAACGGGGAACATATCATTAAAGATAACTTGAAATTGTACCCTTTGATTACTATTCAATGCTTGTACAGTTCCATCAGAATAGATATCCATTGATTTGGATTGTGGTTCTTGTTGTTTATTTGTCTGCTGGAGTTTTTGTACCTCCTTAACAGACTCTGGGAATCCTAAACCTCGCATCCAATTCTGGATCTGCATATAGTTTTCTAGATTCTCATCAACAATAAACCTCAGAACAAAATCTTCAAAGTACATCTTATCACCAGGAAGATCTATATTCTTAAGGAATGTTGGTTGTTCTGCTACACCAAGAGTTACTCCAGGTATATTCACAGAGTTAGAGAAGAACGATACTTGTTTTGCTCTACTTAATGTAAATTTAAAACCAATGGAGGATAGGAAGTTCCTATTCTTAAGTTGATTTGTATATAGATTCCTAGAGTCCATTTTCTATATGAGGTGTTAAAAATTTAATAAAGTGATCACCAATAAACTTATATCCAGATTTTAAAGGATGATAACTATGAGGATTCACCAGTCCCTTCTCTTCAGCATAACCAAAGCATGTACTGTATTTATCTACCATATAACCATCCCTTCTCTTGCTTCCCTCTAATTTCCATTTCTCATCTTCTTTATCTTCATGATCTTTACAGATCAAATATAATAAATCTCTTTTTGGTTTATCAATATCAATAAAATTCTTTGGTTTTATTGTATATTCTTTAGAACCAAAAATATCAAACCAAAAATGTTTTATCTTTGGATATAACTTAAAGTGCTGATTCCAGTGAAGTATATTTGATTGTAATTCTCTAAGAGCAACATCATCATCATAACAGTATTTGTAAATTGCTCTAGTTACTTTGTCCCTACTAGTATTCCATTTACTCCAAAATTGCTCATCATTTATGTACATGTTCTCATACATCTTTGATTCTTTAAAATACATAAATGTTCTACGTAATGTAGTAAGACCCCAAAGAACTATAATATTTTCATGTTCTTTATACGCATCAAAAAACTTCTTACTAAGAAAATAATTTTGAGCATAATGGAATTGTTTTGGATTACTAGAACCACTCTCACCAAGATTCCAATGATCTAAATCAAAATGTTCAACAACATATCTTCTCCATCCATATTCCCATGCTAATTCAGGACTATATCTAATCTTTTCATATTGTTTTTTCTTCATGCCAGGTTCATATCCTGCACCTTCACCGAAAGTCCAACTACATCCAAGGGTAATAAGTAAAGTTTTCTTAGGTATTTTCATGTTATTTTACCTATAATATATTCAGCAATTTTTTTATGAGATTCCTTTTTAGGATAATACTGATATGGAGTTAAAAATTTATTCCTAACACCATATTCAAATCTATCATCTGACCATACCCCATAAGAATCTGAATTATTAACTGCCTGTTGAATGCATAATAAAGACAATAGATCTCTATTTCTACTAGTTATATCAAAAAAATTAGATGGTTTAATATTATAATTTTTAGAGTTAAAGGTATCAAACCAATAATTTTTAATACCAAGTGCCTTAAAATATTGATTCCAATGAAGAATTTCTATTTCAAGTTCTTTAATAGCAATACTATCATTATAACACCATTTTTTTAATCCGTAACCTATTCTATCTTTATTACTTTCTTCTTTATATTGATCTGTAAAGACAATATCTTCATATTTTTTACTATCACTACACCATTTAAAATCTCTATGTAGAGTACTAATACCCCATACAACTATCATATCTTTAGAATATAAATCACGAAACTTCTTAGATATAAAAAAATTCTTTGCTAAAGAGAACTGTTTTTGATTACTACTATTGGTACTAGCAAAATTTATATTTTTAACTTTAAGACTATCTGCAACAATATTCCTCCAAGAATCTTTATACTCTGTAGATTCTTTTAACTTATTATAAACAAGTTGAGGCATCCCTGTTTTATAAAAGGAACCATCACCAAGAGTCCAACCATCACCAAATGTAATTAACATTACTCTGGTTTTGGTGGTTCATCAAATAGTAAGTCATTTAGATACTTATCTGCCCACTCATCATTAAAACACTTTGCAAGAATACCACGAGTTTTATCATTCTTCTTCTGTTGCTTACAGTACCAAATCTGATCATCAAATCTTTTCATTACACTAATCCAATCTTCCCTGTCAGGTTTTGCCTCCATTACTGCATGAGTAAAAATATCAAGATAATCTTGTACTATAGAGACAAAATCATTTTCTTCCGCTGTATTATGAAGACGGACAAATTTACAATAAGGTGAGAATATTTCATCACCCCAAAGAGGTAATGCTCTTCTCTCTTTAAAACGATACTTATTACTCTTCTCTACTAATTGGTCTGTGATATGCTTAGACAGTCCATTAACAGGTGAGAGATCAACGATAGCAGCCCCAACTCCTCTAGGAGTAGCGACAATATCAGCACCAAAGATGGGTAGGTCATAGTTAGGATCTGGAAAAAATACTGAGTGAAGAACATCTAAAGATCCTAATTTTGCAGTTTCTAAATGAATCTTACGCAGACCAGGACACTTATATAATTCATTATGGATTAACAACTTCTCTTCTTCAAGGTTACCACTAATAGTAGCTAGATCTTGATGCACTTTAAGGGGTTTTATTCCTGGTAATGCACTATATGTAACACGAATATTAGTGGCAAGTTTTTGAACTAAATGATGAAAACTACTCATACTTCTTCCTCACAATCTGGACTGATACTTTCAACCATTGTACCACCTACTTCAGAACCTGCATCCATTCCCATCATCGTAGCAGCACCAGCAAGTACCCAACCAACAAAAGGAACAGTGGTGAGACTAGGAGCAACAGCAGCACCAACGCTTGCACCGACCATCCTTCCAGTTCCTTTTCCTGATCCAATTGCTTCGATACAGGCAACTGACTTGCCACCTGCTTCTCCACTGGTTGCTTGTGGATTTGCCAACTGCTTAGTCCCATCCATCGTGTACTCTTCGACGATTGTTGATGTGTTGTTACCCAACCCAAGAAAGCCACCCTTCTTCTTGATATCCCGTTCCACACGCATCACTTTAGGATCGTTAGCACGGTATTGTATCCTATAACCATCCTTACTTGCTTCTACTTTATATGAAGTATAAGGACCAACAGGTACATTAACAATAGGAAATTTACTCTGTCTTGCTATCATCCCTATCATTCCAATATGAGACAATGCAAAAATACTACCTGCTGTTCCTATTGATATCCACTTCCATTTACTACTCATAATTTTTATTAGTCGTATTATATATAGCAGGTTAATTAGACAATTTCCTTCTTTAAGTAGTCAAAATTGAGGTTTGTATAAGGATATTCATCTCTTAGTCTTCCATTATACCGATTAAACCTCTCTCTACCTGGGAATTTCATATCAACATCATGATAAAAATACTGTCTACCAAATCTAGGTACTTTTGTTTTCCATCCAGTGAAATCAAGAACTCCACTCTCACTTGATGTAGGGCATTCCTCTAACTTGTCCTCTTCACCATTCCAATTCCAAGGAACACATGAGTCAACAGTCAATATAACTGTTTTACTTTTGAAGGCACACATCCGTAAGAATCCATCAGCATAAGCATTAAATGCTTCCCAACGTTTATCATGCTTAGAAAATTTTATTCCATTAGTTGCATGAAAAATAAGTTCTAAGTTAAATTCTACAAGATGTCTTTCACAAAAACCCAATCCAATTTCATCTGCTGAACCCCACATATCATTACAGATCATACCAACTGATCTATAACCAGATGCTTCAAAATAATTTAAACCCTTACTCCAAATCTTACCTATACATCTATCTTGAGGAATACAATAAGTCTTATGGGTTACTTCAGATAAAGATCCTTCCTTAGTATAATGACGTATCTCATTCCTATTAACATATCCTATCTCTTCCTTCTCTTTAATAATAGTTCCTAGATGGAAATTTATTCCACGAGCATGTAACTCTACTTCCTTTAAAGCATCAATTAATTCCTTCTCTTTTCCATTTATATCCCCATACCCAGAAAGCGATCCTTCTGGGGTAAGAAGATGATCAACATCATTCTCTTTTGCCCAGTCAATCGCTTTAAAAAGTTCTATTTTATTTAATTGTATATTAGATGCTACAGGTATTTGAGCACCAGCAAGTCTAAGCACTCGATATTATTCAGATATAATCTGATTATACCACTCTTCGCTCATTCCGACAATGATGTTATCAGCATCACCTTCAGTTTTTGCGTATTGCTCAGAAATTAAATGCTCAACCACCTTCTTATAATCTTTAGCGATTTGGTGAGCCTGTCTTGGTGATGGTTTCATTTTTTATTAGTTTGATAGTTCTTGTAAAGACCAAATCCAACCACTCCTAGGATTATAATCCCAATTCCATAACCACACCAACCAATTCCTTCAGATTGTTTTTCAACAGGTGGTATTGGTGATGGTATTGTTTCAATAGCGGCTTCTGCAGCACCTTGTCCTAGTTTTTCCATGATTGCATTGTTTTGACTATTTATCTTTGTGTAAAGTCAATACCCTCCATATGATCATATTCGTGTAAAAATATCCTAGCAATGAATCCTTCTAACTTTACTTTATGTACTTCTTTACCTTCATCCTCATACTTAACAACAATAGACTCTGGTCTATCAACCTCTAAAAAGACATCAGGATATGATAAACATCCTTCCTCTAATTTCACTAATTTCTTTGACTCTTTTAATACTTTTGGATTAAAGCAGGTAATAGTCTCTTGTGTCTCCATGTCAGAGATCATTACAAATGCTCGTTCCTTTATACCTATTTGATTTGCTGATAGTCCCACCCCATTATAATGGAACATATTTTCATGCAACTGATACGATAACTTAGATCTATCTAAGTTATAACTACACTTTTCAATCTTTGCGTGTAATAGTGGATCGTCTGATGGTAACAGCTTTTGAATCATATGTTAGTAATTCTCTAAGATAAGTAATCTCCTGCTTTAGTTCTTCATTCTCTTGCTCTAGTTCCTCAATGTGATCTAGGTAGATAATGACTGACATGCATTTTCCTCAAGTCGGCGAATAATTATTTACATATTTAACATTCTCTTAATGTCCTTTATGTAAACTAATGCCATCAGGAGGATTTGAACCACCGACCTTGGCTTTACAAAAGCCCTGCACTACCACTGTGCTATGATGGCAAGTGGTGGTTTCCTATCGCCCCTAATTCTGAAACCACCAAAGGGAATTAGAGCAGTTGAAGGGTACATATGCTGCTTATACTCAGCCCCATTGTACCATCGGGGGGACTTATTTGTGTTCAGATCACCCAGCCATCGGTAGGACTTACGAGCACACACTGCCTAGCGAATTCATCGGATCGGTCTTGCCCTTACTTCAACGGATATATTATCGCATAAAAAAAGAGACCCGTAAAGGGTCTCTCTTAAGATATGTAATATCTGAATTACATGAGGTTCTTGATTTGAACACGTCTGTAGTAGCGGTTCTGGT
>PBPW01000108.1 GCA_002725545.1 Fidelibacterota bacterium | reverse complement strand
GAACACGAAGGTCGATGCCTAAGAAGAAGAAGGCGACGGGCAAGAAGAAAGCTCCCGCCAAGAAAAAGAAAAAGGCAATGGGCTATTGAAACTCTGCCCACATTGCGGAGAGTTGGGTGACGGCGGCATTTGGTGCCCGCACTGCAATCTTGCCTACGACCTCGATGAGGCTCGCAAGACACTTAGCTCCATAAAGACGAAAGGGTTCACCGGGGCTGGCTCGGTGAATCCCAACGTGGAAAAGTTTTGGGCGACTGGTGACCCCTCGGTCTTTGCCAAACCCGGTGCCCCCGATTATCAAGGGGGCTAGGTGTTCCCCTATGAGGACGCTGGCAGCCATCCTTGCGGGATGGGAGTTAGCAGCGATCCTGAGTGGCAGGTTCCCAACGATTAGTGCGATGTGGTGGAAATACAGAGATCACCACATCGGTCGAGTGGTTTTGGGGACGGCATGGTCGTATCTGACGTGGCATCTGTGGACTGATCAGAAGTCGAGTCCGGCTGAACGAACTGCTTGAGCCGCAGCGTCAGGACGAGTTTCTAAATATCGTTCGGTGGTTGAGACATCAGAGTGACGCATTGCTTTAGACACCTGGTAGATGTCAATCCTTTTGAACATCAATCCGGCGAAGGTCCTCCGCATGTCGTGCGGAGTGAACTTGATGCCTGACAAGTCTGAGTACTTGCGAACGATTCTGCCTATAGCCGTGTTCGAGATCCCTTCGTTATCCCAAAGGGCTCGGATCGATCGCTCTGGTAGGAAGAGGCCGGTCTGTGGATCTACTCCGACAGCTTCGTTACAGAATGGGGGGAGGACGGCGTGATCGTGCGGCCTTCCTTGAATGTCTGCGGCGCATTCAGAGTGCCAGTCAACTAAGCGAAGGAGAGTGTTCTTCGAGATTGAGACGATAGCTATCTTTCCTCCTTTGCCGACAAGACTTATTTCCTGACGGTCAAAGTTGACGGCCTTCCAGCGTAACGAGCCAATCTCTTTAGCTCGGAGCCCAGCGGTGAATCCCAAACGTAGGAGAATGTCATCTCGTCTCCCCTGCTTGTCGTTGGTGTCAACTGTGCCTAGTACTCGTTCAACTTCTTCTTGGGTTAGCCAGTTGTGCTGGACGACTGGTTGCCCCTTGCCCGTAAAGTGTCTCTTGAGGTGGGCTGCTGGGTCCTCAGAGATCCACCCTTTCCATTGACAGTAACTAAAGAACCCTTCATATACCTTTCGTCGGCTGCGGATAGTTCCGTCCGATGGGCGTTCACCCGTTCGAGGTCCTTTGCTTACCGGGGTGTAGACGGCTGCTACTAGGTCCTCTTCGGTGATCGAGTTAAGCTCTAGTTCTTTGTCAAGCTTCCGTATCTCTGAAGAATAGTTCGCCCGAGATCCTGGTTTAACGAGACCTGAGCCAGGATCATTGAGATAGGTGAATAGTGCTTCTTGGACCTTCATTCTGCGTGGATCCTGTCGAAGCATGGGGGACAGAAGTACCAGCCGGTTCTCGCCCCTATGAGCACTTCCCGTTGATCAGCAGAGAAGTAAGGCCAGACGTTCTGGACTAGCTCCCCTTCTTTGTATTTGTTCCAGTCTTGAGGCCAGATGCTTTCTGTCTCAGTCTGCCCGCAATCACGACATGTAGCCGATATGTTCATAACCCCTCCTCGGTAACCAACCAAAGTTAGCGTAGTGAACTTTTATCCGCAACTATTCTTCGTCGTCGAGGTCAAAGAACTGGATATCGATTCCGTCTTCTTCGAAGTCTTCGTAGTATGCCTTGTACAGAGGCTGGTGTTGAACCATCGGTATAGGGCCACTTTGCATTACGTTGACAACTACGTGAGGCCCACAGATGCACCTGGCATCAGCGTCACAGGTATGGACGAACTGTTCTTCTGGGATCCGATGAACAGAGGTTACAGACCCTTCAGGACCCATTGTCATCATGGTGGTGAACCCTAGCTCGGCTGGGTCACCTTGATTGGTGAATCCCTCCATTACAGGATGGTGTAGAGGTCAGTGCGGCGGCCGTCATTTCTGGTGCGCCCCTTAAACAATGCGTCTATTTCTGTCTTCGTAAGAATCTCGTGGCTTGAGTTGAGAAGACCTACAGCTATTTTCCGGTGGTAATAAGAGTCGTGCCTGAAGTCAGCAATTTGAGATGCGGCATAGTGATACGAACACCACTGCGAATCATGACGGGGGCGCTGTTTGCAGCGACCCCATTCAGTTATTGTCTGACAACTGGCCTTTGAGTAGGACACGAGCCCGTCTCCATAGTTTGTGAACGTACGACCGAGAAATACCGAGGTGTTCGGCAACTTCGACCTTTGTAAGACCACCCCAAATGAGTAGTTCAACGACGGAACGTTCTAGTTCTGGTAGTTCTTCGACAGCGTCAACGATTGCTTCTTGTTTTTCGCTGCGTTGCGCTTCAGATGCTGGGCGGCGAGCTAGGTGATCGGGATCTACCGGTATCTCACGAGCCACTGCCGACAATCGCCCTTACGGCTGCACGTAGCTCTTCTACGGTGCCGCTGTTATCGATGACATGATCGAAGTCGTAGTCATCGAGGGCGTTTTCGGTCGGATGGTCAAGGCGTGGTACGTCAGGGCGATCGATACGGATAACGATTCCACCAGCAGATCTAATTGCGTCTGCTTCGTTGGGGTATCGAACATCAGAAATGGCGACGTTGTACCCATCTAGCATTAATTCAGTTGCTCGGGTCATGGTTGGATACACCCAGATAGAGGTGTCAATCATCTCTCTAGAGCCACCGCCAAGTTCTTGCAACAGTCGACGGACTTCATCAATCTCGAGTTTGGCCCCCTCCCACCCAAGACGCTCAACTGCGTCTGAAAGGCGGAGACCGAAGTCGTTAACGTACGGATCTATTCTTGAGGCCAGAGCACGAACGTTGTCAGCAAATGCCATTCGAGTGAACCCGGTTGCGTTAGTTGCTGTGTCTTTGCCGACTTGGGCTCGACAACCAAAGCCAACGATTCTTCCGTGCATCTCAAACCTGACTTGCTTCCCCGCCAAGACACTCGGACTTCTTCCAAGCTTGACTGGTCAACATTGACAATGCTATCTGAGGAATGTCCGATTCATCTTGGATACGCATGAATTTAGACAGGTCGAGAACCCATTTGCCTTTCAAGTGACCGGTCTGTCCGACTCGGTCAACTCGTTCACGTTCGACTGCGATCAGCTCCCAGATAGGGGCAAGGAACAATCGGGGACCAGTGGGGTCACCCACGTTGTCTTTGAGGAGGTAGAACACTTCGGGGTACCAGCGCAATGCTTTGCGTACTGTCAGCTCATCAACAATGAAGAGGTTCTCTTCTATCACGTCGGGGAGGATGTGCCAGCGTTTCCCGAAGTGCTGGTTCTTCTCTTTCACTTCGACGAAGAACCCCGGTATCCAAATGTCGAGGTCGTCGGCAGAGTTGAATCGTGTGTGACGGGTGACACCGAGACGCTCGGCTACATACTCTTCGTATTCTCGTGCGTTGGCAAAGTCGTGACGCTTCTGCGCCTGTGTGCGTGCTATGACCATTCTTCCCAAGCCTCCAGGAGCTGTTGCCCAAAGTCCCAATCGACAATCATCAGTGTTGCCGAATCAGACTTGCGCCGGTCGCCGGAGGCAACCACCAACGCCCACTGGTTGTCGCCTCCGGCTGCTGCACGTATGCGGCGAACCCACTCAGGGATCTCCCATCTCTTCCTGTGTTTAGCTTCGACAGGAAAAGGAATGCCATGGAAGTCGTTTGAGGGGTTACCGGCTTTAGCCCGATCAGCGTCAGGCCAGATGTGTTGAAGCCCAGCAAGAACTTCGTTTTCGAATTTCGTCCCTTTAGCTCTGGCTTTACTCACAACCACGAAAATACAGGTGACGTTTAGCTAAGTGGGGGTTTGTTAAGGAATTCTTCCACAGGTCCACAGAAGCCAGCCGTCACCGAACTTCAGCTCACCCCATGTCCATATCAGTCTGGCCATGTGAACACTGGTCTCGACCTCGTAGCGCCGGTCCCAAATATGGTCCATCGAAGCTGACCAGTACTCTCGTGATATTTGTGTCAAGCCGTGATCGTCCGTAGACGAGACGGCGGTAGGTCGATGCAAGCTCTCACACCAAAAGACGCCTAGCGCTCGGGATGATTCCTCGCCGAAGTACTCCTCGACGACAGCGGGGATCTCGGAGTGTGGGGGCTCTGCGTGGTAGCCGGTCCAATCGAGCAACAGCCACAGGTAGACCCACATCAACTCTCCATCAAGCTTGGGGCCAGCCACTCGTCAGCGGTCTCGATCGCTTCAGCAACTCGACCTCCGGGTGGGTTCACACGGCTCGCTGAATGCAACTCGTCGATAATTCTCTTAGCTGCCTGGTGACCGGCAAGGTCGTCATCTAAACAAATAAAGGTGTGTTTGTGTCGAGCGAGCTGGTTGCCCCACTCGGGTCGCCAGGTAGCAGCGCCAGAGGGGAGCCCATAGACAAACACCTGTTGGTGAAGGTCATTATGTCTAATCCATTTCTCAACACACCAAAGATCTGACTCTCCTTCGACTAGAACAGCTAAGGGTGTATCGAGCAAAAACCGAACCCGATATAGCTGAGAGGTGAAGCTGCTACCAGTCACGGCGTACTTCGATCCGTTCTCAAAGGTGCGGCGCTTGATGCCTCTAATGACTCCATCCGAATCAGTATGAGGTACCCACAGCTCTGTTTCAGTGGCCTTAACGTCGAACCCTAGAACATCGTCAAGGGTGAGGTAAGGCCACTTCGATGCCACGAACTTCTCAGCGGCACGAGCCCCCTCGGGGGAGGCCCAGGGTTCAGAGACGAAAGTCTCAGTGAGGTTCTCCATTTTCTTCGGTGCTGGCCGACGCTTCTTCACGACCATCGGGTCGAGTCGACGACCACTCAGACGTTCTAACGCTTCGTGATATGAGAGACCACGAGCCTTCATCGCAAAGTCGATAACGTCTCCACCCTCACCAGTGGAGTAGTCGTACCAGTCACGTTCGTAAACATGAAGTGAAGGGGTTCTCTCCCCAGAATTCTGAATCGAGCGGATCTTGCCGGATCTATTTGGCTGCTCAAACCCGAGTATGTCAAGAGCCTCTGACATGGTGACCGTTGACTTCACTTGGTCACGAAGATCGTCGCTTGGTCGTTTCACCCTTCGCCTCCGTACTCAGGTTCAGGCACATAAGTTTCTTGAAGTAGCTCTGGGAACTTGAAGATAGGTCGACCTACTCTGACGTTGTCTGTCCGCCGGTAGTTCCTCATGATGGGTCGCAGGGATAGTTCACCCGCACAGCAAGATAGTTTTTTCATTTCATGTCCTCCGGTACGAAGATGCGGACGATCGGAATACACGGGTCGTCGTAGTCAGCCATCGAGTCGTATTCGGATTCGGTTATCTCAGGCCCGTCGTGTGTGCCGCAGGTCACTTTGCCGCACCACCCGGACTGTTGTCCTATTTCCAGCCATAATGCGAGATCGTCGCCAACATGGCTCACAGAAGCAGGTTTTTCCATCTTTACCCCTTTTTGCTCCGCACAGGAAGCCGTCTAAGGGCTTTACAGCATTCGCCCCTACCCTTGATACCTTAGTTTTTTAGCCTAAACCCAGCTCGTGCTGTTCGACTGGTCGTGTAATTTTTCCAGTGTGGGGGTTCCAATGGTGCTTCACCCCGTCAGGGTGAATGCCCCCACCAGTTCGAGTCTTCAAGAACTGCAATCTGATGTCGTCCTCCATGTAGTCCCGCATCTTCTGGGAGATGTTGGGATCGAGCGATGGCTTGTACATGCCGAGCACATAGTCGGCTGATTCCTCACCGCCGAACTTCCCGTCAGTCAAGTCGAGCGGTCGGTGGCCAGCGTTGTGATCGCCTCGCTTCACTTGATGAAGGACAATGACAGCTACATCGTTTTCTCTAGCGAAATTCTTCATCGCTCGTGCCATGCCCTGGACGCTGTCCATTTGATTCTCTCCCCATGTGCGAACTAGTTCGAGATAGTCGATGAGCACCAACCTCGGTCGAGCACCCAAACGAGACTCGTAATCGTTGAGGACCTCGGTCATGTCCCCGAGGCCGAGGTCGGGCTCATCTTCGACAACCAACAATGGGAGGGACTCGCTGGTTATCTCGATCGCAGAACACTTGCCGTGTTCACGCATCGTCTTCTCGATAGTGGTCGTCGCCGTCCCTGTGTAGCAGCTCGCCAACCGTTCAAGAATGTATCGACCGTGCATCTCCAAGCTGAAGAGCACCGTTGGAACACCCGGATTGTTAGCAGCAACGTTTATCAAAAACCATGTCTTACCTACGCCCGTTCGGGCTAGGAGAATCATGACCTGGCCAGGGGCCATACCCCCCTGAGTGCGATCATCAAAAAACGAATATCCAAGTGGGACTCGAACGATGTCCGAGGTTGCCCACTTGTATAGTTCGTCCCTTACCTCAGTGAGGACACGAAGCATTAGGCGGTAATTTTTCCAGCAGCGAGAAGGGCAGCGTACTGCGCTTGTTTCCCAAGTTTGGCCCATGCCCACTCGGGAGCAGATTGCCCAGCGAATTTGCTGACCATGTATATCCCGACCTTGTAGTTAGTGCCTGCCTTGACCAAGTTCTCGTGCGAGATATCTGGAAAGGTTCCGCCGTTCATGCTGGACTTCTCAGAGTCCCAAACTTTCCAGTTATGAGGGTTATGGAACAAAGCGTCTTCGAGCATCTCAATCAAGCTGGACTTCTCATGGATCGCCGTTGGGGGACCGGGCTGGTAGTCAACTACCGGCGCATCAGAGGTGACAACAGCACCGTCGAACTGGTCAAGGACGTTAGCGACTGCCGCATCGTGTGCTTGTGTCTCAGGAGCTAGCTGAACAACAGGCGCTGATGCCGTGCTCACGTTCATGGCGTCAAGCAGAGTGCAGAGAACAGTCTCTGTGATCTCAGCGAACACACCGTCCCGGACAGCAGCTACGGCCGCATCTGACTTCACAACGTCAGCGGCGATGTAGCCAGCCACTTGCGTGACTATGGATAGGTCTTTTTCATTCATTTTGTTTTCCTTTGTTGGGATCTAAGAAGCTCGAAGCGTTGCGCCAAAGGGACAAATGGTCCAGTGGTCGCAGTACGCCTCTGAGCAGAGAAATGATTCAGTGTTAGGGAGGTAGGGCCCCCCGGCATCAATGAGATCAGCAAGCATCTCTGATTGCAGCTTAGTTGCTTCGATCTGTTCCGAGGTCCGTGGTTCCTCGATGCGGTGGAACGTGGGACCGTCTAATGCGATTACGTCATACACGAAACGCAGGTTGGCATCTGGCTCCGTGAGACCCAGCTCGTGGAACACTCCCAGGTAGTAGGCGGCCTGCGGTGTCTTATGGGCACGGTATTTATCAGCTCGTGGTTTAGCCAGAGAATTCTTATGATCGCAGAGGATCACGTCGTTCGACACAGTGTCCCGAAGAACGAGGTCGATGGTGCCGTGTCTCACCCAGTCGTCGTGCCCTTCCCAGGGCAGGTCGAACTGTTCCTCAACTCCGAGGACTTCGTATTGCGGAGACCAGTAGTGCTCGTTCTGGTGGTAGAAGGAGATCGCTGACCCGATCTTCATTGCGGCCTGTTCAAAGTTAAGAATGACCTCGGGGGAGCGTGCCTTCTTGGGCTGGTACTGCCACGAGAAACGATCACCAGCCCGTTCGATCTCAGCTTGGAATACGTCTAACGCCCGTTCGATCCATGGACGTATGTTGCCTACAAACTCGTTAGTCTTCTGGCGATTGAGGTAATAAGCCTCGTGGCCAGCGTGGATGGCTGTGCCGATGGCCCTTACCACTCCAGAGGAGTAAGGGATACGGGGATCGAGGTCGTAGGTCAGGCGGTGAGCGCAAGTTTGAGCCGTGCCGATCGTCGACTGGCGCATCTTCTTCATCGAGATCTCCTTTGCAGCAGGTACTTAACCTGGGAAACGGTCGCACCCGTTGCCCTAGAGATCGACTTCTGAGACTCACCCTCACGACGGCGGCGAAGGATCTCCTCTTCTTGCCGGGAGGTAAGCATTTGAGCCCTGTTGACATTCGGTCGGAATTGGTACTTCTTCAGGATTCTGTAAACGTACGCCTTCGAGAATTCGGTTAGGTCCGAGATCTGTTGAGCCGTGTAGCCATTCAAGTGTTCCTCGATGATCCTCCAGGTGTCTGATCGTGCTGATCTGAGGAGGTACTCGACCTTCTCGTAGGGAAGGCCAACAGCAGCAGAGATCTGAGTTGCAGTCAGACCGAGGTGAGAGAGGGTGACGACTCGTTCGTAACGAGGCCCCTTACTGAGATCCTCGAACTGGACATGACGACGATTCAGTTCATCTGCAACTTGGGGCGATAGATTGGAGTTTCCTTGGAGAGCGAAAGTGACTTCGTCTCGCCAGGTCCCGGTGGGCAGTGTGTTGGGCATTTCGATTCCTTTAGACACATCAACCTTAGAGCTGAGGTGGGACACTCAACAGTAGAAAAGTCCCTAGCTCAAGTCAATGATTCAAGCAAAGGAGTTACTTTTCTCCCTTGCAAGGAATCTGTGAACTTTATTTGGTGCTAAAGGTAACTCAGGTGAACACGGGGGCAGGCTTTGCCCGGTCCAGCCCCTCAGTCCAGAGCACGTATTCCCACAGCTCAGGTCCGCAGATAGCGTTCGTTGGTCCGCCAAACGGTTTGATCGCTGATTGGATGTCCCGAACTGCTCGCTCGGTTGCTGGCCCGTATGACCCATCAGGGGTCGCCCCGATCGCTGTCTGCAAACGAGCCACCCGAGTGCCTCTTGAGCCTCGCTGCATGTACTGGAAGTGGACCTTTGGTGTTCCGGCTTCAGGCTCCAGATCCCCGTTGGCGATGAACGTTCGAAGCGAATCGCCTGGGCAGTGAGTCGCTTTGATCTGGCTGTGCGGCATGATGTCAATTGCTCCAGGCCAGCGTTGCCGTGTCGACTCAATCGCCGTGCGGATGCCGTCGATCATTGCCGGGGGGATAGGCCCCTCACCGATCAGCGCACAGATCGCAACGTGGCTCTTGTTTGAGGCGGTAACCCCGTTCGCCCCTGAGGTGTTCGTGAGACCCCGACCGGTCCACACTTCCCCCTGCTGGTCGACGAGAATGTTGTAGGCGATGTCCCACCAGTTCCGAGGTTTCCCTTGGTGAACTTGTTGGATCGATCTCAACAGGCCAGGGGTGTCTCGGTTTGGGGAGATCGTGAATCCGGCGAAGTGGATGACAATGCCGTTCACGCTCTTGAACGGGCGGGTCTTCTTCGGCGGGTTTGCGTTCCAGTCAGATCTTGAGTGCATCAATGGGTAGCCCGAAATGTGTAGCCCGAAAACGACAAAAGCCCCGGCCGATACCGAGGAGGAACCCGAAATATCGACCGGGGCTAAAGCCCGTCTCTGAGGGGGGACCCCCCCAGCTTATAAAGCAACAACTCACGAATCAAGCATGGTTCATGACCGACTTGGCTCCATTGATAAACGCTTCCGCTTCAGCGGACGAGAAATAGAGCAGCTCCAGTTCATTGACCTGCACGAACCATTCAAGCCGGTTTGGCTCTGATTCGTTGTGACCCTTGTGGAAGCCCTGAATCGCTCCTTTGTTGGAGAGAATCTGGAGGGCTTCCGTAATCTGAGATTGTCTAGACATAATTCCTCCTCTCTATTCGTCCGGTGGTGGTTCTGAAAGCAGTGCAGCGATCCGTTCAGCTTCCTCACGGGTCGATGCCCAGCGATACACAACTCCAAGATTGTCGACAACTTTGTAGATCGTGCGGACTGATGATCCGCCTATCCACGGGATGACGACTTTACCAACGGTGTGTGTGTTTCTGATCATGGGCAAACTCCTGTCTCGATGCAATGTTGAATGTCCATGTGGGACACAATGCAGTAGACGATTGCCAGCAAGATGAGGAAGACTCCCATCTTGCCGTGTTCGGTGAGCTGGATCATGTCTCCAACTCTTTCTTATAGGCGTCCCAAAGGACATCTCCAAGCCTGCAGCCGATCATGTAGAGCGCCGTCATGGCGTTCTTGTTCATGTCGGTCTCCGGGCCACCTAACTCAGATAGATCCTCGGACCATGCACAGAGGTCTGTGAAGGTCTCCCAGATCTGATGAGTGTAGATAGGCACGCATCCGTCAACGACGTTGTGAACGATGTCGTGGCGTTGCTCGAACATGAGGTCGGAGACTAAGTCTTCGTCCTCAAGGTCCACCATGGCGTTTCGTTCAAAGTCGAACTGTTCGATGAACGAATCACGAACACGCTCAAGGAACTTTGAGCCGTCACTTGGGATAACCGGGGCAGACGCAATGCCTGCCTCGTTACTCAATCGAAAGGCCGACCAGTCTCTTACAGGCTGGTCCTTCACTTCGATAATGGTCATAACTTTCCTCCTCGTAGGATTGTTGTTGATGCCTGATGACATCGTGCAGAGCACCGACCGAAGTCGATGCCCTGCCCGTTGCAATCAGTCGATCCCAGCCGCCGCCTTCTGACGGTCACTCCAGTCAAGATGGGGATGCGCTCTCACGATCTCCACCTGGCTAAAGGCGTCATTAAAGACAACTGGGTTATCTCGTTTGCCAGCAGGCTTTTTCGGTGCCTCTTTCGGGGCACTGTTGGCCTTGTTCGAACGCTGTCGACGTTCCCTCTCATAAAGGGACTTCGCCGCTCGACAAAGGTCACATCGACAGCCTCGTGCATAGTTGGACACGGACGGGTTACCGTCGCAATCATGTTTCTTCATGGCGCTGGTGCTTCCTGTACGTGATGAACCATTCATGACCGCAGTCATACGCCTCACAACGAAAGACGATGAGGAGTTGATCCTCTTCGAATTCGCTGTCGTCGAACCGAGGCGCATTGTCCTCTGATCCGCACTTCCAGCACTGGTGTGTATCCATCATGATCAGACCATCCCGTGGGGCTGGTTGAACGTGGGCTCAGGACGATCATCGTCCAACAGTCGAGCTAGCACCTCATCGGGTATTTCATCGATGCGAGCTAGACCCTCAGTCAAAAACTGATCCATCGCTTTTGTGAATTCATTCATATCTGT
>PBPW01000107.1 GCA_002725545.1 Fidelibacterota bacterium | reverse complement strand
TATTCTATTAATAGCTGGCAAAAACTTAGTCAGAATTGACTTTGACCAATTACGTTATGAGGCTGACTTCAGATATGGTTTAGTGCATATTCGAGATAATGCGGAATCTATTGCATTCTATTCAGGAGAAGAGCCTGAAAAGGCTGAGACAAAACGAAGATTACAAACAGTAGTAGAGAATTTCAATCTTCTAATTATATGGAGAGTAATCATTGATGTTATGAGGCGATCAATTAATTATGCAGGTAATTTCTTCCCATATCTTATTATGGCGATACCATATTTTGCTGGAGATATTGACTATGGCAGATTTATTCAAGCTAGTTTTGCCTTTAGTATGGTAGAAGGTTCTTTATTCTTTGTAGTCAATCAAATTGAAGAACTTGCAAAATTTACAGCAGGAATTAGTAGATTAGAAGGATTTCAATCAAAAATTGAACAAGTAAGTCAAACTGCTGAAAATAATAAAGTAATCAAGCCAAATTACACAAATTATATTCTTATTAAAAATGCAAATCTTTTTCCACCTGGTAGTAAAGAACCCATAATTCGCAACCTCAATGTAAGCATAGGTAAAAACGATCGTTTGCTAGTTGTAGGTCCTTCAGGGTGCGGGAAAACATCTTTACTAAGAATGATTTCTGGCTTGTGGCAACCTGAAAATGGCTCTATAGAAAGACCAGAAACTGGAGATTTATTATTCATACCTCAAAAACCTTATATGCTGCTTGGTTCTTTAAGAGAGCAATTATGTTATCCAACTGAAGAAGAAAAATTTAGTGATGAGCAATTAAATTCGGTACTTGCTGAAGTAAAGCTTCAATCTTTGATAGAACGTTATCCAGATCTTGATGTCAAACAAGATTGGCCAAGGATTTTGTCGCTCGGAGAGCAACAGCGTCTAGCATTTGGACGGCTACTACTAAATGCTCCAAGATTTGCGGTATTGGATGAAGCCACAAGTGCTTTGGATGTTAAGACTGAAGAGCATTTATACGAATTACTCCAAAAACGTGATCTTGCAATCATTAGTGTTGGTCACCGGCCAACCCTTATAGAATTCCATCAAAATGTCCTTGAACTTGTTGGAGATGGGGGCTGGCGACTGTTACCTACCACGAGCTATGACTTTGATCGTTCTTGAACTAATTCAATGACCTCAAATACTCCAGAAAGTTCAGATAAGAAAGATTTGCTGCACGAGTCAATCGAATCTGAATCTTCAGAACTGCCCAAAAGTAATCCCCCCAGTAGAAGTGCAACAACTCCAGATAATCCCTCCTTTGGCTGGAGTGGTTATGCAGAGCGAGTAAATGGTCGTTTTGCCATGATTGGCTTCATAGCAATCCTCCTCATAGAGGCTTTAAGCAAAACTAGTTTTCTCCATTGGGCAGGATTTGTGCATTGAAAGCCATCTGCTCAACTTTTTAATCGTATGACTTCTACATCCCATCTTCCGTCTCTACTAACTTGCACAGCTAATACTCGACCAGAACTATCCAAGCTCACACGACGTGGGACACCCTTAGGAATCAGTTCGATTAGCTGCAATGTTCCTACGCTTCTTCTATAAATCAATAATTCAGTTTGATCTGCGCGCTGCCTAACAAGTGCCAAACGTTGTCCATTAGCACTCACGCTCACACTTATGGGCTGGGAGTCAGCTCTATTGATTCCTGGCAGAGCAATTCTTGCTCGAGTGCGAATATTAATCATTTCAATCTTGTCCTTCCCCTGCGAATTAGTCAAAGCAACTAACCATTGATTACTCAGGGAAGGTTCTCTATAGCTACTAGAAAATCTAAAAAGAGCATCATTAAATGAAGCAATTGGTCTCATATTTCCTCGAAGACAACCACCTAGAAATAAAAGTGAAAGTATAAAAGAACATCGAACAGTTAACCTCAAATAAGATTGAGAATTCATCAATTTTCGGCTCGAGAATTATTAAAGAATTCAGTTCCAGATGGCAGGTCAGGCTCTATTTTTCCTCTCAAATCAAATAGCTCTATTCTCCATTTACCTTTATCTATAATCTGAAGGGCCAACTGACTAGCATCTGGAGATAAACTTAATCGAACAGGCATTCGTTCTCCTGGGATTGGAAGTTGATGACTTCTTCCAGTTAAACGATCTTCAATAATAACCAAACGCCTCACACCACGTTGAGCTATTACAGCTATATAACGTCCATTCCAACTCAAGGAAGGAGAGCTATGTGGTTGGTTTCGTGAAAGATGTCGCAAAGGTAGAACATTTCCATTGCGAAGGTCTCTCAACTCAACAGATGGCCTTCCTTGATAATCAACTATAAAAGCCAGTTTTTCTCCATTTCCACTCAAAGCTGGTTCCTCCTGATTTCTAGATTCAAATTGACTTGGCAAACGGGTAACTTGTTGAGTGCAACTGCATATGCCTAGCAAACTAATAAGACATACAAATTTTCTAAAATTATTGATTATCAAAATTTAGTCATCAAAACGGGAACTATTGTCACGACGTCTTGAATTCGGTGAGGAAGAATCCGCCTGTGAGTCAGAAGAAAATCTCGAAGACCTATTTAGAGTTGACCTGTCATTGCCTTTTGCACGAGATTGTCGCGTTCTGGAGGATGTATAGGTTGCATCTTCGGCTTTGTCACGAATAGGTGCTCCCTGATTCCCGCCAGATCGAATAGAAGGTGAATATCCTCCAGAACCCCTAGTAGATGACGTTCTGGATACATCGGATTCCTCATTGACATTTCTGCCCCTACTGGATACTTTTTGATTCACAGATGGCCGACTTCCACGTCTTTGTTCCTGGCGTAAATTTCTCCGCTGACCAAATGAATTCGCATTAGTTTCCTCTTCTCGTTCTCCAAATCTGGCCATCCTTCGAGCCTGATCAGATTCCTCCTTCCATGATCCTGAATCGTTTGTTCTGCTACGCAGGCTTCTACTGGCAGCTTGTTCAGGAATAGCAGCTCTAGATCTTGCAGTGCGTCTTGGACGGTAAAAATCCTCCTGTAAAGATTGTTCAGTTGGATCTTCCCTTCCAGTAAATCTCCTATTTAAAGGTCTAGCTTCTTCAAATTGTTCATAAGAATCATCCCAACCTCCTCTTAAACCATCTCCACCAGGCATTCGAGCTGGATCAGGTTCATCATCAAAATAAGAAGAGCGACGTGCTTGATCAGTTGCAACACCTCTCAGTCTGACACTCTCGTAAGCAAAAAAAACTGTTGTACCTGCGAGAAGAAACTGACCAAATTGAAGAATAGGGTCTAAACGCCAACCCTGAAAAAACAGGATGCCGCCACAAAGTAAACCTATCGCTGCAAAGAAGACGTCATAGTCACGAGCAAGCGCTGGTTTAAAAGATCGTAAGAAATAGAGCCCTGCACCACAAACGGCCAGGACAATTCCCACAATGCTCGCCCAATTAAGACTGGCATTGACCAAAGTTGCGCTCCCTGAAAATGACCGGATAAGAGGCTGTTATCAACCTCATTGGTCACAGTCTACGAAGTACGTCTCAGTTGACTAGCGTCCACGCTCTAAAGCATCTTTTTGACTCACCCAAAGTAAAAAAGATGCTGCTGGAATCACTATCAAAAGTGCAGCGCCAACAATGCTGTACAAAAGATTAGCGGCAGAAGGTGTCATAACAGCTGCTTAGAAGGCCAAAACCTTAGCAATATTACGGATGAACAGCGTCTTTATACGATGTATTGAAGGATGCTTTGAGGTTTGTGACGTCTGTACTCATTCTGGCCCTACCAACTTTTCACCTATTACTGGGATTATTGCTATCTGTATGGACTCTTGCCTTTTTAATAAGAATAATTCTGACTTGGTATCCACAAGTCAATTTGAACAAAGGATTTTGGATTTTGTTGGGCTTCCCTACCGAACCAATCTTGGCAATGACCAGAAAATTGATTGCTCCTATAGGTGGAGTCGATGTAACCCCGGTTATATGGGTTGGCCTAATAAGCCTTACAAGAGAGTTACTAGTTGGACAGCAAGGAGTTTTGACTCAAATTTTGCTTAAAAGTCAGCTTTAAGAGAACCAACTTCAGCTCCCCAAATTGCCAAGAATCAAAACTTAACCAAGCATTTCTTGCTCAACAAATTTGGTATGTACATCACCTCTCAAAAATTCATCTCGATTTAGCAATTGAAGATGAAAATCTATCGTTGTTGGTATTCCAGTTACAGCACATTCATTAAGAGCACGCTCCATTCGTTTTAATGCTGTCTGACGGTCTCTTCCCCAAACAATCAACTTGCCAATGAGTGAATCATAGAAAGGAGGTATGTCATAGCCGGTATATACATGACTATCAACACGTACGCCTGGTCCTCCAGGAGGCAGCCAACCAGTAATTCTTCCTGGGGCAGGTCGAAAATTATGAGTTGAATCTTCTGCATTTATACGACATTCAATTGCATGGCCTTGTAAACAAATTTGATCTTGCGAAACACTAATTTGCTCTCCTCCAGCGATTCTCAACTGTTCAGCAATTAAGTCGATACCAGTAACCATCTCTGTTACTGGGTGTTCTACCTGAATACGTGTATTCATTTCCATAAAATAAAAATTACCTTCCCTATCCAAAAGAAATTCAACTGTTCCAGCACCTTCATAGTTAATACTCTTGGCAGCTGATATAGCCGCTTCACCCATCCGAACTCTTAACGCAGGGTCTAAAGCTGGACTAGGAGATTCTTCTAACAGTTTTTGATGACGTCTTTGTATAGAGCAATCTCTTTCTCCAAGATGCACAACATTGCCATGACGATCTGCTAAAACCTGAACTTCAACGTGCCTTGGGCGATCAATAAATTTCTCCATATAAAGTCCAGGGTTCCCAAAAGCTGCTTCTGCTTCACCCTGAGCTGCCTTAAAAAGATTCACCAGTTGATCTGCACTATTCACCAATCGCATTCCTCTACCTCCTCCTCCAGCCGTGGCCTTAATCATGACTGGATAGCCCATTCCAAGTGCCAACTCAGAAGCTTCTTCAGGACTACTCAATAAGCCTTCACTTCCTGGAACTGTAGGTACACCAACCTTCTGCATTGTTGATTTTGCTGTCGATTTATCCCCCATCGAACGAATTGCATCAGGAGAAGGGCCAATAAAAACAATTCCATGATCTCTACAGATTTCTGCAAAGCGATCATTTTCTGCAAGGAATCCATATCCAGGATGAATTGCATCAACACCTCTTGATGTGGCAGCCGCCAAAATATTTGGAACATTCAAGTAGCTCTTACTACTGGGAGCATCCCCCACACAAACAGCTTCATCAGCGAGCTGAACATGAAGAGCATTGCGGTCAACAGTGCTGTAAACAGCAACTGTGGCGATCCCCAATTCCCTGCAACTGCGGAGAATTCTGAGAGCGATCTCGCCACGATTGGCAATTAGGACTTTGCCTATAGGCATCCCGATTGAGTATGTCTTTAGGCGGATCGTATCAGCGCTCACTACCAAAAGTTGTTTTTGAAGTCAGGAAGGTTGACCGTTATGATCAATTTCTACTCAGTCCAAGGGACTGTGTTTGCTCCGCGGATGTGGTGGAATTGGTAGACACGCACGTTTGAGGGGCGTGTGGCTTCGGCCTTGCGAGTTCAAGTCTCGCCATCCGCATGCTTATTTAAAACTTGACTTCATTAGCACCAACTGCAAAGCAGGAATCTTCACTAGTAGTGGTGTTTATATCTAATGGACCAGGTGAACTAGCTACATGGGTAAAACCCTTGGCAGACAAGCTCCATAAAGAGCTTGTAATGCGTCCAAGAAGTTCTAGCTCGCCAATAAGCCTTCGACTGGTCTTAGTCCCATGTCCTAATGCGACGGGTAATGAAGCGAATGCAGCATTCCAATGGAGACAGTTCGACGAAATAACACCTGCAAAAGAGTTTTGGAAATTATTAATACAACCTCACAAATTTGGATCGTGGCCCAAAAAAGGTTTAGTGGTTTTTCTCGGTGGTGATCAATTTTGGAGTGTTCTCCTCTCAGCAAGGCTTGGTTACCGACATCTGACATACGCAGAATGGGTAGCTAGGTGGCCTCAATGGAATGACAAAATTGCAGCTATGTCTAGTGCTGTTCGAAATCGTCTCCCAAAGCAATATCAAAAACGTTGCGTAGTGGTTGGTGATCTAATGGCAGATCTGAATCATCTGGCACAAAAGCAAAACCCACTGCCTAAAGGGCATCAATGGGTTGCCTTAATGCCCGGATCTAAAAAAGCAAAACTTTGCGTTGGTGTGCCATTTTTGCTCGATGTAGCAGATCGTCTCAAAAAAATAATGCCTGAATGTAAGTTCTTACTGCCAATTGCACCTACAACAAATATTAAAGAACTTCGAGAATTCAATAGTTCAAATAATCCTATTGCATCTCATTACAATTCAGGTATTGCAAAAATAAAACTTTCCCAAGAAGAAAAAGTTTGGAGCAAACTAATTACTAATGAAGGCACTGAAATTCATTTACATCAAAATCACCCAGCGCATAGTTCGCTTATTCAATGTAATTTAGCTCTAACAACTGTGGGTGCAAATACTGCAGAACTTGGTGCTCTCGGTGTGCCAATGATTGTCATTGTTCCAACTCAACATTTAAATGTTATGCAAGCATGGGATGGTTTCCTAGGAATAATAGGTAGACTTCCAGGTTTAAGAAGATTTATAGGAATCTTTATAAGCATATGGAGAATGCGAAACCGAGGCTTTTTAGCCTGGCCAAACATTTCTGCAGGCAGAATGATAGTGCCAGAAAAAGTTGGCAAATTACACCCTAATTTAATTGCACAAGAAGCAGCTCAATGGCTTCAATCTCCAGAAAGACTAAAAGGGCAAAAAGAAGATCTACAAAGCCTTAGAGGAAAACCAGGTGCTGTTGAAGCAATGACTAAAATAATGATAAGTTTGCTACCTAAATCTATAGTTGGCTCATAAAATTTAGAAAATCATTTTAATTGCTATTGCAAAAAATCAAATATTTAAACTATTAATTTATCTAAATAATCTGAATTAAATTTTATTTAGTATTTCAATCATGAGATTGGCTTGTATGGATTTGATTTCACCAAGGATCATCTAAAACATCTGAATCTTCTGAGTCAAAAGGATCATTGATTTTCTTTTCCTTTTTAGAAGACAAATCCAAAGGCTCTACATCCATAGGCTCTTGAGGCCCTAAGGGATGTCGTCTTCGTCTAGAAGAACTTGGATTCATTGACGATGAATCATTTTTCAAAACATATGCATCTTCTTTGATCGATTGATTTTCTGTAAAAGAGTTCTCTTGATTGTAAGATTCAGAATAGGAATTTAATTGGGGTTCATCTATATAACGTCGCTTTTGAATTACTTCATCTCTACGATCTTCTAGCTCAACATATTCAAATTCTTCTTCTTCATTAAATGTTTCATTCTTGGAAGATTGCAAAGCCCTTTGATTCTGCTGAATATCTTCACCTGAAATCAATTGATTTTCAACAGGCACGAGGTTAACCCTGTAACGATCTCTTTCCTGTTCTTCCCAACTAGATCCACCTACTCCTAATTTTTCAAGAAAACCACTATTTAATTGCTTTAGTTTATCTTCAGCACCTTCATAAACAATAATCCTATCCGTGCCACTACTTACAATTTCCTCAACAGCAATTTCCCAAGTACTTAAAACTCCCTCACCTAAAAGTGGAACGCCAACTGCACCCATGACAAGAGAAATCAAATCGCCAGTCTCGATATCAAAAGAAAACCCAAGCACCCTCCCTAAAAGTTGTCCAGATTCTGTGATCACCTGACAATTAAT
>PBPW01000116.1 GCA_002725545.1 Fidelibacterota bacterium | reverse complement strand
CCTTGTAAGTCTTATAATGGGGGGTGACCCCCCAAAGGGTCACCCCCCATTTAATCTTGTGGGTGCCCAGTTCCTCTCCCTGCTGGGCACCCACATTAGGGGTAAAAGGGAGATGGGAGAAATATGATTGAAATTAGATTAAGACAAAGTTGGATCAACACCTTCTTGCGATGCCCTGAGCAAGCAAGACAAGAGCGATTCAAACTTGTAAGCCAAAAAGAAACCTCAGATCTGCTGAGGGGCAACGCAGTTCATCACGCCATAGAAACCTATGGCGAACACATGATGAACGAAGACACGTTGCCAACTGTCGATGAACTATTAGACATTGCTGAAACATATATAGCTGAAGAAGCACCGAAGGTAGAAGTCTGGCGACACAGCTACGAGAAAATCGTAGACGTTGCTTTAGCGAACGTCGAAGTGTGGCACAGAGAAGTGATGCCAGACCTCAATCCTGTTGGCATAGAGAAATCGTTTGAGTTATCCCTAGGGGTAAGAAACAACGTGAACTTGATACTGACTGGTACCGCTGACTGGATTGACGCTTCTGGAGCTATATGGGATTGGAAGAATCCCAACCGAGAATATGAACCTTGGGAGAAGAAGCGTTGGGACATACAAAGTCACGCTTACTGTTTGGCGTTTGACACAGAAGACTTCGTGTTATGTGTACTGGTAAATGGCAAAGTGCAAATAATCCCTATTGTGCGTACCGATAAGGATAAGATGGCATTTACGGAATTGTGTTGGTCAATGGTGCCGACGATTATGTCGAACCAAACACCATGGCCTATGAACTGGGGAGGCTGGCACTGCTCCCCTAAATGGTGTCCTGTCTGGCAGGCAGGCAAATGCCGAGGTGAACACCTCGGAGAGAATCCTTGGTAATCAGGGAGAAAGGAAAATATGACTGATACAGCAAAGCTAACAGTCAGCTTCACCCAAAAAGTAAGTGAAGCACCATATGAAACAGCGGACTATACGCTCTCCATAGAGCGCAGCGTCCCTGAGTCCATGGGTGACGAAGGCATTCTTGCCGAAGCCACCGCCTTGTTTGAAACTGTGAAGACGGAAGTCCTTCGCCAATCGGGACAGGAAATAGATCTGTCTCCCGATGGGGTTGTGATGCGTCGCCTGAAAAGCGGCGTTTCCAGGTCTTCAGATAGTCAAGCAAGCGCCCCCACGCAGGCCGCTCCGAGTGGCCCGACAGCCACATCAGTAGCTGCCGCTCCTGCACCAGCGCAAGCTGCTCCAGCAGGAGGCAAAATGACTGGGCGTGTATACAAGCGAGTTGACTTCTGCTTGGGTAAGAACGCTGAACAAAACCAGACAGCGTTCAACCTTCTAGCATTTCAACCTAACGAATGGGCCGACGAGAACGGCGGCACAATCAAGGTGTACGAAGTGAAAGAAAAAGCAGACGGCACTACAGACGTAACGAAGACAGGGAAGAACTTCCCGAACTTCTCAGTGTCTAAAGATGCACTCGCCCGTCTAGGGATGCAAGTTGCCCGTGACGTAGGCATCTGGGTAAATGATGGAGACAGCAATGTCCCCCTCAAAGTCTGGGACCAAGCTTCTGGACAAACCCAAGACGATGCCATCGAATGGGACTGGCTCGCCCGACGAGAAGAACTCCAAGCGTTCGCCTATAAGGGCAACTAATGGAGGAGGGCGGAGCAGTCGCCCTCACCACGGAGGAGATCGACGCCCTTCTCGAAGGGCACGATCTCCCCGAGGGAGAGAGCCAATACAAATTTTTTAGACCAACCTCTGACGCCGTAGAGCGATGGGTTGAATACGCCAAAGGAAGCCACGACTGCTTCTATCTAGGTCTTAACGACATAGACCAGAAGATGCGAGGCGTTTGGCCTAGCGACGTACTCGTTGTCACAGGCAGAGCACACAGCGGCAAGTCCGCAGTCATCCTCTCGTCCATGGCACGCAACCTCTTAGAAGACCCAGACTTTCATGGTGTCATCTACACGCCAGATGAACCAGAAATTCTTGTTGTCTCTAAGTTGTATGCCCTGCTATATCAGCGGAACTTAGCTGAAGTAGAGGAAGCCTTACGCACAGAAGACGAAGTTGTCCTCAACGAGATCCGAGAAGCCAAAGATGGGTTCTTAAACAGGATTAAGATATTCCCAAACGCTTTATCGTTCTCTGACATGTCAGAAGCGATGCGTGAATGCGAGGACTACTGGCAAGCTAAACCCAGATTCGTTATGGTCGATTTCCTTGAACAACTCCCAGGCGCAGCAGGATACGAAGGAGTATCTACTGTCCTTAAAGGATTAAAGGAATGGGCTGAAATGGAGAACCTTCCAGTAGGGCTTATCCATCAGTCAGGCAAAGGTTCCACTCGGGGCCAGTCAAGAGGAATGGACGACGGCAAATTCAACGCAGATGAATACGCAATCCTGCAGTTGAATGTGTTCCGTCAACGAGACAATCCGAAACTATCTGACGTTGAACGACGGATTCATTCCGTATCAGTGTCGTTAGATCTATGCAAAAATAAGAGGCCGCCATGCCATGTAACCAACCCACCCATCGACTATTTCATGGACCCCCAATGCGGACTGGTCCGAGAATATTACGAGAGTGACATTCCAGGTGATGACAGATGGGTCGAATAACTAAAGCAAACCAGAAAAGATTCGCCACTCTTCATGGAGGGGGGCACCTCGCTAATGTATCTAACGGGGTTACCCCTCTCCTAGAGGAGAGCGGCGACTACGCACCAGTTACAGAAGAACGCATCTCTCAACACCTAACAGGGGAAGGGCCAGCCCTCGGGGTTTACCCACTTTGGAAGAAAAGCGGAGTGTGGTTGGTGAACTGGCTGGCAGTAGACCTAGACGAAGGAGAAACTTCCAGCGTTCACGCTGACAATCTCATTCGCCTGCTGGAAGCCAAGGGCATTCAAGCATGGAAAGAAACATCGAAGAGCAAGGGATACCACGTATGGGTATACCTAAGAGAACCAATCTCAGCTTCGATAGGGCGCAACGCCATGATCGGAGCTTGCAGAATAGTTCAAGTCCCCACTCGTGAGGTTTACCCCAAACAGGTTTCACTTGAACCAAACAGAATAGGTAACTGTTTACGGCTTCCCTATCCAGATAAACGGAACAAAGGAAGACACGAAGTCTTCGATCCTGACGGGGAAGGGATGCTGGATGTTTCAAAGTTCATCGAACAAGCATGGGAGAAGAGAACACCTGTCTCGTTAATCAGATCCCTCCTCCCTCTGTACGAAGCAACCAAACCCAAACTGAAACAACCTTCCAAAGACTTTTCCCCGAAGGACGGCTTCAAAGGCACAGCCAAGAAGATATGGGAAGACCTCAACACACAAGACAGATCAGCAACGATGTATGCCTTTGCTTCCAGTCTGTTGTGGCAAGGATATTCATTTGACGCTACCGTGGATTGGGTGCGACGACTAGATCAGAGACTCGGCAAGTTCTCCGAACGTAACGATCAAGAAGCTCAGATACGGAACCTAGTGCAGAAAGCTGCTGATGAAACGACCTGACTCTTACACCTTCACAATTCCTGGGAAACCCAAAGTGAAAGGCCGACCTCGCTTCACCAAGAGCGGTCGAACCTATACACCTAAGAACACTAGGGAAAGAGAAGAACACATAAAGAGTCTTTACAAAGGCCCAAAGTTTGAAGGGCCAGTCGAACTGCACTGCTTATTAACTGCAACAGAGACAGTTGTCACGATCACACCTTTCGATGCAGAGAAATGTCCGTTGCGTGGCGACGCAACAAACTATTTGAAAGCTGTTGAGGACGCACTTAACGGTGTGGCTTATGAAGACGACTTACAAATTTATCGGATCATCGGGGAAAAGAAATGAACCAGCCCTTTCATCAAGGCTCATACCAGCAGCGTTACACGCAGATGGGTGATGAAGCTGAAAGCCATTTCGAGAAGAACAACACAGCTTGGGTCAGGTACGGTTTAAACCGTCCTGACTTCCAAGTGCATCGACTTCCTCACCACATTCGATACACCCCAGACTATTTGCAAGGCAACCCTGTTCGCCTTGTCGAAGTTATGGGTATGGGTAAAACTCCGTTAAAGATTAAACTTGAGAAGATCGCTGCGTTACAGTGGTGGGATGCATCTGAAATAGATGTATGGTTTTGGATCTGGTCCTCAACCAGAGAAAACTTTGCGGAACTGAAGTATCGAGACATGGTAAACATTATCAACAAAGAAGACGCACCTTTAGGGAAGTTCCCTGAAGGCAAAGCGTACTTCAGTGTGAGTTCCAAGCTTCTGCCTTGGAACGATGCATGACCCCGATGAGGGGGAAGACGACAATCCTTTTGAAGAAGACGAATTAGAATATTCGTATGACGAAGGTTCTAGACGACGGATTGGTAACGAACGCAGAAAAACCACAGGTGTCGTAAGAAAAGCAGGCACAGGTTTTGACGAGGTTGGTGGGGCTGAGTTCATAGAGGCCATGAAGCAAATGAAGCTTCCGTCCCTTAAGCCACCACCTAATCTGCTTCCAAGAGAAAATTTACGAGCGCCTATTCTTTTTGAACACGCTCCCCAGAATCATAAAACTTTTACTCCATGGCATGAAACTGAGTTGGGTGCCTTAATGGAAACCAAACCCTTTGAGGAACCTCATCCTGATTGGGAAACAAAAAACAAAGAACTCAAAGACCTCCGCACTGCTGTGCAGGAGGTCTTTGACTCTCTCAGTGAAGACGAAGAATGGTTGTACAACTGTCTTGTTGAAGTTGGCTTATCCTTACGCTTCCTGTCACGAGTGCTCAATATACCTAAAAGCACGTTAGCTCGTAGGCGAGATTCACTCGCTCAGAAACTAAGAGAAAGGCTACTCAAGCATGAGGTGGTGAGGGACTACCTGTTTATTCGTTCAGGTTATCGTGAGCATCCACACAATCTTGAAGAAACGAACTGAGATGCTCTAACCATTGCATGATCGAAGTCAAACTCATTAAGTTTCCCTTGCGTGAATCCTGCCAAGCGTCAAGAAATTCTCGGATCTCGTCATCATCAAACACCATGAGCACACCTAAAGTGCCGTCCACCCAAGTTCCATGAGTGCCATCATTAATGTCCATCAAATGGCGGTTAGCTAAGAGATCGTGATGTATTGCATCCTCAAGCTCTAAGCCTTCTTCGGCCATCCAGTTGGCCCAAGTATCCTCGAATTCCTCTTCCACAAGGTCAACGCCCCAAACGTGCCTTTGCGAGAGTCTTAACTGCAGCAATGCCAGCAGCCGCCGCAGCCGCACCAGCAGCCTGCCACGTTGACACATCCGTAATAACGAACACAGCCAAACCTGCTTCAACTGCTGTCCAGACAGATCGTTCGATCCAGTCTGCCCAGTCAAAATTCTTCTGAGAAACTTCAGTCACATTTCCTACTTTCCAAAAGGCCGACCACCGTGATACTGGTTACCAAGACCAGTTTCACGTAAGAACTTAGCCTGTTCTTTCGTGTTGGCCCCTTGGTTAGTATCAGGTTTTTCGTCGGGTTTTTCCTCGGACATGAGTCCTCCTATATGAAAGCTGCGGTGGCCCAACCACCAAACAAAGCATCCCAAGTTTGTAAGCCAACAACGCCGTCGGGTTTCAGAAAAGCTTCAAAACTTTTTTGAAAATCTTTGACGGCTTTAGCGCTTTTTCTGCCATAGATACCGTCTACTGGTCCAGGCGTAAACCCAAGGTCGCTCAGACGCTCCTGAGCGGCCCGTACCGCTTCCCCACGACTTCTCTTGGTAGTAGACAGCGGAGAATGAGAAACCTGCTCTCTGAGCCTGTCAACGTGAGCTTTGATCCCATCCCAATCAATCTTATTTGGATCACCCAAGGGCATAGGCATGCCCGAAGTCACCCAGTCATACAACCAATTCCCAGGACACGTCGAATTACCAAGATCACGATGACCTTTCACCCACAACTTATCCTCATACCTGCTCTGAATATCACCTATGAGCCATCGGATCGAGTCCCTTGCGGCCTGTGGAATTTCGACAAATCCCCAACCCGTATAACAAATCGACTCAGTGCGACTATTCCAGCCCTTCGTAGCACCTGAAACAATTCCTGCTCCTCTTCCTGCATAAATGACCCCTTCAGGGTCAACCAGCCAGTTATAAGCAATAGCGTTCCAACCACGAGAATCCATGTGGAAACGCTCGAAAGCTTTCAACGCAGCAATCCCTTTGGGAGCTTCTTTCACTCCACTGTGGTGAACAACTATTCCCTGAACACGCCACTTCTTTAACTGTGTGAAAGGTTTCTTTGGGGGGCGTGCTTCCCAACCCTGTCGCGAAATAATGGTACGCATAACAACAATTATACGCTTCTACCCATAAGGTCCCGAACATCTCTCATATCTTGAGAATACTTGATCCTATCTTTAATAAGTTGGTTTCGTTTTTCCTGAGGAGTGTTTGTCCTTACACCCAAACCAAGGAAAGTTGAAAGATAAGTAGTGATAAGTCTGCGTTGTTTAGCTTCCTCATTAGGAGCTAAACGACGGGCACGACCAAGAATAGGCATCAACTGTTCAACAACGTAAATGTCTTGATCTCGCATCTTCCACTGACCAGCTTTATTCTTCTCTGCTTTACCAAAAGCACCAAGCAACTGCATAGCCCCAGGAAGTTTCTCGATAGCTATAGGTACTTGCTGATATCTGCCAGTGAACGGTATGTCAGCAAACGTACGCTTGAAAGCCCACAACTCAATAGGTAACTTGTAATGAGGAAGAGCACCTTCGATCACACTTCTCGCAGGAGCAGTGGGGGACTTCAGATATCTGGCAAGGTCCCTGAAAGGAAGATCAGGCATGGCATACACACGATTGCCGCCTGTAGTAAATGGCAACCTAATTGCCATGTTCTCTCCGAAGTAGTCAGGAACTAATCCTTCTTTGTCAGAAGTCAGTTCAAGTTCACCTTTGACTTGAACAAGTCTTGCCCAAGCTTGAGGTCGTTTACCGAATGATTCAAGAAGGACAGGCAGAATGTTTTTCTGCCATGTCCAGAATGGGATAACTCTTTTAATTTTTTGGTCTAAGGCAGTGAGGTTGCCGTAATCGAAATGATATTTGTAGACAGCGTTTAGAGCTTCTTCTCTGCTGCCACCATTCATCATCACGTGATGGGCGAGAGAACCACGAAGTGTAAACTCTGCTCGCTGGTTAAGACGACCAATAGCCGCAAACAAATAGAAATCTCTACTTATTGGGTTAGCTGTTCCTGCTTCTCGCCAACTCATTCCCATGTCGTTAATAGCTGAGTTGACTTCCATCGAAGTGATACCAGTATTACCCATACCAGTTTCTGCCCAGTCAGCCATGACATCCCACTCGGCAGGCTCAACATTCATTAAGCCATACCCAGCTTTAGTTGACTTGCCTTCCGCAGCTATTTTCCTCGCTCCGTAAGCCACATCGCCTTGCCGTCCATCTTCAGCAGCAACTTTCAAAGCTTTCCTTCGCATAATGTCTATGCGAAGTTGATAGCTCACAGGCACACCAGCAATTTGGTTATTGATCCAAGTACCACCAAGAAGGTTACGGAAAACGAAACCTGGAGTTGCGACAGCTTGAGCTTTCCAATAGTTAATTACTTTGTCGTACTTAGTCATAAATTCTTTAGTACGAATAGGATCACGCAATCTAGCCATCGACTCAAACGCAGCTTCAAATAGCTCTACCGTTTCATCAGTAGCCCCTACAAGCTGATAGCCCTTTAAGTGCTGACGAGTTCGACTAGATCTCTCAGAACTCTTACCTAAAGTAGAACCAGTAATTAAATAATCTTCAACATATTCTTCATAAGCTGCAGAAAGATTGGCTCGTTCTCTAGCATTCCGTAATACTTTTAATGCTTCTTTTTGATTGAGTGCAGCGTCCATTCGCTTAACAGTGCCAGCTTGCACATCATCTAAAGTTCTTTGAAGATCTAGCGACAAGTTACGAATATATTGTTGCTGCCAACCAATGCCAGCCTCAACAACAGCTAGCTGCGCCTCATCAATCTTCGTAGTTCGCAAAGCATCCCGTAGCTCAGGAACAACTTCAGCCAACCACTCACGAATATTATCTACCTCTTGAAGAACCTTAACTTTCTGTTCTTCCAAATATTCTTTCCGAGCTTGAAGCTGACGTACAGTCTCTCTGTTCTTAACAGCCCCAGCCTTACCCTTAACCCCAGCACGAATCTGATCCTCTAAAGCTGTAATTCTTGCATCAAGAATTTGTTCAACAGCTTGAACGCTTCTTTGAGTAGCATTTTCAATCACAGCTTGAGGAGCATTCATATTGCTCAACAAGAACTTCTCTGCCTCAAACAAATCTGTTTGAAGCCTACGAACTTCCTGAGCCAACTTGATCCACTCCCTATAAGGCTCAGAAGAAAATATTTGTTCTATTACTTTCTGTTCACCAGCAGTAGTACGCTTCGGCATTTTCGGGGAAGGAGGAACATAGGTTCCTGCTTCCAACGCATCGACAGCATCAAAGTCGTCTAAGTAAACCCAACCGTTCTTAGCTTGCCGAGAACGGAACTGACGATCAGCAGACCTCGCCCTCTTGTAGACAGGCACATCGGGGCGAGGAACTGGAATAGAGCCGCCTCCTGGGAGTCCTATTGACATAGGTTCGTCTATGACCTGATCTACTAGATCAAACCTGCTTGCAGTCTTAGGTTGCATTTCAATAGCTTCATAAACACGAACTTCAGTTCCATCTGCAAGTCTGTAAGACTCGTCCGTTGGACGAACCTGAAACAAAGGGCGATCCACATTCCCGAACGTCGTTTGAGCTTTAGCTCCAGCCGCCCCAGCAGGAGGTTCTTCCAATCCGTAATACCAGCCTTTAGGTGTCGGAACACCAGAATCAGCATAAACCCACAACTCGTCAGTATGAGCATTCACAGCAAACACATCACGCTCAACAACGCCACCTGGCTCCATGCGAGGAGGCATTTGAGCAGCAGGCTCTCCTCTCGCAGTCATCCTTGCAGCACGATCAGCTAAATACTGCTCTGCTTGCTGACCAGTCAAACGAACCCTCGAACCCTTAGGCCCATCAACTTCTATCGCCCCATCAGCCAAACGATGAACACCGCCACTATTAACAGGACGATCTCTTCTTTGAACCTTAGGAGTAGGAGGAGCAGGAACTTCCCTAGCAGGCATCCTTACCGCAACACGTTCAACTACCGACTTTGCAGGAACAGGGCTAACAGCCTCTGACCCAGCAAATTGGGCTAAACGATAATGCTCGTACACATTCCTAGAAATAGTTCCTTCAAATTGTTGTCTAAGTTCTTCTACTCGTCGTTGCTCTTTAGCAATAAGCTGTTCTTGTTTCTCTATATTTGTGGCTCTCTGATCTAAAGCATCTTCAATCTTCTTGCCAACATTTCGAGATGCAGTAACTTGCTGCTTAGAACCCTTCTTAACATTCTGAGCGTAAGTCCCAGCTTTAGGAGTTGGATTAAAATAAATAGAACGCTGCTGACGAGGAAGCCATACAACAAGCCCTTGCTCACCGCTGTTCTTTCCCGTAGTAGCAGAAGCCCGAGGTCCCGTAATAGGGATCTCGTCACCGTCAACATTCACAACCCACTCAGCATCAGAACGCTTACTGATAGTGAATGATTCTCCACCAAACTCAGTCAACCCACCATCAGTAGGACGAACCCTGCCTCCCGTAACCCCCACAGCTTTTGACGGACCAGTAGAAAACTTTACAGTTGATCCAGCAGCTAACTCTTCAGCGATCAAACCATTAACGTCGTCAACGTACTGTGCAGGCCAATTCTCCGCTCCTGCGGATTTGGCCCCACTCCATGTCGAAGGCTCTTGAGCAGCTTTCTGTAAAGGCTTACCGCTTTGGACCGCTGTCCCAGATCTTTGAGCAACATAATCTTCAACAAACCTTTGGAAGCGTTCAAGTTGCAACTCGCCAACATTCTTTAGGGTCACTTGACCACCAGAAGATACGATGGTCATAGAAGAACTAGAAGCCCAATCAGGATTAGCTTCTTTGTAAGCATTCACAATCGCTTTAGTTTCGGACCCCCCACCAAGAGGAACATCAACAGTTTGCAAAGGTGTAAGACCTGCTTCAGTTTCCTTAAGAGTGTTTCTAGCAGCGTCAAGCTTGTCTTCTAACGCCACCGAAGGATTACGTTTAAAGACTTGAATGTCTCCAAACAATCCTTCCCCTAGCTCGCTCAATATTCGAGCAGCTTGAACATTCTCAGATAACTCTAAAACATTTGCTACATAATTTTGAGCGATTCTTTCAATATCTTCAGCGTAAAGCTGTAGATATTCTCCCATCGCTTGAACTTCAGCAACAAACTCTTGATTAGTCCCAGCACCTGCTCGGCTCATCCGTATTTGTAGCTCACCATGTGCTTTCATAAGCTGATGAATGTCTTCGCGAATTTTAACTAATTCTTCTGTAGCACTAGCAATATCTTCTTCAGCGATTTGAGCTTTCCTAAGAGCACGCTGTTCTTTAGCAGTCCCCTCAGGAGGTACTGCACGTTGAAGCTTCGGACCAAACTGTCCTTTAATTCTTATCTGCTCAGGATCTCCAGAAGCCAACAAGCGTCTAGCTCCTGCAGTCAAATTATCTGCAGTGCCTTCTATCAAAGCAGTAAGCGCACTCTCAACATCAACCATTTGAGCTTCAATGTTTGCTAACTCATCAACCGCTGCGGCAGTTCGAGGCCGCATCGTCCCTGAACCTTTACGATTCCTAGGTTGAGCAGCAACAAGCTCATCTATCGGCTCTTCCGCATATTTAGAAATAACTCTCGCAGCAGCAGCAACTCTCTTCTCTATCCTTTGTTTTGCTCTCTGCGTTTTCTTAACTGCGCCTTTAGCATCCTGAATATCTGCAGCAACTTTGCGACCAACATAACGTGAAGCTAAACCTGCATCGTTAGCTTTAACAATGATCCCAGCTTGAGACAGATCACCAACAATGGACTGGGCACGAATGTTTTCGCCCATCATTTGCAAATATTTACTTAGAGCCAAATTAGCGTCTTCTGTAAATAGTTTGCGATAATCAGAACCCAGATTACGAGTACCTATCGTATCCATCTGGGTAAGAACACTGCCGCCTTGATCGTAAGGAAGAAAACCTTCTCCCATGAAATGAGAACGTAAGACTCTTCCATCCGTCGTTGTTACCTGCACAGGCAAACCTGCATCAAGGACTTCTTCAAAAGTCATCCCATATTGAGATGCAATCCTTGTTTGTTCCGCCGCAGGAACATAACCATCAGCAGCTTGCGCTTTAATTTCGTCAGGCAAAACAAGTTCACGGTTCTTAAAAGGACTTCCTGAAAGCCCTTCTAAATCTTGCACCCGAACGCTTTTAGCGTTCTTGTAAACAAGATCAAGGTCTTTCCCATGGATCTGACGAGTGACATACATCTCAGATAACAGCCCAGGAAGATCATCCTGCCAAGGCAAAGCCTCGTTATACGTCCTCAGAACTTCATCAAACCATTTCTGCAAACGCACAACTATGTCTTGGACTTCTTGGCTACCACCTTTAGCTACAGGACCCAACAACACGTTGACACGACCTGCAGCTTCGCTACCCATCTTTTCGTTAGCGCCCCGAAAGATATCGTCAAAGTCGATATCAGCTTCTCGGGCAGTCTTAGCTATATTGCCAAGCTCTATCGTGTGCTGAGTTCTAAAAACATTGTCTTTAATAAGACCACGGTTAGCTGCGCCTTCTAGCCACAATGCGTTTTCGATCTGGTTTATATCACCAGAGCGATACATTTGATTCAAATGAAAACGAGTAGACAAACCTTCGCTAAGGGTGTTTACCATCTTCGATTTTTGGGCTTGTCCCATAGCCTTGCCAGGAAGCCCAGCAGCAACAGCTAAAACACCAAACCCAATAGGAAGCTTAAACGGTGCTTCAATCGGCATTCTTTGGGCTGTCCGAGCAGACCTAACAACCTGTTCACCTGTTTTAGGAGCACGAGTAACAATACGTTCTACAGTCTGTTTCGTAGTTCCAGCACGTTTAGCTGCATCTAACTCATTAACAGCTTTAAGAACTCTTGTCTGTATGGCCGCATCATCTAATGCTTTAAGAGGACGACCAGCTTTATCAACCAAATCAACTACTTCAGTGTTGATTGGTTTAAGTTGGCCTACACGTTTCGCATTTGCCCAAGCAGCAAACCTTTGACCAACCCCAGGAATGTTTCTTAGTGGTCGTTCAAATATTCCTTGACCTATGCGCCCACTAAGAGGAACTGAGAACTTTATTGCAGTAGGCAATCCAAGTTCTTCTAAGACATCTTTACCTGCAGCAAAGATGCCTCTAGCAGCTACTCGTTCAGCAGCATCCTCCATTCTTTTTGCTTTAGCTGCATCCTTAACTTTTCCGTATTTTGCTGCGTTAGCGGCATCTTTCAAATGTTTTACCATCTGAGGTTTCGTAGCTACCCGTGCCCACGCACCCAACGGCAACAAATATGTCAAAGGATCAAACGCAATATCTAACGTCAACCCAAGAGCAAAATCCAAAGGCCCAGGAAGATCAACTCCCCAATCACGCAACACCTCTCCCATGAAGATGTTGTCACCAGTCTGTTCCCACCAATCCCCCAGAGAAAAACTTTCATCATCTTGGAAAATATCTCCGAACTCTTTAATAGCTGAAACAATTCCAGCCCTCGGAGTGTCCAACAAGTCCAACGCAGGACCCAATATTGGGATATCAAAAACAGGATTGCTTTCCTTCGTCGGAGCCGAAGGAAGAGCAAATTGTCTTGGATCAAACAAAGGGGAAGTCTTAGCGACTTCCGTGTCAGCACCTAAACCGAGATCCTGATACATGGCATCTCTAGTAAGTTGTTTAGCTACCTGAGGTGTATAAACAAACGGTTTTATATCTTGTGGTTTAAAAGATTTTTCTGGGAGGGCCATACATCACTTCCCAGTCATATCCATAAACGCACCCAGTTCCTCATTTAACTTGTATTGCTCCTGTCCTTCAAGCCACAACTTAAACGCTTTAAGCTGATCTAACACTTCATCATTAGGAGCAGCAATACCAGTCAACGGATTTACCATCATCGGGCTTGTCTCATCAGGCTTCCACATTTGATTAGCCCAATCATCCAAAATATCGAACTGATCCATAGCGATTACTTGATCGGCATTCAAACCTAAAGTGCCACCCAAAGCTTTTGCGTAAGCAGCTACAGCTTCATTCTGTTTCGCTTGCTCTTCGTCTTCAATCTTTCCTTCAAGTTTCTTCATCTCGATACTAAGCAAAGAGTCATTCAACCATTTTTGAATAGACTGAGCTTGCACAGCAGTATTAACCAACATGTTCGCACGACTAGTAGTCATGTTGCTCATGTTGATATTCTGAATCTGATCCGCAGCAAAATTCAAAACACTTTGAATTTGTAAGCCTGCTTCAGCACCAGAACGATAACTTGTCCCAAGAAGAGCTTGCGTTTCGTTTAACGGTTCTTGCGTGAAAGCAGCAGGATCTCTAATACCCATATCCGCTAAATAAGTTTGAGCAGCAGCTTCTTCGCCACCCATAGACTCAACCATAAAGGTGTAATCTTCTTTACGTTGATCCGCAGACTGCTGCAACAACCCTATTTTCGCTGCTTGTTGTTCATCAACTTGCTCACCAAAAGCTAAAACGTCAGCGTCAAGTTGCGCCATTCCATATTCTGCATAATCCTTTAGAGACTGTTGAGCAGCAGCAGCGTTATCTCTAGCTGATTGTTCTACCAGTTGGTAATACTGGTCTATGGCAGACGGCTCTTCAGTGTAAGGAGTGAATTGACCAGTCTGGTTTGGGTCCCGTGGTTCTGCACCAAACGGCCCAGTGATTCTACCCAAACGAGGATCGTTGGGCTGCAAAGAAGGCGAATCTACCCGAGGACCTGGAGGTAAACCATATCCCCCACGTTGTTGAGCCGAATCACCTAAAGGCTGATAAGTAGGTGGTTGTTGAGTACCATAATCTTTTAGAACAGTGTTATCTAAAACAAACTTTAACTCATCCCCAAACATTCCTGGCAGTTTGTCCGCATGACCAAAAAGGAAACTACCGAATTTGGCAAGAGCATCGCCCCCAGGACCAAAATAACTTTCGTTTTCAGGCAATATGCTTTCAGTGCTATAACGTGAACTTGTTTTTTTATTTGTATTTTTCTTATCGCTAGGATCTTCAATAGCCATTAGACACTGAACTCCTTGATCTTGGACGCCATATTCGCCCTAATTTGGTCAGCGTCAGACAACATCGAATTCACGTTCGTTTGAAACTCACTAAAATCTGCTTCATCCCCAGCAAGACTTAAATCCCTCAAACCCCTCAGCGCCTGATTCATAGTGCGACCCTTATAGCGAACCTCATCCCCTACAGATCGACCCAAAACCTTTTCTTTAATTCCACTGTTAAAAACATTTCTTGCATTCAAACGGTCAATAAGACCTTCTCTATCTCTCGCAGCGTAACGACCAATATCCCCCAACGTCATAGCCGTATCAGCAGTAAGATCTGAACGCTGAACACCCAACCGCATCTTCGTCATTGCATTCTGAATAGCGGAGTTCATCATGGTTCTAGGATCACCAAATGATCTGTCATGTACGACACCCCCTGCATAGGGGGAACCCTCACGAAGAGTGTTGAGAGAAGGGGCGTTGCCTGAAGCTAACGCCCCAAAAGAAGCCGCATCAATATCAGCATAATTAGGAGCAACACTCGTTCGCCCAGCCACACGACTAGGCCGTGGCGCACCATACTCTGCCTCAGCAAAGTTCAAAGCACGACCACGAGCAAGATTCTTCTTCATCCCTGCATAGGGAGGACGATAACTGTAGCCCTTTGTTGGTTCAACAATCGCCATAACTACTCCTACAATTAATCTTCAGGCGTCCCACATTTATCGCAGTCACACGAACATTGAGCCGCTTCAAGATTGGCAATGTGAACTCGCATCAAAGCGATTTCCCATTCCAACTTGCCACGCTCACTCAAAGAATCTAAAACTTCTTCGATACCTACGTCAGCACTCATACCGCTGGTGCTGGCACAGGCTCAACAGGCACAGGCCCAACAAGAGCCGTAACCTCATCTTCGCTTAACCCAAGATCAAGAAGTTTCTGGCGACCAGTCGCAGCATCAGCACGTTCCTGTGCTTCTGCGGCTTGCCGAGCAGCATTTTCCTCTTCAGCTTTAGCAAGAGTGTCGTTGTGAACAACCAATTCTTCATCAGTCATATCACGAACAACTGATTCTCCTGTAGCGCAATCAAAAATTGCAACCTGTGGCCTATCTGTCATAACCATTTCCTTAACTATTTAGTTCCCAACATAATTCTGTATGCCGCCCCGATACAACAAAATGTCTCCCATAAAGTTGACCGAAGAGGAGATTTGTATATCGCTAAAACTAGCGGTACCACTAGTTCCGCCCATCCCTATCGCCCAAGAACCAGACTCAGCTTGGTTGGTGACACTCGAAGCACTCGTACCGTTATACACAGCAGTGGAACTCATCACTCCACCTGGGTACCAGTTGCTGTTTTGGTGATAAGTTTTGCAGTCGATAGTTGTGTACACCTTGCGGCGCACGTCATACGATTCGACTGTCGCACCTTCGCTGTCAGTTATAGCGTTCCCCCACGCATAATTAGAGTAGGATGCCCCAAACATGCCAGCACCACAGTAAATCCCAGGGCGGCTATTACCTGTATCGCTGCCACCTGTATTGGTGTAGTTAGTTGAATACTTTGTGGTCCAATCCCCAGCGTACCAAACTGCATTATCCCACGAGCCTGCGTTTCCCCCCATCCTAATGGTGAAATAACTGTTTGAAGCCATATTCGTATTATCGAAAGTAAGTTTCATTACTAACCTGTAAATAGGAAAACCGCCTTGGTTTATAGCGTAAGTGTTGCCTTGATCGTCAGTAACACTTCCGCTCTGTAAATTCGAGATCGTCACACCCGAATGTGCAGATTGAGCATGGTAATGAGATTGTAAATACCAGTTTTGGTTAGCCATTGTTACCTTCCAAACGCATCGGATCTACCCATTCCGTAGGCAACAAGTTTTGAATAAGAACCAAAATATTTGGGATTTCCAGCGTTATCTTGCCCAGCGCCAATACGAATACTGTCCATCGGACCTATCGATCTCACATCCGAACCCGCTGTTTGAGTACACAAATGAGTGTTCGCCATCCACATGGTTGAGATATATGAACTGGAATTCCCATCAGAGGGGTTACCTCCACCATTCCAATGAATGCTCTTGCAAGTATTATCGCCTGGGGCTACACATATTCCTGTAAACGAAAAACGAGCTTGAGAGGCGTAAATTGTGCCACTGGGATACCAAAGCATCCCTATCCTGCCAAAGTTCGGAGACAGCATGGCAGAAGAACTATTGATTTGATCTCCATGTCGCTCGTAAATATTAGTTGTACTTGAGTATTGAGCTACAGCCATATTGCGGTAAAAGGCGGCAGAAGCAGATGGTCCTCCAGGCCAAGCACCTTGCATCTGAATAGTTGGCCCCTCAGTCCACTGCCCTGCACCAATGTTTGTACCACCGCCCCCCGAATGGTCAATCCAACCAGTAAAAGTAAACTCAAGCATCGCATAATTAGTGCTAAGATTAGTCAACTCTAAATACTGTGTCGTATTGTTTGTGGTTTCGATTTCCGCAAGTTGATGATATTTTTGGGTTCTGTTACCCCAAGCGTCTGTGCCACCCATTATTTAGGGTTCCTTCCAATTATTACCCAACCCTGGTACTGGTAATATCCGTTACCCCAAGGGGTATAAAAATACATTTGTTGGATAGGGTTCGAGCTTTGATAAGTTCCTGCTCCACGTTGGACAGTCGCATAGCTAGTTTGATTGCCGTTACTGTGGCCTGCCTCATACCACCAAGCTTTAGTGTTCGTGCTGTCAAAAGCATTGGCACAATACAAGTGCATATGGCTCCAATAATTTGAGTAAGACACTGGATAAACGTACTGATTGCTGTTGATGTTAGTACCGTAGCTTTGCCCGTTAGACCAACCCCAATAGTTGTAGCCACCCCAGTTGTCAGTAGTAGTTGGGCCGAAAGCCCAGTACCCCTCACCAGACCAAGTAGATTGCTGACCCCAGTGGATGTAAAGCTCCATATCACGCCACTCAGTAGTGGGGATATTGTTTATCCAAAAGTTACCCGAAGGACCGTCTTGGTAAGCAATTTCGTTGGTGCCTACCACGGGATTTTGGGCATAGGAAGAAGCAATGATCCCCCAAGAACTCCTCGCAGCAGTCGTTACACCAGCCATTAGCTCAGAAGCCCTGCCGCAATCCAAGTATCAGTCGCACACTTCGTCAAAACAGCTTGACCGTACTGACCAGTAATAGCCAACGCACTGTTGTACGAATAAATGGTTACACCAGCGCCAGCCGTCAAAGTTGTTTGACCTGCCCCATATTGAACAACATTGATTGTTGTACCAATATCAAAGTTGACGCTCGAACTTGGCGGCACCGTTAAGGTGTTCGCCGCAGCGTTCGTCATCTTAATGAGCTTGCCAGCGTCCGAAGCGACCAACGT
>PBPW01000001.1 GCA_002725545.1 Fidelibacterota bacterium | reverse complement strand
ATTGTAATGTTAAGATGAGGGCGGAATCGAATAGATCTAGTTCCGCACCCTAGCATCATAGCGCCTTCATTGCTTATGCTATTTATTGCTTTGTCACGTTTATCTGAATCCGGTAAATCAAATGCACCAAACAGTCCTCTGTTTCTTGCATTGGAGACCAAATTATCATGATTGCTTTGCAAGGAATGCAAGCAACTTGTTAGGTGTTCACCTACAACGCTGGCGTTTTGAACAAGTTTTTCATTCTCTATAATTTCTAAATAAATAGTAAATCTTACCATATCAACTAATGATCCACCCCATGTAGAATTAAGCCTACTTGATTCATGAAAAACATTATTATCTACCTCATCTAAACGTTTTCCACCAAAAATACCGCAAACTTGGGTTTTTTTACCAAAACTTATAATATCAGGCCTAATAGTATCTCCAAAGGCTTGATGAGCCCACATACATCCTGTGACGCCAACACCAGTTTGTACTTCATCATAGATTAATAGAAAATCAGATTCATTAGCTAAATTTCTTAATTCCGCTAAAAACTCTTTTCTGAAGTGGTTATCGCCTCCCTCACCTTGAATCGGTTCAATAATTAATCCTGCAATTTCATCAGGGTTATTAGTGATCGCATCTTTAATTTGGTTAATTGCATGCTTTTCCCGTTCTAACACTAGATCTAAATTTTGATCTAGAGGAAAATTAATTTTAGGATTATCTATTCTTGGCCAATCAAATTGAGGAAAATATAAAGTTTTTCTTGGGTCAGGAGAATCCGTTAAACTCATTGTGTAGCCAGTTCTTCCATGAAAGCATTCTTTAAAATGAATAATCTTAGAACCTTTTTCACCTTTTCCAGCTGAAAGGTTCTTTCTAACCTTCCAATCAAATGCGGTTTTTAGAGCATTTTCAACGGCTAAACCGCCACCTTCTATATAAAATGCATATGGAAGATAATCAGGTTGTGCAACGCGACCCATAGTCGATACAAATTCTGCCATCTCTACGGAATAAACATCTGAATTNGTAGGTTTATTTATGGCAGATGACATTAAACGCTCTTTATTATCTATAAGATAAGGATGATTATAGCCAACCGATAANGATGCAAACATTGAGAATAGATCTAAATATTCACGGCNATCCCTAGCATCTACCAACCATGATCCATGNCTTTTATTTAGATCTATAATTTGAGACATGCCATCTGCTAGCATATGTTTATCTATATTATTTCTTGCTTCTTTTGGGTTCATATTATATATCTCTTAATATTANTGTATTTATAATTATTTATCTAAATTAAATTCTATTCCCTGAGCCAGGGGTAAATCGGAGCTCCAGTTGATGGTGTTTGTTTGTCTTCTCATATATTGTTTCCATGAATCTGAGCCAGATTCTCTACCGCCACCTGTTTCTTTTTCACCTCCAAATGCTCCCCCAATTTCAGCGCCAGATGTGCCAATATTTACATTAGCTATACCACAGTCGCTACCTCTATGAGATAAGAAATATTCAGCATTTTGAATATTGTTAGTAAATATAGAAGACGATAAACCTTGAGGTACATCATTATGCAGGTTTAGCGCTTCNTCGATAGTTTTGTATTTGATTAAATATAATATCGGTGCAAAAGTCTCCTCTTGAACGATATCCCATTCATTTTGAACCTCTGCTATCGCAGGGGTGACAAAATTTCCANTTTGATCAATCCTTTCACCACCACATAAAATATTTCCCCCNGATTCAACTACTCGCTCTAGGGCTTNTTCGTATGAAGTAATAGCATTTTCATTAATTAATGGACCCATTAAGGTATTGGGATCTAATGGATCACCAATGCTTACTTGATTGTATGCATTAATTAATTGATCTTTTAATTCATCATAAATCTTTTCATGAGCAATCACTCTTCTTGTTGATGTGCANCGCTGTCCAGCGGTACCGACAGCACCAAAAGCTATTGCAGGAATAGCTAAAGACAATGTTGCAGTATCATCGATAATCATAGCATTATTTCCGCCAAGCTCTAAAATACATTTACCAAATCTTGAACCNACGACCTCACTTACATGACGACCCATATTGGTTGAACCTGTAAATGAAATTAAAGGTACTCTTTTATCGGTAATCAACTTTTCACCCACTACAGAGCCGGAACCAACCATTAATGAAAAAATACCCGAATATCCATTTTTTTGCATTACGTCATTACAAATTTTTTGAACAGCTATTGCAGTTAATGGGGTGCTGGAAGAAGGTTTCCAAATAGTTGTATTTCCACATATTGCAGCAATAAATGCGTTCCACGCCCATACCGCAACTGGAAAATTAAAAGCNGATATCACGCCAACTGGTCCTAAAGGATGCCACTGCTCGTACATCCTATGGTCTGGGCGTTCTGAATGCATTGTTTTTCCATAGAGCATACGAGATTGACCTACTGCAAAATCTGCTATATCAATCATCTCCTGAACNTCACCATCACCTTCCTGTTTAATCTTTCCCATTTCAAGAGAAACTAAACTTCCTAGTGCATCTTTTTTATCACGTAAAGCATCACCCATTTGCCTTACAAGTTCTCCACGAACAGGCGCAGGTACTTTTCTGAATTCTTTGAAAGATTCAATAGATTGATTCAATATATTATTGTAATCACTTTCCTCAGCCATATATACAGAAGCAAGTAGTTTNCCATTAGCTGGATTAAATGATTCTAAAATTTTTGCATTAGAATTTTCTGACCATTTATCCTTGCCAGAACATGCTCCATAATTAAATTCATTTATACCTAGCTTATTTAATATTGAATCCATTTAATACCTTAAAAATGTTAATTAGTAATTATTGGTTATGCAAGAAAAGTGTAAAAAGCAGCAATAAAGGTGAAGTTAGAATTAATGAATCACAACGATCTAGAAAACCTCCATGTCCTAATAAAATAGAGCCTGAATCTTTTAATTGGGCATCTCTTTTAAACATTGATTCTGCTATGTCTCCCCACTGTCCAAATACTCCTATGATTATTGTCATTATCATGATGTGCGTAAATGGCAAATCATAGTCAATAATATTATAATAATTTAAGATAAATATCGATAGGAATGCACCAACATTGCCCGCGATAAATCCTATAATAGTTTTTTTAGGACTTAATCGTTCTATCAATTTTTTCTTTCCAAATAATTTACCAAATGTATATGCAAATGAATCGCAGATCCAGACCGATATCAGCATTGTTAATGTGAATTGTGTTCCATGATATGAATCGTATTGTCTTAATGCAATCATTGAGCTAAATAATATTCCAATATAAAAAACGCCCAATAGGGTTGTAGATACATTAATTAATGGATTAGAGCTGTCACGAAATGTTTCAAAGAAAATTGATAAAATTATTAGCGAGAAGGAAAACGATAAAATCCAAAACAATGAAAAATTGGGTAAAGTAAAATAAAAGTAGCAGACTATAATTACAGCCAATGAGCCTATANCCCTATCCGGANTAATATCTTTTTCTTTAGCTAGATTATAAAACTCAAATAAACACACCAGCGATACTATGGATAGTAAAATAGAAAAAATTATTCCACCTAAATCAACAATAAGTAGAACTGAAGGAATTCCAATTAAAATAACGGGAAGTCTATTTTTAATTAAATTTTTCATACTAGATTAATATTTCAACTTCTTTTGGCAATATTTTGACTTCAACTGGAGTACTTCCTAGCACTTCCCCATCAAGATTAAGTTGGCTTTTATCTTCCGACATGATTTTAAATTGCTTTACTTGGCGATAATCAACGCCTGGATCGCCAATATGTTTACCAGAAAATACCTTNGGAAATAGTTTTAATAATTTAAATCTTGATACTTTTCTGACTATTATTAAATCGATCAAACCATCGTTCAATCTTGCTAGTGGCGCCATCCTCATACCTTTACCTGTGTGAATCGTATTGCAGCCAATAATAAATGCAAAATCTGCGCCAATAGAGTTATTATCTATTATAACCCTTGCAAAGCGTTTTTTATGGCGTAATACCTCAATTATAGAGGCAAAATTATAACGCTGGGGTCCCATCCATCTCAATTTATCAGCTAAGATATTTGCATCTGTAGGAATTCCCCAACCTAAAATATTAAAACCATAAAAGGTTTTGCCATCTGTATTACATGAAAAAACATCAATAAACCTACGTTTATCGCTAATAATTTTATTTGCAGCTTCAATAGGATCTAAACAATCCAGGTCATGCATAAATGAATTACCGGTACCACCAGTTATAAGCCCAATAGGAAATTTCAATCTATCTTTACGTGACAATAATCCGTTAATCACCTCATTTAAGGTACCATCTCCACCTATACAGCAAAAACCATCATAACCATCCATATTTAGTTGATTAGCTAAATCTCTGTTATGGCCAGCGTATTCAGTTTCAATAATATTTAATTCTATATTTTTCTGTTCAAATAAAGGNAGGACATCTTTTAATATTTTTGGTCCTTTCTTGCCGCCACCATAAGGATTAACAGTTAGATAATATTTTTTCAATTTAATTTCTGTGCTTCATGTATTTATTATCACCCCACTCTATTACTTCAACCTTTACCTCAGTTGTTCCATCATTAACAAAATCTAATTTTTTCGCAGCNCCATAGGAACAGTCGAGAATTCGTCCTTTAACGTAGGGTCCTCTATCGTTAATACGCAATATTAAAGATTTATTATTTGATATATTTGTTACTCGAACAATTGTATTTAATGGTAAGGTTTTATGTGCAGCCGTTAATCCATACATATCATAGATCTCACCATTTGCAGTAAGTTTTCCATGAAAATCTTCAGCGTAAAATGAACTAANACCTTTCATTANTCTTCTATGTTTTTGATTTTTTCCTTTTGTTGCGAGCTTAGCTGGAACTTTAGAATTTGTTGAGGATGGTTTTTGATAGGTTCCCGTATTGTATCGTGGTGAACTTGAGCAGTTAAAAGCAATAAATGATATAATTAATATATATAGTTTATTTTTATTCATAAAGACTCAATATCTATCAAATTTTTAATTTTCCATGGGCGAAAACATACCGTTCCCAAAGAAATGTAGTTGGCCCCTAAATTGATATAATTATTTACATGACTAGACCTACTAACACCACCACCTGCTATAATTTCAATGCTATTTCCCCAATTTTGACGAATTAACTTAATTAAATTTTCAACATAGGGAATTAAAGCTTTACCAGATAAACCACCGGTACTCACAGGAAGCGTATTGCAACAATGTATCTGCTTAAATCCAAGCTGATCAATCAAATAACTTAGTTGGTCTATTGTAGTTTCAGGCGAAATCTTAGCAATGCAATAGTTGCGTTCATTTTGATGAGAGGTAAAGCGATCTAAACTAGCCCATGAAATTGGTTCTTTATCATCAAGATTTGGACAGCTAAGATTAATTTCAACAGATTGATTTGCTGGAATAAGGTTTGCAAGATCAATAAAATCATTATTGTCAATTGCTGCTATGGATAAAATCTCATTTGGTTTTGTTTTTTTTAAGCCTATCCGAATTCCAGGGTTTGGTAGGCCTAGTTTATTAATCCAGCCATTATTTTTTTGATCAAAACGCATCGTGCTAGCAATTTTCCACATCCGATAGATAAAGCCACCTCTATATTTTAATGTCCATGTACCCGTAACTGGAATAATATTTGACCTAGAATTAAATTTTAGATAATTACCAAATGGAGCCGCTATAAAAAATTTCATTATTAAAGCTTATTAGTTCCTTTCATTCGTATTCAAAACTTTTGTAATAGCTGTTAAGCGTTTTATCGAAGGTTTAGCTTGATCCGATGCGCTATGATATTTTATGATCCACTGATAAAACTTTTTTGCGCTATCAGGTCGTATAAACTTGTAATCGTAATTATAAGCTAAAAAATAAGCCGCATTTAGACCGCTTTCTGATATAGTATCATTTTTTACAATAGTTTTATAAATATCTAATGCAAGTATTTGATCATTATTCCATTTCTCTTCAGCTTTAATTAAAAAATCATTAGATGTTTCTAAATTAGTAGAAAATGAAGAGTCAGATTGAATGATGGCATAGGCATAATCAGATTGAGGAAAGTCATTAATTATTCTCTGCTTGATTTTTTTTGAAAGATTTTGCTGCTTAGAATTATCAAATATTACAGACTTCATGTATAATGCTTTAGGTAATAATCTAGATCCTGTATCCATATCAAGTAATTTGTCTAAGTAAATTAAAGCAGAATCATAATTTGAAAAATGAAGAGCCTCAAGCTCTGCTATCCCATATAGCATTTTCACAATCTTATCATCGCTAATATTATTCTGTAATGTATCGTTAGCTATGATTGTATTTGTCCAGCTGTCGTATTCTTTGATTAATTTTAAATACGCATTGATTTCTTTTATTCTAACTTGTGCTGATTTTATAAATAATGATGATTTAAACTCGCTTCTAACCATTGAAAAATACTTAAGTGAATTTTCATAATCCCTATCAATAATAAGCGCATTCTCACCTAAAAGATAGGAAGATTCTGCAGATTCTTGAGTCCTGGGATAATCTTTTATAATATTCTCTAATCTGGTGTTTGATAATTCTGTTTTACCTTGAATTTGATATAGTTTTGCTAATTCTAGCTCTAGAGATGCATAGATGGATTGATAATTCTCATCAATAAGCATGTTTTTTATGGTCGATATAGCCAAATCAAATTTATTTTGCAGTCTAAATATTTGAACAATTTTTAGATGACTTAACTGTACTCTTTTTTTTATCTGTGAGTTCTTGATGGTTTGTTCGTAGGCGTTGATAGAGCGATCATAATCTTTTTGATCAAATGATAATTCAGCTATACGAAAATAAATTTGCCCTTTCTCAGATCTCTCTCTTATTGTTCTTGCAGCTAACTCTAAATAATCCATCGATTTATCATTTATTTTTTGTTCAAAATAAATTTCAGCAATAGTAAGATAGATTTTTGACTGGGTAGTTATATCTATATCGTAGTCAAGTAATGCAATTAAACTATTGATAGCCGGTTGAGTCTTACCTTCTTT
>PBPW01000043.1 GCA_002725545.1 Fidelibacterota bacterium | reverse complement strand
CTTGTAAAAGATTGATTACAGAAGCAGCAAACTTATCATTGACAAGTCCCATTAAATATGCTTGTTCATTGGAGCTTGCTTCTTCAAGTATCTCAGCAAGCCTATTAGGTGTTTCGTTTTCTATTAATCGGGTGGTTATTGATTCATCAAGTTCATTTAGAAACTCTACCGTTTCTTCCGAAGCCGACATACTTGAAAAAATAGAATCTTGTTCAGTATCGTTAAAATATCTAAAAATTAAGGCTAGATCTGCAGGGTGTGTTTTATCGATTAGCTTAACGATATTAGTTTTTGCGTGTCGCCTAAGCAGCCTTCTAAATGTATCCCTTAGCACTGTGATTTCTGAGCTGTACATTTCTTTTTTCATTTTATTTCCTGTATGCAAATTGCATATTTTTTAGAGAGAACCAAAATGTATATGTTCCAAGAATTAATAATAATGGATTGATATGCCCTTTCCATAAAAGCGCATTTTCAGCATTTTCACCAAGAAATATAAACAGCATTGAGGTTCCATTAATTGCCATGTGCATCAAAATAGAAGGGTAAATTGATTTTGTTAGCCATGATAAATATCCTAATAATAATCCCATAAAATATATTTGAATAGCCCAATATGGATTAAAATGTATTAAAGCAAAAAATAAGCTAGAAACCAATATTGCACGCGTAGCATCCCCCCATGACTTTTCAAGATATCTTTGAAGAAATCCTCTAAAAACCATTTCTTCTCCAATTGGCGCAACAAATACAACTGTAAGAATNACCAATAATAAAGAAAGAGGATTTCCAGGGGCAAGTAGAGAATCAAGATTTAGAAAAGANTCTGGGATAGGAAAAATAAAATCAATTAGAATATTTATTTCACTTGTTANCAAAACCGCTCCAAAAGATAAAATTAACGATAANAAAAGAGTTTCTTTTGAAATTTTATTTAGTCGAAAATTATCTGAAAGGTTGAACCCGTTTTTAAATAGAAATAGAGCACTAGGCAANACCAAAATTATTTGGGCTACAAATAATGCAATATAAGAGGATATACCAAGATTTGATCCAGAAAGGGCAGACGGGTCTAAAGCACTAAATATCGCAGCGATAAATAGAGAGCACAGAAACGAAAAAATAACGATTCCAAAAGCAAGCCGAACTGTTAATACTCGGCTCATANGGCTCTAAATCAACTTTATCCATAATCATTGAAATTACTACTTTATTTACCAATGGTGAAACAAAGCAATTATAGCGCTAATTTGCTTAAAAAAATACCCATCGCAACACCAACATTAAGCGATTCTCCCTTGCCAATCTTTGGGATTGAATACAGCATGTTTAGTTTTGATTTAATTGGGTTTTCAATACCATGCGCTTCGCTACCCATGACAAGTATCCATTTTTGATTTAGACTGTTTAATTGATTCAATGGCTTTCCATCCATGCTAGCTCCAATCCAAACGTNATCATTGAATCGGTCTAATTTTTCCTCTCCCAAAAATTTTAATTGGAAATGGCCCCCCATTGCAGCCGCTAAAACTTTTGGATTAAATGGATCTATACAACCTTTAGAAAGAATTATTTGATCAATGCCAAACCANGATGCTGTTCTTATCATGGTGCCTAGATTGCCCGGATCAGAAATTCGATCAAGAAAAATTGCATTTTTATTTGAATCAAATAGACCATATTGAGGGTATTTTGCTATGACCAAGACCCCAGGCGGTGTTACGGAATTAGATAATTGATTCATTTCTTTTTCAGTTATCTCATTTAATAACTCATTATTGAAACGGCCAATAAAATCAGAGTTTTTTGATTGAAATTCTTGAGTATAGACTACACTCTTAATCAAAGCACCATCATTAATTATTGACTCTATAGATCTGACTCCTTCAACAATAAGCCTNTGAGATTCTTCACGAAACTTTTTTTGCTTTAGGGATTTAATTTTCTTAAATGAATTTTTACTTATCAATTTGCTTGGTATTCAATTTTACCATTGACGATTGTATATAAAATTTTTGTTTCTAAAATTTTATCATCGGGAACGGTAATAAGGTTTTGTGAAAAAACAGCAAAATCTGCATATTTACCAATCTCAATTGACCCTTTTAATTTTTCCTCAAAAGCACCATATGCTGCATTTATGGTATAGCTTTTCATCGCTTCAATTCGGGTCATTTTTTGTTCTGGTTCATACCCTGAGCTNGGTAAACCTTTTAAAGTTTTTCTGGTTGTNCTAGCATAAAATGATGCAATAGGGTCTATCGGNTCAACAGGCACATCAGAACCGTTGATTAAAATTGCACCGTGATTAATTAAATCTCTCCATACATATGCGCTTTCAACAATGCGTTTTTGCCCTAATCTATTTATGGCCCATGGTCTATCCGAAGACATATGAATTCCCTGTATGGATGCTATGACCTTCAAACTGCCAAANCTCGGGATATCTTTAGGGTCAATATGTTGTGCATGTTCAATTCTCCACCGATGATCTTTTGAGAGCTTTGGAAATTCATTGAACACTTTTTCATATTGATCTAATATTTCTCGATTAGCGCGATCTCCGATTGCATGAGAGTTTACCTGAAAGCCATTTTGAATTCCATTTTTTGCTACTTTATATACGTAATCCATAGATTGCGTAGCCATTCCAAAATGACCCGGTCTATCAGTATATTCATCAATTANCCAGGCGCCTCGAGAACCTAAAGCCCCATCTGCATTAAGTTTAATTGAGCGTATCGTTANAAAATCATTTCCTGNACCAATCTCTGGACCTTTTTTATACCATTGATTTAGCAATGATGTGTCACGGCTGGTGAGCATGGCATAAACTCTCACTTTTAACAGCTTTTTATCAATTGCAGATCGGAGAGTTGTAATTNTTTTGTTACCCGTACCAGCATCATGGAATGATGTAATACCATTTTCAAGGCAAGTTTTTACAGCTAGCTCAATTGCTCTTAGGTCAGAGTCTTTACCTAGGTTTGTATCTACATGTTTACTGATTAACCCTTGTGCTCTCTCATTAAAAACACCTGTTGGATTTCCAGAAAGGTCTTTAATTATTTCACCACCAAATCCAAATTCAGTTTCTGAGCTTACCCCAGCTATATCCATTGCTTTCTGATTTGCAAAACCTGCATGACCGCTTGCATGTTTAAGCCAAACAGGATTATTCGGAGATATTTTAGAAAGACTATCATGCGTTTGAAATCCTTTAATAAAACTATCTGCNTTATCNCTCCATTTGCTTTGGTGCCAACCCCTACCTAAGATCCACTCACCAGGTGTAGACCTATCTATCGCATCAGCAACCATCGAGACTAATTCTGCATAACTTTCTGCCGTTGAAAGGTCTAGTTGCATTTTTGCAAGACCAAGTCCATAAAANTGGCCATGGCCTTCAATTAGTCCAGGTGTCATCATAGCACCGTTTAAATTTATAATTTTTGTTCTCGGAGTTATTAAATCATCCAAATCTCTATATTTACCGAGCGCAATTATTTTGCCATTTCTTATTGCAACAGATTCAGTAGTAGGCATCAAATCATTCATCGTATATATTGTGCCATTATGAATTATCATATCAGCCTTTTCAGTTTCGCAGCCGATTAATAAAAGAATTAGCGGTAATATTAATTTATATTTCATCTAACGCTCCCTCAAATCTTACAAGAATATGTTTATTATAATGCAATAAATTCATTAATACTAATTCAAATTACAAATTCAATTGGAACGCCAAGTATATCCCGGTAATTTAGACTATAATTTTTTATGATATAATTATGTCAAAAGGTATTACATCACAAAGCGAAAACTATGCTGCATGGTACACAGATGTAGTTGTTAAGGCTGGCCTTGCAGATTATGGACCCGTAAAAGGAACAATGGTAATTAAACCCTATGGATTTGCTTTATGGGAATTAATTAAAGACTCATTCGATAAAATGATCAAAGATACTGGTCATGTAAATGCCTACTTCCCTTTGTTTATCCCAAAGTCTTTTCTAGCAAAAGAAGCAGATCACATCGAGGGGTTTGCCAAAGAATGCGCAGTGGTAACTCATACCCGCTTAATGTCTGACCAAAATAAAGGTATAATAGTTGACCCTGAATCAAGGCTAGATGAGGAGGTAATTGTTAGGCCTACTTCAGAAACGGTGATTTGGTCAATGTATAAAAAATGGATTCAATCCTATCGTGATCTGCCGCTATTAATTAATCAATGGGCCAATGTGGTACGCTGGGAAATGAGAACAAGACTTTTTTTGAGAACTACAGAATTTTTGTGGCAAGAAGGGCATACTGCGCACGAGTCCTATGAAGAAGCTGAAAAAGAAACGCTTTTAATTTTNGAACTTTACCGTAAGCTTGCTGAGGATTATTTGGCTATGCCTGTCCTCACAGGTCTTAAATCAGAATCTGAAAAATTTGCAGGAGCAGATAAAACTTATTGTATAGAAGCNATGATGAAAGATAAGCGCGCATTACAGGCAGGAACTTCTCATAATTTAGGTCAAAATTTTGCCAAAGCATTTGATGTGACCTTTCAATCGAAAGATAATAAAGAAGAATTTGTTTATGCTACAAGCTGGGGTGTTAGTACAAGGCTTGTTGGAGGAGTAATTATGACCCATGGAGATGAAAAGGGGTTAAGACTTCCCCCTAATATTGCTCCCCACCAAGTAGTCCTTGTACCTATATTTAAAAATGAAGATGAAATGAATGCCATTAAGGATTATATAAATCCTGTATTAAATGAGCTAAGGGAAAGCCGTATTAGAGTTCATGAAGACTGGAGAAAAGAAAGTCCAGGTTTTAAATTTAACGAATGGGAAGTTAAAGGNGCTCCTTTGCGATTAGAAATTGGTNTGAGAGATATTCAAAAAAACAGCACCATGGTTTTTCGAAGNGATACNGGAGAAAAGAACGAGGTAGATAAAAACGATCTGGTTAAACAAATTCCAGAGTTGCTTGATAAAATTCAATCATCTTTATTCAATCAAGCATTAAAATTTAGAAAAAATAATACCCATACTGTATCAAGCTACGATGAATTTAAAAAAATTATAGAAAACAATGATGGTTTTGTAAGATGTGGTTGGGATGGAGATATAAAAACTGAAGAAGCTATTAAAAATGAAACAAAAGCAACTATTCGCGTGATACCTTTTGATGAAAAACCTAAAAACCTCGTTTGCATTTATTCAGGGAAGCCNGCAATGCACGAAGTAATTTTTGCCAAAGCTTATTGATANAATAGGCATGATTAGTAATTCCAGCGCTATTGTTCTTAAGCGATTTCCTTATGGAGAAAGTAGTATTATTGCAAAATGTTTTGTCAGGAATCGAGGAAAGCTGAGCTTTATAGTACATGGCGCCAGGAGAAAAAAGTCCAGTCGAAGCGCACATTTTCAACCAACAAATTGTTTAGATATAGTTTACTACTTTAAACCAACAAAAAATCTACAAACTATTTCCAAATCAAGCTTTACCAATGCATGGAAATACATACCNCAGGACTTTAAAAAAATATCATATTGTATGGCATTAATGGAATTGACTGACAAATGTTTAGGGGAAAATGATCCGAATGATGAACTCTTTGATGAATTGTATAAAGCGCTATTAGCAATAGAAAATAATACTCGACATGATAACCTAGCATTTTGGTATTACCAGTATCAAATTTTAGCTAAGCTTGGATTTAAGCCAGATTTTACCCAAACAGATGTGGATAATACTCCCCTCCCTAATCCTTTTCAATCTGATAATGCAAAAAAAATCTTCAATAGTTTTGAAAAGAGCAATTCAGCTATTGATAAAAACTTGACGCTTACTTCTAAAGATAGAAGTATTATCGCAAATTATTTAAATACGTGTTTACGAATACATTTCGAAGGGTTGGGTATGTTAAAATCATTAAAATTTATTAAAGAGACAATGAATTAATACAAAATGTATTTTATATATTTGAAATAATGAGATATCAATTCCAATCAGAGCATGGTAATTATTCCTTTAAATCGCAACGGTTTACAAATGTAATAAAAGCTTTGATTTCTATAAATGCCGCATTGTATTTATTAAGGTATTTAATGTTTAATCAATTTGATTTACTAGGCCTAGGTCTCTCTTCCAGCCCAAAGTTATGGCAACCTGTTACTTACATGTTCATACATGGTGACTTTTTTCATATTTTTATGAATATGTTTGTTTTATGGATGTTTGGCACAGAAATGGAATCAATTTGGGGAAGCCGAAAGTTTTTACGATATTATTTTGTTACTGGAATTGGATCGGGAATTATTTGGCTTATATTTAATTATGGCAATAGTTATAGCGTTCTGATTGGAGCGAGTGGGGCCATCTATGGAATATTGTTAGCTTATGGACTAATGTTCCCAAATAGAAAAGTATTGATATATTTTTTATTTCCAATCAAGGTAAAATACTTTGTAACAATTCTTGCAGCAATAGCATTTGTTTCTTCTATTGATAAATCCGGTTCAAACATCAGCCACCTTACCCATTTATCTGGCATGATTGTGGGCTTTTTATATCTTAAATTTCCAAATATAAAATATAAAACATCTATTTTGGTTAACCGTAAAATTGCTGAATCAATAAACAGAAAATCTGAAAGAAAAAAAGCAAATATGCTTGGCTTGCAAAAAAAAGTTGATCGCCTTCTTGATAAAGTCAGCAATGATGGATTTAATTCGCTTAGCGATGATGAAAAGGATCAACTGTACACGTACAGTAAGCGACTAGGAAGAGATATTAAAAAAGACTAGTCATCTTTTTTTTCGATAACCTTAAACACTTTTTCACCTTTTTTTGCCATTCGATATTTTTCTCTAGCCATTTCCTCAATATACTTGTAGTCAGTTTTAAGTTTAGTCTTTTCATCTTCAAGAACCATTCTTTGATTCCTCAAAAAATCAATTTCTTTTTGAATTCTATTTCGTTCTGATTTTAATGTATAGAGATGATATAATCCATGATCACCAAAGAAGAATGAAATTAAGAGAACAGATAGCCCCAAGAAGAGTAACAATTTGATAATCTTCTTTTGAATATTTGATCTATTCTTAATTGAGCCCCTTTTTTGGTTAATCCGTTTCATTTTAATTGCATCCTAGAGATTTTTCACCTAGAAAAACTGCTTCACTGCCTAGCGACTCTTCAATTCTTAATAATTGATTATATTTAGCGATGCGGTCAGTCCGGGATAAGGATCCTGTTTTGATTTGTCCAGTACCCATCGATACTGAAAAATCAGAAATTATTGTGTCTTCAGTTTCTCCAGAGCGGTGTGAAATTATTGTTCCATAATGATGCTTTTTTGCAAGGTTGATTGTCTCGATTGTTTCAGTTACTGTTCCAATTTGATTTAATTTTATTAAAATTGCATTCATAGCCTTGTATTCAACTGATTTTGCAAGAAATTCTTTATTTGTTACAGTTAAATCATCACCAACTATTTGACATTTATTTCCAATAGATCCGTTAAGCTTAGTCCAGCCAGTCCAGTCATTTTGATCTAAACCATCCTCTATCGATATAATAGGATATTGATTAACTAAGCTTATTATATATTCAATCATCTTATCGCTAGATAGCTTTTTATTTTCAGATTGTATATGATATTCTTCACTATCAAATAATTCACTAGCTGCAACATCTAATGACAGAAATATTTCCTCTCCAGCACTATAAGGGCTTCTTTCAATTGCTTCAAGTATAATTTCAATCGCTTCTTGGTTTGATCTAAGATTAGGCGCAAAACCACCCTCATCACCAACAGCGGTTGAAAACCCTTTTTCTTCTAACAAAAATTTTAATTGACAAAAAATTTCAGAGCCCATTTTCAAGGTTTGAGAAAATGACTTAGCGCCTAATGGATAAATCATAAATTCTTGAAAATCAATGTTATTGTTTGCGTGACTACCTCCATTAATAATATTTATCATAGGAGCAGGCATTAAAAACTTAAATGAATCATCAAAGGACTTATACAAAGGTATTTTTGAATAACGCGCTATTGCCCTAGCAAATGCCATAGAAACGCCAAGAATAGCATTGGCACCCAAACTACCCTTATTTTGAGTACCATCAAGATCAATTAGATAGCTATCTAGCTCCGCTTGAGAATAAAAAACTTTATTTTTTATATTCTTGAATATAGCAGTATTTACATTATCAACAGCACGCAACACACCTTTTCCTTGGAATCTAGACTTGTCACCATCTCGTAACTCGATAGCTTCTTTTTCACCAGTAGAAGCACCAGAGGGAACAATTGCACAAGAAGGCATGTTGTTATCAAGGGTTAACTCAACCTCAAGGGTAGGATTACCCCTGGAATCAAGTAATTCTCTTGCGTGTAGGTTAATAATTTTCATTAAATAATAAATTTATTTGATAAATGCACTCTTGAATCTTAGCAACATATTTAGCTATTACTAAAACGAAAACATCAAAAAATAAAGAAATTTCAAAGTTTATTGATTAATACACTTTTATGTTTAAATTCCAG
>PBPW01000042.1 GCA_002725545.1 Fidelibacterota bacterium | reverse complement strand
AGGGTACATCCCAATCGGACTTTCCATGTCGAAATAATATCACGGATTTCATATTGAAATTATAATCATAACAAAAATTTATCCAAAATCCTTAGTTTGTATTGGCTTTGTATTTGTTTTAAGTTTTTATATGAATTCAACTTCAATAAAGGAGCTCTATCAAATGAAAAAATTAAGTGTACTGCTAATCGCCCTAATCACAGTTGGCTCTGCTCAGCTTCGGATAGGTTTAGATTTAAGTAACAGTGTATCTGTTGGTGATGTGGATTTTAAAAATTCATCTCCTGGACTAAGATTTGGCTACGAATATACATTACTAACGATCGCTGGTGTTGGCGTTGAATATGCCACAACAGGAAAACAAGTTGGTCATTTCGATGAAGGAAAGGGTGATGCAGTAAAATTATTTCCAGATGCTTTATCAGCTTATGGACTAGTAAGATTACCAGTTGGTGTACCATTTGCTAGAGGCGTTATACGCGCAGGTATGTACCTTCCGTTGGGAAGCGGAACCGTAGAATCATATGCATTGAGTGAAAGTTTTAATTTTATAGATATCTACAGTCCTGGTATTACCTGGGGTGTAGGGGTTCGCGCAAAACTACCCGTTATTCCTATCGGTGCTGAATTGCTATATCAATCCACTTCGTTGAATTTGACCGATGATGCTAAACAAAGCGAAATTCTGAATGATGAATTTGGATTTTTTGACGGTAAAAGCATTTCTACTATTTCACTCGTAGCAACTTATTCATTCTAGCTAAAAGTATAAACTTCAATAAAACAAAAGCCTTGGTATTCACCAGGGCTTTTGTTTTATATTCATATTTTCTACAATCTGCTGACATTTTTTTGCATCGATTGTTTCCACCATCCCTAAAAAGATTTTTTTGCCATTCTCATCTTTGCGGTCAAATCGTCTATATAAACCCTTAGGAGATTTGCCAGTAAGCACTTTTAAAAAAACACAAGCAGCTAAATATGTTCCTACAGGAGAGGGGTGTTTATTATCGCTAGTATATAGTGAAATTTCAGGATATTCTGCTTGAAATAGGCGAAAAGCGGTACCAACCGGTATCAAGGTAACATTCTGCGATGAAAGAGGCTTTAACGCATGCTGTATTGGATCAATTCCATTGTAGCCTTTACCCTGCATTACGGGGACAGGCCAGGTTCCATAAATATATACTTTTGCATCCACCGATTTGGCAAGATCAATGAAGCGGCTGAAATAGTCAAGAGACTCTGCGGTTTTATTGATAGGATTGGTGCTGTAGTCCTGCAAAATAATTTTATCGAACTTACCGTTTTGTATTTTGCTTTTGGTGGATAGGCTCTTTTTTCCAATCCAATGATCTTTTAGGCTTGCCCCGCCTGCCGTTGATTGATAAACATCTAACCCAACACCCTTTTCATCCGCCATGGACTCAACCACAAGCGGAAGATTGAAATAGAACGTGAAACTATTTCCAACGAACAGAACCTTTTCAGTTTTGCTATCTTGCGCACTCGTAAAAACAATTAGAAATAAAAAGCCTATATTTCGAATATATTTCATGTTTATTTTCTCTCGCACATTTTGTAAAATTCTTCAATAAAGCTAGGTAAACATAATGAAAAAAATTATAGCAATATCACTTATTTATTTTTTAATCAGTTGCTCATCGAATTCTGGCAAAACATTTAAAATTGATTACGAAAAATATGAATTAGAAAACGGATTGAATATTATTCTTCATCAGGATAAGTCTGACCCAATAGTTAGCGTAGCGATAGAGTATCATGTTGGATCAAGCAGAGAAACACCTGGAAGGACTGGCTTTGCGCATCTATTTGAACACATGCTTTTTCAAAGATCTCAGCATGTCCCTGAAGATGGATTTTTTGATATTGTGCAGGGATCTGGAGGTTCATTGAATGGCTTTACCACAAAAGATCAGACTAGATATTTTGAAGTTTTTCCAAAAAGTGCATTAGAAAAAGTTCTTTGGATGGAGTCGGATAGAATGGGCTGGCTTTTGTCCCAGGTAGACCCTACTTCATTTGCAAACCAGCAAATGGTTGTGCAAAATGAGAAAAGGCAAAGAGTAGATAATCGCGCCTATGGTTACAATAACTATATTATCACAAAAAGCCTATACCCCAAAGAACATCCATATAGCTGGGAGACAATTGGGGAGTTGGAAGACCTTCAAAATGCAACCCTTCAGGATGTTAGAAGTTTTTACGAGCAATGGTACGGTCCCAACAACGCAACAATGGTTATTGCAGGCGATATCAATAAAAGAGAAGTAAAAAAACTTGTAGATAAATATTTTGGAGAAATTAAAAGTGGCCCCAAGGTTGAAAAGCCTCAACCATGGAATGTTGAACTCAGTAAAACAAAAAAAGTTTATCACGAAGATAATTTTGCACGTTCACCGCGACTAAGGATGGTATTTCCAAGCGTTGATCAGCGTCACCCCGATTCACCCGCCTTAGAATTATTGGCCCAACTTTTGACGCAAGGAAAAAGTTCTCCTTTTTATAAAGTCGTTGTAGAAAAAAATAAACTTGCTCCAAGTATCTTTGCGTTTAGCAGAACCAGAGAAATAACAGGAACATTTGAAATTGCATGTACTACCCTTCCAAAAACAAATTTAAATGCAATTGAAAACTCAATTTTTGAAGCTTTTGATAAATTTGAGAGTGATGGGTTTTCTACTAAGGACCTTGATCGATTAAAAGCAAAATATGAAACTAATTTTTATCAAAGCATATCATCGGTTTTGAATAAATCTTTTGAGCTGGCTTTTCATAATGAGTTTTATGACTCACCAGATGCAATTGGAGTTGAGCTTCAAAAAATTCTTGATGTAAATGAAGTAGATATTAGAAGAGTATATGAAAAATATATAAAAAATAAAAATTTTGTAATGACTAGTTTTGTTCCAAAAGGTGAGCTTGATTTAATCGTAGAAGGATCTACTTTATTTCCTATAAAGGAAGAAAAAATTTCTAAAAAGATTGAAAAAACTAGTCAATCAGAAAAATTAGATATATCAGAAATACCATCATCTTTTGATAGATCTATTGAACCAGAGTATACCTCACAGCCAAAATTAAAAGTACCTAAAATATGGAATCATAAATTTCAAAATGATATTTAAATATATGGAGTTAAACATGATGAATTACCATTAATAAATTTTGGTATTTCAATAAAAGGTGGGATGCTGCTTGATGATCCAAAAAAGGTTGGTGTTGCAAATTTAATAACCGATATGATGATGGAGGGAACTGCTAACAAAACACCAGAGCAATTAGAAGAAGAAATTGATGCTCTTGGTTCCTCGATTTCAATGTTTACTAGTCAGGAATTTATCAACGTTGAAGTTAGTACCCTGAAAAGAAATTATATGGCAACCCTGAAGCTTGTTGAAGAAATTCTATTTGAACCTCGTTGGGATGAAAATGAATTTTCAAGAGTAAAAGATGAAACAATAGAAAACATTAAAAGAAGGCTATTTAATCCACCATCTATAGCAGCTAACGTTTTTAGAAAAATAAACTACAGGGGTCATATTTTAGAAAATTCTACGCTTGGCACTATTGAATCAGTTAAATCCATTGAGCTGAATCACCTAAAGCAATTTTATAACAACTATTTCTCTTCGGATTTAACAAAAATCAGCATAGCTGGTGATATTGGTCAAAGCGAAGCGATTAAAAGCTTTAAAAGCATAACTGATAAGTGGAGAACAAAAAATGTAACATTCCCTAAATATAAATTCCCCGATCAAAATGAATCCGCAAAAATATACTTTGTTGATGTTCCCAATGCTAAACAATCAGCTGTGCGAATTGGCTATTTAGGAATGAAAAGGACTAATCCAGACTTTTATCCAGCAGAGGTAATGAATACCAAGTTAGGTGGCAATGCAAGTGGAAACTTATTTAAAACTCTTCGAGAGGAGAAAGGATATACTTATGGAGCTTATTCTTTCTTTAATGGTTATAATTATCCAGGTACTTTCACAGCATATTCAAATATACAGACTAACGCTACCGAAGAATCTTTAAATATTTTTAAAAACCTCTTCGCATCCTATAGGGAAACTATTTCAGATGCAGATTTGGAATTCACCAAAAATGTAACTTTAAGATCCAATGCAAGAAGATTTGAAACATTGCGCGCACTAAGAGGAATGATATCGGATATCGCATTGTATGGATTGCCCTTTAACTATATCGAAGAGGAAGAAGAAATAGTAAGGTCAATGACCAAAGAAAGACATAACGAATTAGCAAAAAAATATATAGATCCTGATCTAATGACATATTTGATTGTAGGAGATGCTAAAACGCAATTAAATGGCGTTAGGAGTCTAGGCTATGGAGAGCCTGTCCTTTTAGATAAAAATGGAAATTCTATAAGAAAATAAATAATATTTTTTAGGCTTAATAGGGGCGCAAATGAATGAATGGCTAAAGTTTGGTTTTATTTTTTTTGGTATTTTATCCGTACTTGGAGCTTCTGAATTAATAAGAAAAAAGTTTAAAAAACCTCCGGAATCTACTCGACAATTTATACATATTTGTGTAGGTATTGTTGTTTCTATCTGTCCATTTATATTTAAAGTAAATTATCAACTAATTACTTTATCTCTATTATTTATAGTAATAAATACATATCTTATTTCAGCAAATAAAGTTTCAAGTATGAATAATATTGAACGGGTAAGTTATGGAACAATCTACTTTCCCTTATCGGTATTACTGCTAGCCTCATTTTTTTGGGATAAGCCAATATCGTATTTTCTTTCGATCCTAGTGCTCACCTTTGCTGATCCAGTAGCAGCTGCAGTTGGCAAGCGATCAAATAACAGCTTCTACCCATGGAAAGATAAAAAGTCTATCAATGGATCTTTAGCAATGTTTAGCATTACTTTTATTATAATTCTATTTGGCACTGATATAATGGCTAATTTTTTCGAAGCTGCATTCTATTTATCATTACCAATCATTATCTGCTTAAGCCTGTTTATAGCTCTTTGCGCTTCTCTATCTGAGTTAATTTCATATCGTGGTAGCGATAACCTTACTGTCCCATTAATTACATTTTTTTCTTATGAAATCTTTCTCATTAACTATACCCATGGCAACCTAATTCATTTATTTTTATGGACTGTTCTCTCTGTAATTATTTTTAATTATGCTTATAAAAAGAACTCGGTTTCTTTAAGTGGAACTATAGGTGGATTTTTAATTGGTATTATGGTATTTGGATCTGGAGGGTGGTTATGGATATCTCCTCTCATTTTTTTCTTTATTAGCTCATCTATCTTATCTCATCTTAGAGGAAAATCGCGATCCAAAAGAGATATTATGCAAATTCTTGCTAATGGTGGCGTCCCAACTTTCTTTGCCTTATTTTATTTTTTCTTCCCATCTACAATCTCCCTATTGGGCTACCTAGGGTCATTGTCAGCAGCTACCGCTGATACCTGGGCAACGGAAATAGGGTTTTTTTCAAAATCTAAACCTAAGCTAGTGTTTTCATTTAAGGCTGTTGAAAAAGGTTCTTCCGGTGCCATTTCAATTCTCGGCTCTTTAGGATCTGCTATGGGTAGCTTTTGCATTGCAATTATTGCAGCCTTATTATTTGAATTTTATTATCTAATTATCCCTCTAACATTGGCGGGAATTATTGGTGCATTNTTTGATTCTANGCTTGGTCGCTTCATTCAAGCAAAATANAGATGNAATATTTGTCAATGTATCACCGAAGAAAAGATCCATTGNAANNANTCAACTGANCTTGNTTCAGGNTTAAACTGGATGNATAATAACTTTGTAAATTTTCTTAATACNNTAGTAGGNGCAATTATTATAATTAATATAAATTTTTTCTATGGATAAAACTGAAAAATATATAGAAGCTTTAGATGATATAGGTCAGTATTTTAGCGGATACAAGCTTGATGATATTGGAAAAATGTCTATCATTTCATCGCAGCTTAAAATAAGATTCCCGCATTGGATCTTCTGTGGATTTTACCGCGTNAATAAAGAAAAAATATTAGAGATTGGACCTTACCAGGGAGATATTGTGCCCTGCGCTCATATAGAATTCTCACGTGGAGTATGCGGCAAATCAGCAAGGGAAGAAAAAACGGTAATTGTTGAAAATGTCAATAATTTCCGTGGGTATATTTCTTGTGATGATAAAACGATTTCTGAAATTGTAGTGCCTGTATTTATTAAGAATAAATTAATAGCTGTNCTTGATATAGATGGCGCAGAAGCTGGGCAATTTGANGCTGTTGACCAAAAATATCTTGAAGAGATAGTTGGGTTAATATAATAAAAAAGGCCTCACAAGGAGGCCTTTTTACGATTTTCAATACAGTTTATCTTTATATAACCTTATAAACGATAAGTCCAACCATTACAATCAAAGAGACAAATATTAGCGAAACACCCATATTCCCTTTTTTGATTTCTTCCCATTCGTCAATATCTGATGATAACCAATCAAATACTTTTAATGAGATACCAACGCCTAAGCCAAAGCCTATCGCTGCTGTTATTGCCCACAATAATGAACGACCATATTGTGCAAACATACCTTCCATNCTCATTGGATCTAACATTCTTCCTCCTTATTTATAAAGTTTGAATTGAATTTTTAATTAATCTCATAAATCCTGCGGTATCAATTTTACCTTCGGCCAATTGTTTTAACTGCTCCGGNTTTGCTTTAGCTGAAATAACCATACCATCTCTTGAAAGCGTGGTTATAACAGTNACTTCGGTATCATTAGGTATTACAGGTTTAAAGTTTTGTTTCTTTTTAGCAAATTTTTCTTGATGACTGATTGCTTGACCAACAGAAATAAACGCAACTAGCATCGGAGTTTCAAAATCATTACGCAATTTAGCTTTCATTTCAATTGAAAAATGATAAGAACCATCAGGGTTTTTTGTTAAAACCATTTTTTTCTCATCAACCGGCATCCGATACAGCTTGCACGTGTTAACTACTTGACGATAAAACGCATAGTTTGCAAACGCCAATTGACTTGAAAAAAGCATAAACGAAGCAANTATAAATATTTTTTTAAATGACATTCTACTTACCAAATATTAATTATAATTGAGGTTGATTTTACAAGAGTAGTTATCTCGGTGTCAAGCGCCAAATACTATTTCACCATTTTTTATTACATTTTGAATTGGGTGCTCTATAGCATAATAAGGGATTTCAACTAAATTAGATAATTCCCAAATTATCAAATCGGCTTTTTTCCCAATTTCAATCGAGCCAATTTCTTCTTCAAGGCCTAAAGCTTTCGCGCCATGAAGNGTTGCTCCCAAAAATGCCTCTTCTATTGTCATGGACATTTTCATCATGGCCAATGTCATGATGAAGGGCATCGATTGTATATGGCAACTGCCTGGGTTGAAATCTGTTGCTAGGGCTACATCTAACCCGCTCTCAATCAATTTCCTTGCTGGAGCGTAAGAATTCTTATTTAGAAAAAAAGTTGTACCAGGCAATAACGTCGCTACAACGCCATTATTTTTTAATGACTGAATGCCTTTTTCATCTATTTTCATCAAATGATCTGCCGATAAACAACCAAGTTCTCCAGCAAGTACACTAGCACCAAAATTATTAAACTCATCTGCGTGAATTCTTGGTTTTAAGCCATNGGATATTCCACTTTCAATAATCCTCTTCGACTGGTCTACTGTGAAATATCCTTCCTCGCAGAAAACATCTATAAATTTTGCTATTCCTTGTTTTTCTACCGCAGGAATCATTTCTTCAATCAGCAGTTTTACATAAGCTTCTTTATCATCGGAAAATTTATTAGGAAAAGCATGTGCACCCATAAAGGTAGGAATAATGTCAATTTTATGTTTTTGATTTATGCTGTCAATAATTTTTAATGATTTTAATTCAGACTCGATATCTAGACCGTATCCAGATTTTGCTTCAATGGTTGTAGTCCCTAAAGATAAAAAACGATCTATCCTGGGGAGAGATTTAGAATAAAGCTGCTTTTCAGTAGCCTCTCTAACACTTTTNACGCTAGAAACTATGCCGCCACCGCTTTCAGCAATTTCCTCATACGTTGCGCCTGATAAACGCAATTGATGTTCTTTGCTTCTTAAATCAAAAAAAATAGGATGCGTGTGTGAATCAACAAATCCAGGGGTGACCATTTTGCCTTTGCAATCAATTATTCTATCTCCGGTACCTGATCCAATTGAAATAATTCGATCTTGTTCAATCAATAATGAAGTGTTTTGATTATATTTTATGCCATCATCGCCCTTTGTAACCAGGCATCCAATATTTTCTAGTTTAAGCGATGAGGACATTATAGAGATGGAATATCAACATCCCATTGATCTGCATTTTNAATAGCATCATCATATCCTGCNTCGACATGGCGAATTATTCCAGTTGCAGGGTCATTGGTTAAAACGCGCTCTGCCCTTAAGGCCATTTCATTTGATCCATCAACGCAAAGTACCTGCCCTGCGTGAATNGATAAACCCATACCCACTCCTCCACCTTGGTGAATAGATACCCAAGTAGATCCGCTTGCCGTATTAAGCAATGCATTNAGCAAGGGCCAATCTGCAACAGCATCAGAACCATCTTTCATGGACTCTGTTTCTCTATATGGCGAAGCCACAGATCCACAATCTAAATGGTCTCTGCCGATTACTATCGGTGCAGATAGCTCTCCCCTAGCCACCATTTCATTTAGTCTGACTCCAAATTTTGCTCTTTGATTATAGCCTAACCAGCAAATTCTAGATGGCAATCCTTGAAATTGAACTTGATCTTTTGCCATATTGATCCAATTAGATAGCACCTTATCATCTGGAAACATCTCCAATACCGCAGCATCAGTTTTATATATATCATCCGGGTCTCCAGATAGCGCAACCCACCTAAATGGACCTTTGCCTTGGCAAAAAAGGGGTCTAATATATTCTGGAATAAACCCAGGAAAGTCAAAAGCATTTTTTAGACCAGCTTTTTTTGCCTGACCTCTCAAATTATTTCCATAATCAAAAGCTATGGATCCCATCGCTTGAAGCTTAATGATCGCTTCACAATGGGTAACCATTGCTTTATAAGATTCAGAAATATATCTTTTTGAATCAGATTTTCGGAGATCATTTGATTCTTTAATTGATAAACCATTTGGAATATATCCGTCTAATTCATCGTGCGCAGATGTTTGATCGGTGATCATATCAGGAACAAAGTTTAATTCAACCATTTTAGGCACTATATCTGCAGCATTTCCTTCTAAGCCAATTGTGATAGCCTCTTTGTTATTTTTTGCCTGATTAGCTATTATTATAGCCTCATCTAGCGTCTTAACGGATGTATCAAGGTATTTTGTTTCAATGCGCCTGTTAATTCTTGATGGATCTACTTCTATGCATATAGCAATTCCATTATTCATTTTTACAGCGAGGGGTTGTGCACCACCCATTCCACCTAGTCCAGCTGTAACTACAATTTTCCCATTTAAATCTGAATTATAATGTTTTTTTGCAGCAGCAGCAAAAGTTTCGTAGGTGCCCTGAAGAATACCTTGGGTTCCAATATAGATCCATGAACCTGCAGTCATTTGCCCATACATCATCAATCCTTCCCTATCTAAGCTATTAAAATGATTCCAATTGGCCCATTCAGGCACAAGATTAGAATTTGCAATTAATACCCTTGGGGAAGAAATATGAGTTCTTACAACGCCTACTGGTTTACCAGATTGAACAAGAAGCGTCTCGTCCGGATTAAGCCTTTGTAAGGTTTTTAAAATGATCTTAAAAGATTTCCAGTCCCTGGCGGCCTTACCCTTACCTCCATAAACAACTAAATCATCAGGATTCTCAGCAACGCTTGAATCAAGATTATTTTGAATCATCCTATAGGGGGCTTCTATCTGCCAATTTTTGCAAGTTATTTTATTTCCAGTAGGTGATGAAATATTATGATTAGGCATAAACTGTTCCCTTAATAGGAAAATTTAATAAAAACTAATTAAAGTCTAATCAAAAATTATTTATAAATATAATTTTTGATTTTTTGAAAATATGTTTCGTTTTGGGCTAAAGAATTGTAAGAAAAAAATGCAACAGATGAAAATCTTGTTACTTTAGTATATTTAACTTTTGTTAAAGCTTCATCAGAATTTTGATTATAGGTAGAAATACCCATTACAATTTTTCTACGGTACTTTTTTGGTAGATTATCATACATAATATCAATGTTAGCTGCAAAGGCCCTAAGATCTGTAGCGTAATTCATTAAAAATGCTTTATCAAGGTATCCAGCAACTAACCATACATCCCATTCTTGATAAAACCTTTCACGTGCTTCGTATAAACTTGGCTTTACGGCTGCTGAAAGTTCTATCTTTGGATTTATTAAAGTAATCATGTCTTTTGTAGCGCTAACGAGGTCAGTAATAGATTTCCTTTTAAAATCATTCCATTGCTGCGATGAGAATCGATCTAAAGAAGATGAAGATATCTCACTGTTAGAGCTATTATATTTTTTATATCTTGCTATAGAGTAAGGATTTTTTCCATAACCTGAATCATGGTATCGTATATAATCCAGATGAATACCATCGATATCGTATTCCTCAGCCAATTCTTTAAAAACGCTTAGTAGATAACTATTTACTTTAGGGTGTGATGGCGATAAATAAATTCCTTCAAAACCATTTTTTCGATTTTTATTTTTATTTAGTAAATCATTCATATTTAATTGACCAACATCATTTTGATCAATCCATTTGCTCTGCGTATTGATTAAATGCTCACTTTGTAATGGCCTAACACCAGAAGACCATAAAAGATAGGTATTCAACCAGACATGAACATCTAATCCTTTTTTCTTGGCAAGCGGAATTAAATATGCAAGTGGATCAAAATCTAGTTGTTTGATTAATGAAGACTTAGGAACAAATTTTGAATTATAAAATGCATCACCTCTCCCTCTTACCTGAACAACAATATTATTAAAACGATTAATAACAGCGTACTGCACCATCTTTTCAATACTTTCTTTTGATACCATTGAAGTTCTTACCACCCAAAGATATCGCTCTTTAAAAATTGATTCTTGGGATAATAATGGGTTAGGTATTATAAAAAGAAAGGCAATAATCAATATTGCCTTTCTTAGACCAATTAAAAAATATCTAGATATCAAGTTTATTCTGCTGAATCTTCTGCTTCAGCTTCAACTTTTTCAGCGGTATTAAAATCAACGAATTCAATAATTGATACAGCAGCGCGATCATTATCTCTAAATCCGCGTTTAATAATGCGCGTATATCCACCATTTCTATCAATATATTGAGGTGCAATTTGATGCACTAATTCATGCACGATATCTTTAAAGGGTAATTTTTTCAAAATTTGTCGAGTAGAATTCAAGTCCGCTTTTTTAGCTTTCGTTATCAAGGGCTCAATAAATGTTCGCAGTTCTTTTGCCCTGGAGTCAGTGGTTTGAATTCGCTTATGCTTAATCAAATTTGAAGCTAGGTTTCGAAGCATTGCTTTCCTATGGGAAGGATTTACTCCAAGTTTTCTACCTTTTTTCTGATGTCTCATTAGTTTTTAGACTTCAAGCTTTAAGTATTTATCAACATCCATACCAAAACTAATACCCATATCGTCCAATTTTTCCACTAATTCAGTCAGAGATTTTCTTCCAAAGTTTTTGTATTTAAGCATCTCATTTTCTTCTTTACTTACCAATTCATAAATATGTTTGATTCCAGCAGCTTGTAGGCAATTATGACTTCGAACGGAAAGCTCCATTTCATCTATAGTTAGGTTTAGTAGATTTCTTATCTTAATTATTTCTTCGCTTATTTTTTCAGTTACTTCGAGGACCTCTGGCTTAGCTATTGCTTCAACTAATTTGAGGTGATCCATCAAAAATGTTGCTGAATAACTAATCGCATCTTGAGGGGTAACTGATCCATCTGTTTCAACTTCAATGGAAAGAATTTCTATAGGATCTTTAGCTCCTGGAACCGGTTGAACATTAAAAGTAACTTTAGTTACTGGATTGAAAATACTATCCATCGCTAACGTTCCAATTGGAGCATTTGGAAGTTCATTTTCTTCTGAAGGCACATAGCCTTTACCAACACCTATTCTAAGTTCAATTTCTAATTTTCCATTAGCGTTAATTTCAGTGATATATTGATCTTTATTCAAAACTTCAAATTGATCTGTAGCATTTTGTATATCAGCTGCCGTAAAAACCTTTTTACCTTTTAAAGCTAATTTTACATTATCAACATCCGAATCTGAAAGTTTAAATCTAACGCTCTTTAAATTTTGAATAATATCAGCCATATCTTCTTTTACGCCAGAGATAGTTGAAAATTCATGCAGAACGCCCTCAACTTTTACATTTGTAATAGCAGCTCCAGGTAAGCTGGTAAGCAGTACTCGCCTTAGTGCATTGCCTACAGTTACTCCATACCCTCTTTCAAGAGGCTGGAGAATAAATTTTCCATAAGTATTGGTTAAAGTATTTTTTTCTGTTTTAATTTTTAATTTATATTCTTTTTTTGACATAGAATTAATAACCCTTTGTTTATTTTGAGTAAAGCTCAACTACTAATTGTTCATTTAGTGTAAGCAACATTTCATCTCTCTCCGGAATAACTAAGAAGGTTCCTGTCATCTTCGCTTTATCAAGCTCAAGCCAGGGATATGAAATATCACCTTTAATTTTTTTTATAGAATCTAGAATAACATCAATTTTCTTTGATTTATCTCTTACTCTTATAATATCACCAGGTTTTAATAAAGCTGATGGGATATTGCATTTGCGATCATTTAATAAAAAGTGTGCATGTGAAACTAATTGCCTAGACTGTGACCTAGTAGATGCAAAACCTAGTCTGTAAACAATATTATCCAATCTGCACTCTAAAAGTTGAAGTAAATTAGTACCGGTTTCACCATTCATTTTTTCAGCTCTGTGAAAATAGTTTCTAAATTGACGCTCTAAAACGCCATACATTGCTTTAATTTTTTGTTTTTCTTGGAGCTGAACTCCATAATTAGATAGACGTCTTCTTCGGTTTGGTCCATGCTGACCTGGCATGTATGGCTTTTTATTAAGAAGATTATCATACTTTGGATTACCAAAAATATTTTCTCCAAACTTTCTTACTAATTTTCCCTTAGGTGTATCAACTTTTGACATATAATTCCTTAAACTCTTCTTCTTTTAGGTGGTCTGCAACCATTATGAGGGAGAGGAGTTACATCTTTTATAGAAACTACCTCTAAACCTGCAACGGCAAGTGCTCTAATTGCTGATTCTCTACCAGCTCCAGGGCCTTTCACTCTAACATCAATGGTCTTCATGCCTCTTTGAACGGCTTCTTGTGCAGCTTTTTCAGCAGCCAATGTTGCAGCAAACGCTGTGCTTTTTCTCGATCCTTTAAATCCACTAGTTCCAGCGGTAGACCAAGCCACGGTATTGCCAAACTTATCTGTTAAGGTTATATGAGTATTGTTGAATGTTGCTTTAATATGAGCAACACCAGCTGGTTCAACATTACCTTTCTTTTTTCTTTTTTTAACTTCTTTTGATGCTTGTGCCATTAATTCCTATACTTTCTTTCCAAGTCCAATAGTCCTACGTTTCCCCTTACGAGTTCTAGAATTTGTTTTGGTTCTTTGGCCATTAACCGGTAATCCCCTTCTATGTCTTAAGCCTTGATAAGAACCAATGTCTCTTTTTCTTTTTATATTCATAGAGACTTGCGTTCTTTGCTCTCCTTCAACTCTTATTTCAAGAGCGGTAATCGCATCTCTAATCGCTACAACTTGATTATCTGTTAAATCTTTTACTCTTTTTTCTTCATCAACTTTAGCATGACTGCATATATTTTTTGCTAAAGTCAATCCAATCCCATGTATATAACACAATGAATATGGAACCTTCTTTTCCCTTGGGATATCTACACCTGCTATACGCGCCAAAATACTCTCCTAACCTTGCCTTTGTTTATGTTTTGGATTTTCACAAATAACCATCACTACACCTTTACGACGTATTATCTTACACTTATCACAAATTTTTTTTACTGAAGCTCTTACTTTCATTTTTACTTATTTCTGTATGTTATACGTCCCCTAGTTAAATCATAAGGAGATATTTCAAGCTTGACAATGTCTCCAGGTAAAATTTTAATAAAATGCATTCTCATTTTTCCGCTTACATGAGCTAAAACTTCATGTTTATCATCGCCAATTTCTACCTCCACTCGAAACATCGCATTGGGCAAAGTTTCCTTAATAACACCTTCAACTTGTATTGCTTCTTCTTTAGCCATTTTTTGATATCTTACTTAAAATTCTAGGGCCTTTAGATGTTATTGCGATAGTATGCTCAAAATGAGCAGAAACTTTACCATCAGTAGTTCGAATAGTCCATCCATCTGAATCTGTCTTTATTTCTTTTTTTCCCATATTTATCATTGGTTCAATCGCAATACACATTCCCTCGCATAGCTGATAACCTTGCTTAGGGTTTCCGTAATTTGGAATTTGAGGCTCTTCATGTAGATTGGAACCAATTCCATGACCAACAAGTTCGCGAACAACAGAATAGCCATTTTTTTCTGCATGCGATTGGATCGCAAATCCTATATCAGAAACATAATTTCCAGGTATAGCTTCAGAAATTCCAATCATTAGACAATCTTTAGTGGTGTCCATAAGTTTTTGTCTATTATTTGATATGCTTCCAACAGAGAATGTCCTGGCGTGATCTCCATAATAACCTTCTCTTTCAGCCCCGCAATCAATACCAACTATTTGTCCCTCTTCAAGGTATCTTTCATTTGGGATTCCATGCACAACTTCATCATCTACAGAAACGCATAGCGTGGCAGGAAAGCCCATGTATCCCTTAAAAGCAGGACGAGCGCCTTTTGATACAATAAATTCTTCAGCAAGCTTATCAAGGTCTGTTATCTTTGCTCCGGGTACAACATGTTCAGATAGCATTTCTAAAGTATCCGCCACTATTTGACAGCTAGCTGCAATTAAATCAATTTCCCTATCAGTTCTTATGTGGACCATTTTAAATTCTTCTCCTGCCGCGAATTTTACCTTTTGCTAAAAAACCATCGTAGTGTCGACTCATTAAATGTGATTCAATTTGTTGTAATGTATCTAATGCAACACCTACGATAATCAATAAACTAGTACCCCCAAAGAAAGAAGCTAAATCATAACTAACATCCATTAACTGCATTAATATATATGGAAAAACAGCTACAGCGGCTAATGCAAAAGAGCCTGGTAGAGTTACTCTAGATAAAATATTATCAATATACTCTGCGGTTTTTTTCCCCGGTCTAATTCCTGGAATAAAACCGCCATGCTGTTTCATTTGTTGAGACACTTGTGTTGGATCAAAAGCAATAGCAGTGTAGAAATACGTAAAAAACACAATCATCAAACCAAAAACTATCCAATAAAAAGGATGGTCAAAAGAGAACCATCTCATCACATTCTGCATAAAATTGCTTTCACTAAAAAAGGTTGCAATAGTACTTGGAATGAACATAATTGACTGTGCAAAAATTATAGGCATCACCCCAGCGGTGTTTACTTTTAATGGGATGTGAGTTGATTGACCACCATACACTTTTCTACCCACAACCCGCTTAGCATAAGATACTGGAATTTTTCTAGTCCCCTGAGTTAGGAGAACCACAAATGAGATTACAGCAAACATTATAGCTAACAATATCAATTCGCTTAAAACGCTTCTGACGCCTTCATTTATGAGTGTGATTTCACTAACAATTACATTTGGCAACCTTGAAACAATTCCTATCATAATAATTAATGATATTCCATTACCAATACCACGTTCTGTAATTCGCTCTCCAAGCCACATTAAAAGAATTGTTCCAGTAATTAAACAAATTGTTCCAGTAAATATAAATGAGAATCCAGGATTAATAACCACCGATTGACCAGCAGATGACATTGATGGCAAAAATACAGCAACAATTCCGTAAGCCTGCATAGCTGATATCAATACAGTTAAATATCTAGTTACTTGGGTAATCTTTTTCCTACCAGCTTCACCCTCTTTTTGTAATCTCTGAAAATATGGCACAACTGTACTCATCAATTGAATAATAATTGATGCAGATATATATGGCATTATACCCAATGCAAAAAGAGTTGCTTTCTCAAAAGCGCCCCCAGCAAACAAGTTATATAATCCTAATAGTGTATTTTGATAACCTTGAAAAGCAGCGCTAAGAGCTTCTCCATTAATTCCCGGTATAGGAATATGCGCGCCAAGCCTAGCAACCACTAAAACACCTAAAGTAAAAAGAATTCTTTTGCGAAGTTCAGGTATAATAAAAATGGATTTTAATTTATCAATCATGATTTACTGAACAGTGACAGTACCGCCTTTTTTTTCAATTTTTTTGGTAGCTGAAGAACTAAATGCGCTAGCTGTGACATTTACTTTTTTATTTAATTCGCCATTTCCTAATACTTTAATAGGTCTTAAAGCATATTTTACTAAACCATTTTCTCTCATAACCGATGGGTCAATTAATTCAGATTCAATTTTATCCAAGTCAGAAATATTGACAATTTGATATTCTTTTTTAAAAAGAAAATTAGAGAAACCTCTCTTAGGTACTCTACGATGCAGTGGCATTTGTCCACCTTCAAACCATGGACGATGCTTTGATCCAGATCTAGAGTGATAACCTTTATCGCCTCTACCAGCATTCCTTCCTAATCCAGACCCATGTCCCCTACCAACCCTTTTTTTAGAATTCGTTGAACCTTTGGCTGGTTTTAATTCGCCTAATTTCATTTTGACTCTTCCACTTTTACTAAATAATTAACAACATCAAGCATACCTCTTAGTGATGGAGTGTCTTTATGTTCTACAATCTGATTTATTTTCTTTAGGCCCAAAGCTTGCAATGTCAGTTTAGCTTTTTTCTTGTAGCCAATTGAGCTTTTAACCAATTTTATCTTTAATGTTTTATGTTTGTTCATACTTTTAAATCAGTTAAAAATATCTTTAATTGAAATACCTCGCTTGTTTGATATGCTTACTGCATCTTGAAGGTCATTTAATGCCTTCATTGTCGCTTTCGTTACATTAAGAGGGTTATTAGACCCAAATCTCTTAGTAAGAATATTTTTTATACCAACTTGCTCCATCACGGCTCTGACTGCCGCACCAGCAATAATACCCGTACCTGGCGCTGCTGGCTTTAGCATAACCTTGCTCGCGCTATATCTTGAAACTATTTTATGAGGAATAGTGCCATTAATTAAATCAATTTTGACAATATTTTGCTTTGCTTCTTCTTTTGCTTTATTTATAGCTGACATTACTTCACCAGCTTTACCTTGGCCAATTCCAACATGTCCTTTACCATCACCTATTACTACCAAAGCACCGAAGCGAAAATTTTTACCTCGCGATGTAACCTTAGCAACGCGCGTTACTTTAATTACGTTTTCTTCTTGTAAATCTAATTCTGCAGGATTAATCATATTTTCTCTTTTAAAATTTTAAACCGGCTTCTCTAGCGGCATCGGCAACAGCTTTAACTCGACCATGATATGGATTACCATTTCTATCAAAAACAACTTCTGTTATTTTATTTTTGATTGCCTTGGAAGCAATAGATGCGCCAATTAATGTACTCATTTCAGTTTTTGTCTTTATTTTTTTTAAATCTTTTTGCAAATCTTTATCCATTGATGATGAAGAAATTAATGTTGTTCTGGTGTGATCATCGATAACCTGTGCAGAGATATGCCTAAGGGATTTTGATACAACTAGACGCGGTTTAGTAGAGTGCGCAATATTGTTACGTTTACTGCGATTCCTTCTGCGTTTATTTCTAATTTCGTTTTTTGTTAATTTTTTAATCATGCAGCTGTAGCTCCACCAACTGTTTTACCTTGCTTTGAACGTACATATTCATCTTTGTATCTAATACCTTTTCCTTTGTAAGGCTCAGGTTTTCTAAAGGATCTAATTTTTGCAGAAACTTCACCAACTAATTGCTTATTTATACCTAAAACTACTATCTCGGTTTTATTAGCTTTTATTTCAATATTTTCTGGTGGCTCAAAAAAGATTTCATGAGAAAACCCAAGTTGTAAAACTAAATATTTTCCATCCATATTTGCCTGATATCCAACACCTCTAATTTCTAATTCTTTTTGAAAACCTTCAGATACACCATATACTGCATTTGCTATCAGCTGCCTAGTGGTGCCATGCAAAGATCTATGTGTTCTCGATTCGGAAGGGCGTTCGATAGTTAATGTATTTTCTTTTTTAACGACCTTCATTTGAGGGTTAATCGCAACATNAAGGTTACCCTTAGGNCCTTTAACCTTAATCAGATCANNAGATATTTCAATATCAACTTTTTCTGGNATATTTATTATCTTTTTACCAATTCTAGACATAATTAATTACCAAACGTTACAGAGAACCTCTCCACCAATACCAAAGCGTTTCGCGACTTTATTTGANAGCACGCCCCTGGATGTGGATAGAATAGATATCCCTANCCCATCTAAGACCCGAGGAATTTCATTNCGATTAACATAAACTCTTCTACCTGGCTTACTTACNCTCTCAATTCCGGAGATCACAGCTTTGCCTTTGTGGTCATATTTAATAAAAATTCTTATTTTTTGCTCAATTTCATCTCTAATAAAAATAAAATCCTCAATATAGCTTTCTTCCTTGAGGACAAATGCTATTCTTTTCTTCATGTTTGATGATGGTATATCTACAAACCGTTTATCAACAGCCATTGCATTGCGTATTCTAGTTAACATGTCAGATATTGGATCGGTCATTGACATAAAAACTCCTTACCAGCTAGCCTTGATAACNCCAGGAATTTCTCCCTTAAGCGCCATTTCTCTAAAACATATCCGNCATAAGCCAAATTTTCTCATGTAACCATCAGCTCTACCGCAATTAAAACAGCGATTATACTGCCTTGTACTAAATTTTGGCTCTCTTTTGGCTTTAACTATAAGTGATTTTCTAGCCATTAAACTTCCTCTGTATTTTCTTCATTTTTTTGTGGTTTTTCACGTAATGGTAGTCCCATAAATTTTAGCAACCAATACGATTCATCATCAGATTGAGCNGTAGTAGAAAAGCTAATATCCATTCCACGAATACTATCAATTTTATCATAGTCAATTTCTGTAAAAATTATTTGCTCTTTTATTCCAAAGGAAAAGTTTCCTCTCCCATCAAATGATTTAAAAGATAATCCTCTAAAATCTCTAGTTCTTGGTAGAGCTATAGATATTAGTCTTTCAATAAAGTCATACATTCTATTGCCTCGAATCGTAACCTTGCACCCAACTGGAAATCCTTTTCTTATTTTAAAGTTGGAAATATCCTTGCGAGATCTTGTTACAACCGGTTTTTGACCTGAAATAAGTGTAAGTTCATTTAGGCCGCTTTCTAATTTTTTAGGACTATCTTTGCCATCACCAATGCCCATATTGATAGAAACATGTGTTATTTTAGGCACTTCCATCAGATTGCTATAACCAAACTGCTTCATCATTGCTGGAATTACCATTTCTTTATATTTAGCTCTAAGATTTGGATTGGAAGATCTTAATGTATTTTTTTTCGACATTATTCTTTGATCTCCTCTCCGCTTTTTGTTGAAACTCTTACCTTGGATCCATCATCCAAGCTTTTATATCCGATACGTGAAACTTTACCATTGTGCAGATACATCACATTAGATATATGCAATGACCCTTCACGTTCAATAACTCCACCTTTTGGATTCTCTTGTGTGGGTCGCGTATGCTTTTTAATTAAATTTACACCTTCGATAATCACACGCTCTTTATCCTTAATTATTCTTAAGATCTTTCCTTCTTTGCCTTTGTGATTTCCACTAATAACTCTTACGCTCATACCAGTTTTTAAACGCATACTACAATACCTCTGGTGCCATTGAAATTATTTTCATATAACCACTATCGCGCAATTCTCTCGCTACTGGACCCAAAACTCTTGTACCTCTTGGCTCTCCTGCATCATTTAATAATACAGCAGCATTATCATCAAAGCGAATATAAGAACCATCAGATCTCCTAACTTCTTTCCTCGTCCTTACAACTACGGCTCTAGATACTTGACCTTTTTTTACCATGCCATCAGGTATAGCCTGCTTAACCGTTACAACAATTATATCTCCTAATGATGCATACCTTCTTCGACTACCTCCAAGCACTTTAAAGCAAAGCACTTCTCTTGCACCGGAATTATCTGCTACTTTTAATCTTGATTCTTGTTGTATCACTTTTATCAGCCTATTTTAATTGACTCTCGAATGATTTCACTTACTTGCCAGCGTTTTGTTTTGCTGATAGGTCGCATTGAAGAAATTTTAACAATGTCACCTACCTTAGGATTGACTGATGCCACATGAGAATTATATTTTTTAAATCTTTTTAAAATTTTTCCATACACTGGGTGTGGTATTTTCCTGGTAACNTGGACAACAACAGTCTTATCCATTTTATCGCTTATTACTTCCCCAACTAAAACTTGTTTTTTTCTTTCATTCATAATGCATCTTTATCCGATCTAATACCTTTAATAAATTCATTTTTAATTGTTAATAATTGAGCAATTTCTTTTTTCAAAAATCTAATTTCAAGCGGATCTTCTATTTGCTGAAGAGCTTTTTGAAAGCGTAATTTTTGAAGCTTAGTTTGATTTTCTTCAAGCTTAGTAACAATATCTGCCATTTTCAATTCACTTAAATCACTTTTTTTCATTATAATTCTCTTCGGCTGACAATTTTAGTTTTAATTGGAAGTTTATTTGATGCATTATGAAATGCCTCCTCTGCTCCTTTTCTATCAACACCATCAACTTCAAATAAAATTCTTCCTGGTTTTACAACAGCAACCCAGTATTCCGGTGAACCCTTGCCTTTACCCATTCTAGTTTCAGCTGGTTTTTTGGTAATTGGTTTATCAGGAAATATTCTAATCCACATCTTACCAATTTTTCTAACAACCCTTGTAATTGAAATACGACACGCCTCAATTTGACGGCTAGTAATCCAGCCTGACTCAGTGGCTTTTAAACCGTAAGATCCAAAAGCAACATAATTACCACCTTTAGCCATGCCCCTACGGTTACCGCGATGATGTTTTCTATATTTTGTTTTTTTAGGTTCTAACATATTTTATTTACCAGATTCACCATTGCAAATCCAAACCTTAATTCCAATAATACCATATTGAGTATAGGCCTCAGTTAAAACATAATCAATATCTGCTCTAAGCGTGTGTAACGGNACTCTTCCTTCTGAAAATTTCTCACTACGAGCAATTTCTGCACCACCTAAGCGTCCAGCAACATTGATTCGGATACCATCTGCCCCCATTCTCATAGTTGACTGTATGACCTTGCTAACAACTCTGCGATAAGAAATCTTTTTCTGTAGTTGATGGGCTATATTTGCACCAACCAAAGCGGCATCTAGTTCAGGGCGTTTTATTTCAGATATATTTATTTGAATATTTTTTGTATCCCCATCATTATTGCTTTGGGTATTTGTTAATTGCTTAACTTCATCTTTCAATCTATTTACTTCTTCCCCACCTTTTCCAATTACTATTCCAGGTCTCGCCGTGAAAATTGTAATGGTAATTGATTTTGAGGTGCGACTAATATCAACTTTTGAAATGCCAGCATTGGGAAGTCTTGCTTTCAAGTACTTTCGTATTTTTACATCGCTTTCCAATTCTGAAGCAAAAGAATTTTCAGTAAACCAGGTGGATTTCCAATCCTTGCTAACTTGCAACCTAAATCCTACAGGATGTGTTTTTTGACCCAAAGCTATACTCCTATTTTTCTTCGTCAGCTACAACTATAGTTAAATGAGCTGATTTCTTATTTAATCTTGATATGCGACCCATAGAAGCAGCTCGAAATCTTTTTAAATGCGGTGCTCCATCTGCAAAACACTCTTTAATATAAATTTTATCTACTGTAACATTTTCATCATCAGATTTATTCATAAAATTTGATACAGCTGAACTCAATGTTTTTTCAATTTGATAGGCTGCCTTAGCTTTAGAAAAATGGAGATAATTAATTGCCTTATCAACATTAGTTCCTCTTATTTCATCTAAAAGTAATCTAATTTTTCGAGGAGATTGCCTGATATGCCTTGTTATAGCTTTAGCTTCCATAAAATTAATTTTTCCTATCCCCAGAATGGAGCCTAAATGTTCTTGTTGGTGAAAATTCACCTAATTTATGCCCAACCATATTTTCATAAACAAAAACTGGGATGAATTTATTTCCATTATGAACAGCAAATGTATGCCCTACAAAATCTGGTGTTATCATCGATCTTCTAGACCATGTTTTTATTACTTGTTTTTTCCCAGCTTCGTTTATTTTTTCAATCTTTTTTAATAATTTTGGATCTACGTAAGGTCCTTTTTTTAAAGAGCGAGCCATAATTACTTTCTCCTCTTTACAATATATTCATTTGATTTTTTATTTTTTTTGCGAGTCTTATAACCCTTCGCTGGTTGTCCCCAAGGAGAAACTGGATGCCTACCTCCAGAAGATTTTCCTTCACCACCACCATGAGGATGGTCAACTGGATTCATTACAACTCCACGAACCTTTGGACGTTTACCAAGCCATCGCGATCTACCTGCCTTACCGGATATTATTTGTTCATGTGATTTATTTCCAACTTCACCAATTGTAGCAAAACAATTTTGTCTAATAAGCCTGATTTCTCCTGAGGGGAGTTTTAATGTTGTAAATCCATCATCATGAGCCATTACTTGAGCAGATGAACCTGCGCTTCTTGCCATTTTACCTCCACAGCCAGGAATTAACTCAATATTATGAACGAACATACCAGTGGCTATCTTTCCTAGCGGAAGAGTGTTTCCAACTCTTAATGGAGCGTTTTCACCGCTAACTATTTCATCTCCAATTTTAATTTCAGAAGGGGCTATAATATATCTTTTTTCGCCATCCGCATAAAAAAGAAGGGCAATATTTGCAGAGCGGTTTGGGTCATATTCGATAGCTGAAACTTTAGCTGGTACGTCAAACTTGTCCCTTTTAAAATCAATAATTCTATATCTACGCTTATGACCGCCTCCAATATGTCGAGATGTAATTCTTCCTCGATTATTTCGACCACCTGTTTTTCTTAATGCAGATGTTAATTTTTTCTCCGGTGAATGTTTTGTTATTTCTGCAAAATCATTTCTTGAAGCAAAGCGACTACCTGGAGTTGTGGATTTTAAATTTCTAATTCCCATTATTAACTCGATTCAGTGTCCAATAAATCTAGGCTTTCACCTTCTTTTAAAGTTACAAAAGCTTTTTTCCAGTTAGATCTTTTGCCATTAGTCCTGATTGTTCTTCCGCCACTTCTCACAGTCATATTTTTTTCTTTACCTATACGATTCATGGTTGAAACTTTTTGAACTTTTACATCAAACATTGACTCTACTGCTTTTTTTATATCTACTTTATTAGCACCTAATTGAACCTGGAAACAATATTTACGCTCATCTTCAAGTCTGCTCATTTTTTCAGTAAAAATAGGCCTAACTATAATCTTTTGATGGTCTAACGACATAATTTACTGTTTAATGTTTAATTGGTTTGATAATAACTCAACACCAGATTTTTCAGCTACAATAATATCGCAGTCAATCAAATCATAGGTGCTCGCGCGTAATGACTCTACAAGATAAATGTTTGGAATATTTCTAGCGGCTAAAAATAAATTGTTTTTTTCAGAATCAACCAGCAGCGTTATCTTTTGATCTGATAAATCTAATTTAGATAATAGATCTATTAAGAGCTTAGTTTTAGGTTCTTCAAGGGAAATATCATCTATAACAATAAATTTTCCATTTTTAACTCTATCTGATAGGACAGATTTACGTGCTAAGCGACGCATTTTTTTTGTAGTTTTTTTATTATACCTATGAGGTTCAGGACCAAAAACAACTCCTCCACCTTTCCAAATTGGAGATCTATTTGTACCAGCCCTAGCAACACCGCGACCTTTTTGCTTCCAAGGTTTTTTTCCGCCACCTCTAACCATTGATCTATTTTTTTATGAGTGGGTTCCTTGTCTGCTATTTGAAAGCTCGC
>PBPW01000041.1 GCA_002725545.1 Fidelibacterota bacterium | reverse complement strand
AATATCGTATCGTCCAGGCGGCTGGTATTGATTGATAAGCTCCACAATCTTGCGGCCTAAAATATCGTAAATAACCATGGAAACATTGCCTCCTGAAGCAATATCATAATGAATGCGGGTCTCTGGATTGAATGGATTCGGGTAATTCTGCTCTAAAGCATATTCCGTTGGAATCAATAACTCTTCATCGGTTGATAGCGGCATTCCAGACCCTTTAGGAATTAAAGCAAAGTGTCCTAAGGTTTTTGTATTTGCAAACAGTGTAGATTCATCGCTGGATACAAATGAATACAATTCTCTCCATAGATCGCCATCCCAATAACCAATAGCAACTTCAGCTGGGTTGATATTATTCAGATCAAAAGATATCTGAGCGGGAGTATTCAACTCTTTTTGTAGGGGTCCAACCGAATAAATATCCGATAGTATTTCATCGTGATCTATGCTTGCACTGGAGATGTAACCATTTTTTCCAATAATGACATAGGTCTCTTCATCAAAACTTTTTTCAGCTAAATTAATTGAGTAAGCACCATCGCGTGATGAAATTGCTACGGGCTTGGTTTGATCGGCATAGGTAACATTATATTTGAAAGTGCTATCAAAAAGTATCGTACTGTAAAGATAGTTGCCAGTTATACGAATATCAAGACTTCCAGATTTTGTTAATTTATAGTCCGCAACCAGAATTGAGTCGCTTGAAACCATCGGCGCAACATTTGCGGATTGAATTTCACCATCATTATCTAAATAGATATTTAGTGTTTCATCATCAAAAACTGAATTTCCAATGATATAAATTTTCATCACATCATTAAAGACGCTATGCTGCATGAAGCCAGCGTGAAGATTTGGCGCAACCGTATTTTTTACCAACCAAGTGGTTCGAAACATAAAATTCCAACCATCTAACCCCGCACCACCAATATTAAAATCGCTCATGGGCGCAAGACCTCCACTACCGTTATAGTTAAAGGCATAGGTGTGATTAACAGGCTCATCGCTGCTTAAACCAAAATAAGTACCTACAGTATCATCATCAACGACACCAATTACAATTTTTCCAAGATTGGTCAATTGTTCGCTGTATTCGCTTAAATCTATATTCACAAATCCAGTGCCAGTAATACCAGCGGCTTTGCCATCAAATTTAATGGGCGGCAAAATATTTTCTACTCCACCGTTATCATCGATTATTCTCCAAATATGAAGGTCAAAATCTTTATCAACCGAAGCGGGGATATCGGTTCCAGAAGAAAAATCTTGCGCGAATCCAAGGTTAATACTCGTGCTAACCAATTGGTTTTCTTTCACAAGCGGATCAAAGTCCATCCCCCAGCCCTGACCGGCTTGATTTCTTCCCCAGCCAAGGTAGCCAAAACTGCTTCCGGATCCCGTAAAAGCATCCACCTCACCATCATCATACTTAATTTCTTTAGAGGCAAACCAACCACCAGCATTAGAACCCTCTGATTTATAGCTATAGGTTGCATCAGAACCGTTTATGTTGCTGACAACAAATACAGCTTTATTCACTTTTAATTTATCATCTTTAACCAGGTGTTTTTTCGTATCCTCAAGTGTTTTGACCGTCATTGTGTCATCGGTAAACTCCAAGGATAGATAATTAGGTACTACCCCAGTTGCAGTAAATGTTATGGGTAAACTATCCGCAGAGCTGGAATAAAAAATATAATTGGTATCATAGTTTTTAATTATTAACTGATCAGATTGAACCTGGCCTGTAGAATGCCATTTAGAAGCGTTAGCTTTNCCAACATAGGGCCAATCATAACCANAAGCTGGGTGAGNACTTTTATCATTTAAGTAATTTGCGATATGCCAATTCTGGATCCAAGATTTATAACTCAAACCAGTTTCATAGATATTCAATAGGCGTTGAAATGCGGTCCAGCCCGATGCATCGATTTCTTGAAATTTTAATAGAGAAGCATCGCCAAGCTGTTCNGCAAAATACAATACAAACAATCCACCCATTGCATAGTTAGCGCTTGNNCCTTCCCAGGCCCAGCCAATATTCCCTACATTGCTTAAATAGGCATTAGGNTTAAANCCAACTGTTCCAAGACCAGCAATAACGATAGCCATTTCACTCATGCCTTCATTAAATGTGGTTCCTTTGCCTCTGTAGTTNTAATGAATTANATGNTGATGNTCATGNGANATAGTGCTCNTNGCATACGTTTTTGATACATTGCAATCGATNTAAAGGATNTCNCTTTTATTGCTTCCNGATTGGTTGGATTGATCNCCNGGAGAAAAATATCCAGCAGCACCAGAAAATAGATCGGCAAATAAATAGTCGGTTATACCATCCCCATCNTAATTTGGCTCATTTCCAAAATAGGTGGTCATTAATTCCCATGAACCTTTGGTAGAGTCTCGCGACGCTGCAGGGGTTTTTTGTTCTAAAAATTCTAAATATTCAATGGCTGTATCATTGTTAATATTATTGTTTTCACTGATCTGATTCACATCTGCCCAAATCGCATTGTTATTACCTTTGGCAAGCAGCTGGGCTGTTATTTCCTCTTGCTTGGAACCCCCATTGCCATCATCAACATTTACCCAGAATTTCTCGGTCATTCCAACGCTGTAGGTTTTATTTAAGGTGCGAGGCATTAACATGCGCTGATATTCCTCAGGGTATTGTGTTCGCATTTTTTCTCTCATGGCAACAATGTATTCATCGGTAAATACCGGAGAAGCGCATACATCATGATTGTGTATTGGGGTTTTTGGCGATGAGAACATATCGGCGTTTTGATGCTTATTCTGAGAAAACGCAAAAGTGCATAATAACAGTATGGATATAAGTTGTTTCATAAAATTTCCGCTAGGGATAGTCAATTTATAAATATTAAATCAGCGTTAACAAATGATAAATTAATTATCTAGGAAGTCTTTCGTCCATATCAGCCACCACATAAGCCATCACGGCCATCGTGGCTATACAGCGATTAAATTCATCCTGATCCACCTTATCAAAGGTATCAGCTGCGGTATGATGATACCAAAAATACCTAGAGCCATCCACTTTAAGACCCATACCAGGAACGCCTTCTCTCATAATTGGTCCTATATCAGCCCCACCGCCTCCTTTGGTTATTTTACCTGAATCTATGCGATAGAGCAAGGTGCCAATATCTTGAAGTATTTTTAAAGATTCATCTGGACCTGAAAAACCAAAACCAGATGGTTTGAATACACCTGCATCAGATTCCATGGCAAGAATATGATTATCTAAATTATCAAAATGAGCATCGCGATACGCTTCTCCCCCGCGTAATCCATTCTCTTCATTGGTCCACATCACGGCACGAATTGTTCGCTTTGGTTTTAAGCCAAGATCTTTAATTAATTTTACCGCCTGCCAGGCAGCAACACACCCACCGCCATCATCATGCGCACCTTGGCCCGCATCCCAAGAATCAATATGTCCGCCTAAAACAATGACTTCATCCGGATATTCAGATCCCTTGATTTCACCCATCACATTGTGCGATAAAGCATCCTCATAGGTTTGCGCTTCCATATAAAGTGATACTTTAACTGTTAAGCCTCGTTTTGCCATGCGACCCATCATGGCAGCATCTTCCAAAGTGATTGCGGCATGCGGAATCTTTTTTACGCCATCCTCATAGGCGCTTGTTCCGGTATGCGGTGTATTCATGGAATAAGGACCTACGGAACGTACAAGGCTTGCAATGCCGCCAACCTTGGCTGCCTCTGATGCCCCACGATATCTATATTGAACTGTCTTGCCGTACGTTGTAAAAGGTACGTTATAAAGAATAATCTTACCCTTTGCTTGACTTGCTTTGGCTGTTAAATCATCAAAGCTATCCACAACAAGCACCTCACCACTTAATCCCTTAGGGCCCGTGCCAACGCTACCACCTAATCCCAGTATAGCGAGGTCTTTTTCCCAGGGTGCAGTCATGGTAGCCGATTCTTTTCCCCGCACCCATTTNGGNACCATTACCTCTTCCCCGTGAACATTATCAAGNCCATCTTTNNTCATTTCATCTATGATCCANTCCAAAGTTTTTTCTAAATTCGTCGAACCGGAAAGCCTGGGNCCAAATGTATCCAGCATCTCACCTAGGCGATCGTANCCTTGAGANTCCGACATTGCNCTNTCNATNATCATATCGCTATTTTTCTGGTGTTTTTTAGCAATTTTACCCAATTGCATTGANGANCTATCTTCAACGGTGCATGAAATAAAAGCTATACTAAGAAAAAGTATAAATGTTTTGAANGGTGCGTATATCATTATGNTGTANTCCTTAATCTNTATAATTANATAATTTTTTTCATTTTATNAATTTAAGAAAATTTTCCTCGAATGTTAGATACTTTTAAAAAGTTTATATAAATTTNGNNATCTATGGACTGGNTAAAAGACAATTACGCTGAACTTTTACAAAACCCTTTTGTGCGCTCGGCATTNATCATTGTGGGTTCAATCNTCATGGCTAAATTAACCGATTGGATCTTTGTTGGNATTTTTAAGCGCTGGTCATCCAAAACCAACACCANNCTTGATGACAACATCGTTAATTTTCTGCATAAGCCTATTTTTTATTCAATTCTATTTTTTGGGTTTTCNACTGGCGTTAACCTTCTTGGTCTTCCTGAATATATCANCTTTGCTATTCTAGGGGTATTTAAAACCGCAACCATNCTNATCTGGCTTTCNCTTTTTGNAAAAGTATTTACGCTTTCAATGGANTGGACAACCAGAAGGACGGATAATAAACTTCTNCAAAGTCGNACNCTCCCNCTTTTTAANAATCTTGGTAAAATCGCAATTGGNCTNTTTGGTGCCTATTTTATNTTTCTCAGTTGGAATATNAANATNAANGGTATTCTTGCTTCAGCNGGTGTGCTTGGTGTGGTATTGGGTTTAGCAGCTAAAGATACGGTTGCNAACTTTTTTGCNGGTGTNTTTCTAATGGCAGATTCCCCGTTTAAAGANGGTGATTACATNATGCTTGAAACCGGAGAAAGNGGNTACGTGATGAATATGGGGCTGCGTTCCACTCGATTTATGACCAGAGACGATATTGAAATCACAATCCCTAATTCGGTCATCGCAGCTGCAAAAATCACTAATGAAAGCGGTGGAGCGGGCGTGGAAGATATTGAACGCGTAGGTATTAGTTTGATGGTAGTTTATGGATCTGATGTGGATCAGGTAAAAGATATTCTCCAATCGATTGCGATCAATAATAAAGATGTTTTAGATAATCCTGACCCTCGGGTTCGATTTAGAGAATTTGCCGATTCCGGTATTAGGCTTGAATTATTATTTTGGATATTTAAGCCAGAGACTCGCGGTAGGATTGTAGATACTGTTAATACCGAGATCTACAAGCAGTTCAAGCAAAATGGCATCACTATAGCTTATCCTACGATGAAAGTATTGATGCCAGATAAGTAGTACTACATTTCCTTTTCGGCTAGCTTAGCCTTTAGTGGAAACGTTCCGAATTTTGTATCGATATAGTATGTCCCATCAATTTGATATTTTGCTTTTCTTTTCATTATCGCATCAAAAATAGCTTTGCCCATTACGGTAAGCTTTAGGTCCGCTTTTTCTTTAAACACAAAGTCGCCCTCTTTAGGAATCTTAATTTTTTTTTCGTTGTAGAATTTTGATGCGTGTTTTCTATTGATCGATAGGTCAAATTCGATTCGATTCAACGAGATTCCAATTTTGTTTGGGTTATGACCGGTAAACTCAATATCAACAGAAAGCTTGTTGGGTGACCTTAAGGGGTTGTAGTGATACTTGATCACCTTATAATCCAACGTAAGGGGTTTAACCTGACTTTTTACTGCTTTATTCAATTCTGCGGCTGCTTTTGCTTTTAGCTGCTTTTCTAGCCCTTTAAATTGTGCGCTAGCTACTGAAGTAAAAGCAATTAAGAATAATATAGGTAGTAATGATGTTCGTTTAAACATGGATAAAGTATAATACGTTTTTTGCTTAACTCTTAGTTAAATATAAAATCAGCTATCGCTTCTTCCCCATCCAAGATTGGGCTTGGCAT
>PBPW01000040.1 GCA_002725545.1 Fidelibacterota bacterium | reverse complement strand
CGCCGCCCGCCACGACGTGAACTGTCGCTGGGTTCTTGCCTACCTTCTTGCCGCATCGATGGCAACCGTATTCGTTTGAATCGTTGCCGTGAGTCCAGTCGCTCGGGATCTCCCAGAGCTTGTCCTCACCAACGATCTCGTATTCTTCGCTCATGATCAGACCATCCCGTGGGGCTGGTTGAACGTGGGCTCAGGACGGTCATCGTCCAACAGTCGAGCTAGCACCTCATCGGGTATTTCATCGATGCGAGCTAGACCCTCAGTCAGAAACTGGTCCATCGCTTTTGTGAATTTATTCATAGCTGTTCCTCCTCGTGGGTATTTCAGTGTCTGATGACACTGCACTGGCCACCAGCCGAAGCCGGTGGCCGATGCGCTGTGATCAGCCAAATATTTCCCTCNNNANTNNNTCNANGACCGGCNNCGTTACTNTNCGCCGAAAGTCCTCAAAGTCGCCTGACGTAAATGGGTCTTGATACTTGCCCGGACCAATCAAGANTGTTGACCCCTCAGGGATCTCATCATGCTTGTAGGCAGTNTCTTCACCGTTAGGTGTCCTGACGAACGACCAGCCGTAGTCATTGAATCGGTAGTTGTCCCACTCATCTTGATAGTTGACGGTGAGAGAGACCCACGGATTCTCNAACGTGCGCCGGACCTGNTCTGGAAGCTGTTCGTCCAAAGGCATGGAAAAATTGCCCCACACCTGAGCCGGATCTGCTTTCCAGCAGTCAGTGATCTTGGTCACCTTATTGGTAACAAAAACACCTCGGTTGTCGCCATAAGGCCGAGCATTCTTGAGACCACCAACAGTGACGTAACTGCCCGTCAAATTCGTCCGGCCAACTTTCGTCACTAAGGCAGTCCCATGTCGGCCTCGGCTGTTCATCATGATGACGTCACCAACTCTGACATCGTCACGATCAACTAGCGGAGCACCTGTATCGGACCCTGTTCTTATATGCATTATTCCTCCTCGTGGTGGACTATCTCTTCAGGCCGGGTAGTCCATCTCCCGACGACGCTCCCGGAGGAGCGTTTCGATTATTGGTAGTAAGGCTTTTCTGCTGGCCAGTACTCGGCAGGCCGATCTTCGATCTTTACCTCTAGCTCNACATCAACCAGCCCATACTGTTTCTTGACGTGGGCAAGGTTGATCATTCCTGAGATAGTTTCGGCCGCTCGTTCGGGATCATCCTTAGGGTGAACCTTGGTAGCTGCTTTCAAGCCAAGCACTTCACCCTCCAGCGGAGTGCCGCTGGTGTAGTACCAGCCACCTTCCGCTGCTCCGCCATAGTTGTTGTGGTCAAGGCAGTAGATGTTGACGTACTTGCCGCCAGCAGCCACATGCTCCTGAATCTCACGCTCATAGCGGACCTTGCGGTCAAACTCAGTCACGCTTTCAAGAGCGGTCTTGAGAATGTCCCTAGCAGTCTGCACACTGAAAAGAGAGAGCCCTTCAACCAGTGCCTCAGCTATTGCCAACTCAAAATTCTTTGAGCCGTCATAAGANGGCATGTTTTTCAGGGCCNTCAAGAAAGNCTCNTNANNCTGCCTNTCCAATNTCTCCAACATTTCTGTCGAAGCCTGTTTTGCTTTATTCATTATTCCTCCTCGTGGGTATAGATCCACACTGATGTGTGGGTCGTGCCCTGCCGAGGTCTCGCTCCTCGGATGGCCGGTCTTCAACCGGGCTCAGGACTGCTGGTCACCATTCAACATTCATATCTGTTGCTCCTGGTTGTAGCCGCTGCATACATCGCATACGCAGATCATTTCAACGGAGTTCATCGCATAGTGATTGATTGCACACTTACCGCAACCACTCCAAGGACTTGAATCCATGTTGACGAAATACATTTCGTCAGGATCCGAATCCCCACAGTCAAGACAGCCAGCTTCGAGCGCTGTGCTCATATCAGTCTGGAATGCGTCTCGCCCGTAACGAGTCTTCGTGGCGCAGTCGTAGGTGTTCAGTTTCATTGTTCCTCCTCGTGTTTGAGTAGTGCTTGATAGCACTGGAAGGGGCACCAACCGAAGTCGATGCCCGATCCGCTGATATCAAGCAGTCATTTCGACCATTGCGTCAGCGAACTGAGCCTTGGTCATCTTGGTGACGTTGGTGGACAGGCCGACCCGGCGGCTAACCATTGCCAGGTCAGTGCCGACCGTCACCCATTCGCCGTCGATCCAAAGATCATGGCGATCACCAGGAAATGCATCCTCAAGGACTTGAATCCGACGAAGGACCTCTTTCGTGTTCTCTGCCGTGATTGACCTCATGCCGATGTTCATCATCATGAAAGTCATCTTTTGAGTGATGCGATGCGAGTTACGAAGCTCATGGCTAGTGGACTCAGTGAAGCAGTAGTCGCTTCCGTTCCACTCCATGTCGTCCTGAAAAACGTAAAGCTCNTCAGGNCGCTCGCATTTCCCAATGTTCCAGTTAAGGGACATAGGTTTTCCTCCTCGTTGTGAATGTGTCTGCCGGTGAGCCAGGTGGCTCTCGTCAGGCCGGGGGCAACACCCCCCGACGACGCCCCGGAGGGCGTTTCGGCGCTCAATCAATTTCAATTTCGTTATGGCACCAGCCGCATATTTCGACTTCATCAAGATCGATCTCGAAGATGACTTTCGGGAAGTCACCCGAGTCGAAGCTCGCTTCGTCCATGCGGTCAATGCCGTTAGCCTCTGCGTAATCGTCAAGCATGTCCTCAGCAGTTGCCGGGGCGATGCCGTGATTACGTTCGAAGTGCTCTTCGACGCAACCAACACACCAGATGTCAGCATTGAAGGTGTAAGCAGTTATGTCGTAGATCATGGTTCCTCCTCGTGATCTGTCCAAGGCCCAGAATTGGGCTCATCAGGCCGGGGAGATCATCCCCCGACGACACCTCCGAAGAGGTGTTTCGACTATTGGATGCGATCCGCTGGGTGGACACGNTCCGAGAGCACAGACATGCTCACTTCGTCCATCTCGTAGGTGGACTCAGGGAACGCATCATTCATCTCTTCAAGCCAGTCACTCAGCATGCGAGTCTCGCCTCCGAGCTTCACTTCAACGTCTTTGCCGCTAGGGCTAATCGGTTGATACTTGGGGAGCGTGTTCATGTTGTTGTCAAACAGTTCTCGTGCTGCTGCCATTGCATCGTTCAAATTGGTCATTGTTGTTCCTCCTCGTGGTGAGATGTCTCATCAGGTCGTGGTCTCTCACACCACAACGACGCCCCGAAGGGCGTTTCGACTAGCGAGCGTTTGGATTCATGAATTGGACACTGCCCTCAAGAGGCAGCACCAACTCATCCATACCGGCCTCATCATCAATCTTGAATCTGTAGTGGCTAGCAGCGCCTTCAGCGTCCCTAACCAACATCGCATCGAAGACCTCCACCCATCGTTTTTGCACAGGCTCCCAGACCAGATAGAAGCCGCCGAAGCACTGTGCGTGGATGAAGAATTCGTAGTTGCTCGAACTAACGAAAGTGTTCATTTTTCCTCCTCGTAGTGACCTGTCTCATCAGTGCAGGGCGGTCAGCCCCTACAGACACCTCCGAAGAGGTGTTTCGACTTTCACTCGCCGCCTTCAGCCTTATAGATGGCCACTAGCGAACTGGTCATCGTGACCAGGTCATTGATTGCCCAAGCTCGGGTCTCACGATCCAGAGCTTGAATCTCGGTCTGAAGGGCGTTGATCCGTGGGAGCAGATCGCCGTATACCTTCCCTTGAAATGTTGAGTTAACGGTCTCAGGCAATTTTTTAGCAAGTCGTTTCATGGTTATTCCTCCTCGTTTCTTGAGCCCGGAAGGACTCTCATCAGCCCGTTAATTCGGGGACGAGGAGGAGGAATTTCACCGTCGTGATCAAGGCCCGTTGATTCGCTAGGCCGAAGCCCTGGGCAGTCCCGGCCTGGTCCCAGCATCGATAAGCCATGATTCAAGGTCGGTGAGGCCGGTATGCCGAAGCAGTGAACGACCTCAAACCCATCCACATGGCAGCTAATCCGATGCTGCTCATCCGGAACCCGATTGGTCAAAGACTCGATTGCCCTTGATCCATCTGGTGGTTCTCCCGTCTCGTTAAGCGGTGCCAGCGATGAAGCCGGGTGGGGCGCACTCGCCGCTGCGGGATTGTGGGACTCTCACCCGGTCCGACGTATCGGCCCCTCGGTCCCGGAGTCTGCCCTCCGGTTGCCCTGCGACTATTGGGGACTGCCTCCCCCCCGATCGATGCGTGCCGTGCCGAAGCTGTGGGCTGTGTCGATGCATCCATAGTGCCCACACTTTCTGACCCCAATCAAGTTTATTTGTGCTCAATTGTCCCCAAAACACCACGAGGAGTTGAATACATAGGCCCAAAATTGTTTGAAGAATTTCCCCGACCACACCCAAAACCACCCAAAACGACCAAANCGCCACACGAACAAACGTTCGACACACCCACCCCCACGACCCCCCCACGGCCCCTCGATCAGCCCCCCACAACCGACGACGATCTAGCCGCCGCTGCCTCCGGCTCATATCTGTTGAGATGACGGTCATTGCTCTCGAACCAGACCCAGGTCGAAGCGAACCAGCAGCGATGTTCGATGCAGAACAACACACCGACTGGTCGCAGGCCCGCACAGCGCCGGAAACTGCGCCAGAGCGCAGAAACTCGGCGTATGCCAGCCATGCCAAAGGGGGGTCCATAAGATTCGGAACGGAGGGGGAGGGGAAAGGCTTCCCAGGAAGTGGCCGACAAAACGACAGAGCACCGTAGTCGTTTTTTTTCGGTGTTCTTTGATTGTTTTTGTGTCTGGCTCGTTGGCGTACGGACATACGTCGAATGTCCCCCCGCCCTGTGTGATCCCCGACCTTTTAATGAGCTGTCGTCGCTCTATAACGTTCTTTGCTGACCCTCTTCGGGTGACGCTACCGTTCCGACCAGCCTGCCAGTGGCTCGGGGTTCCGGTTCCAAACGATCTTGGTTGTTCCTTCGACTGGCATAATCTGTTATTCGAAGGTTGTTTCCTAATTGGTACCCGAACGGTGTCTACTCGTCAAGGGTTTATAGATGGGGGACGCAGATGACGATAGAAGACGTTGCAGAGAAAGCAGACAAGTGGAGTCAAGCGGTAAGCAAAATAACGAAAGCGGTCGCTGCTGCCGTCATAGCGATCGGCACCGCAGTCGGCGGCGTCGTCATGCTATGGCCGGGTGGCGAGGAGGCTCCGGCGGATCCTTCTTCGATTGTGTACGGGGTGGGTTATTCTCCTCAATGCAGTCAGTTGATGGATTCGATAGATCACAATTGGACGGAGAGTCAGTGGGCTGTTTGGGAGCGGTTGCGTCGAGATATGGGGTGCTAGGTGCCTGAGCCTCGGTTGGCTAAATATAAGACGTGGTCGAAAGATCGCTGTTATAAGGCGGCTATCGATAAATGTTTGAATCATGGTTGGACTCAGACGGAGGCCGCTAAAGAGTTTGGTTTGTCTCGGCAGCATTTGTCTGGGCGGATGAAGGGTGAGCGGGAGAAGAGGGAAGCTCGTATTGCTGAGGTGAAGGAGCAGCAGCGGGTTGGTCCTTTGGGTTTGAATGAGAAGCGTCGCATTGGGACGTTCACNGAGTTTTGTGAGCATTATTTGCAGAACTGGTCGTGCCCCGATTGTGGTGTGCATCATGACACCCCGAAATTTCATCAGGACATTGCGGATGCGGTGACGGGTGCTAATCCTCGAGTGTTGATTAACATGCCGCCGTATCATTCGAAGTCAACGTTGGTGACTGTTTGGCACACTGTGTATGACATTTGCCGGGATCCGAACCTTCGAACACTTCTCGTGTCGAAGTCGTTGCCGTTCGCTAGAACGTTCATGCATTCAATCTCAGAGATGCTCACTAACCCTGAACTGTACGAAGGTGGGCCAAGTCCAATAGAGGACTGGGGACCGTTCAAACCTGACGGCCAATCAAACTGGTCAAGTGAATCCATTTATGTTGCTGGGCGTACCACCGCTGAGAAGGACCCCACCATCGCAGCTCTAGGTGTAGGCCAACAGATCTATGGTCGTCGAGCCGACGTAATCAAATTCGACGACGTAGCCACCCTCGACAACCAACGTAACCCTGACCGTGTGGCGGGAATGTTGGAGTGGTTCGATAAGGAAGCTTTGTCTCGTATTGGTAAGACGGGGCGTGCTATTTGGATTGGTACTCGTGTGAATCCGGGTGACGTGTACTCGACGTTGGGTACTCGTTCNGGTTACAAGGTTNTNCGNTATCCGTGCATTATGGATGATGAGACNGAGCAGACGTTGTGGCCGGAGCATTTCCCGTACACGCAAGCTNTGGTTCACCGTTCGGAGATGCGCCCTGCGGANTTCCAGTTGATTTANCAGCAGGTCGATATTCCGGGTGTGGGTGCTTCGTTTACTCAGGACATGCTGGATTTGTGTAAGGACACTTCTCGTGTGCAAGGCCACTTTGATTCTTCGTGGCGTCTTTTTGCTGGATTGGATCCGGCGGGGGCCAATAAAGGATCGGGGTACACCGCTTTCACTCTTATAGGGGTAGACCCT
>PBPW01000039.1 GCA_002725545.1 Fidelibacterota bacterium | reverse complement strand
AAGCTTCACATAAGCTACGATGATTTCATTCGCACTACAGAAAAACGCCATACCGATATCGTTAAATATTTTCTTCAAAAAGTTTACGACAAAGGAGATATTTATGAAGACAGTTATGAAGGCCTTTATTCGGTATCCGAAGAGCGATTTATTACTGAAAAAGAGGCTGAGTCCGGAGACTTTCGAGATATTAAAGAATTAAAAGAAAAGAATTACTTTTTTAAAATGTCAAAATATCAAAATAAACTGATAAAGCACATTGAAGAAAACCCAAGTTTTATTCAGCCTAAATTTCGAAGAAATGAAGTACTTGGTTTTTTAAGATCTCCCCTAGAAGACCTATGTATTTCACGTCCAAAATCTCGTCTGAGCTGGGGTATTGAAATGCCTTTTGATTCAAATTATGTTACCTATGTTTGGTTTGATGCTCTTATCAATTATGTATCTGCAATAGGACTTAATAGTGACGAAAAAAAATATAAAGCCTTCTGGCCAGTAAATTATCATTTGATAGGAAAAGATATTTTAACCACCCATTCAGTTTATTGGCCCACAATGCTTATGTCAGCTGGAATTAAACTACCTAAGAGTATTTTTGCTCATGGATGGTGGTTAAGTGATCAATCAAAAATGAGCAAATCATTGGGGAATGTTATTGATCCATTAAAACTAATTGAAACCTATGGCGTTGATCCTGTCAGATTTTACCTGATGAAAGAAATGGTTCTTGGTCAAGACTCTAATTTCAGTTTGGATTCATTTGTAAAATGCTATAATAGCGACCTTGCAAATGATTTTGGAAATTTGTTAAGCAGGGTAACAAATTTGATAAATAAATTTTATGATAGGAAAATACCTAATGGAGAAGATAATTCTGAAGCAGGTAAAGCGGTTAGAAAAAGCGCCAGAGAAATGGTTGCTTGCGTTTTAAACCTCATTGATGAAATGAAAATAAATGATGCCATTAACCATACTTTTAAATTTATAAGAGAGGTAAATAAATATCTTGANATTACAGCACCCTGGAAGCTTCTTAAAAAAGANATAGATAGCGCAGGNAAGATTTTATATACCGCAGCTGAATCCTTACGCATAACTGCATTAATTTTATCTCCGATTATGCCTAATAGAGCGCAAACTGTTTTCGATATTTTTCATATTGATTCGAATGAAATAGAATGGGGTGGNTTAATTGCGGGNACAAAAATAGAAGTTCACAAACCTCTTTTTCCTAGAATTGAAACAAATTCATAAATTTTAGGAAAGTTTTCCTAATATATTTTTTCCGTGATAATACCTCCCATTAATTAATTTGTGAATACTATCTAAATTTTTATTAGTTATTTTCCCAGCTGCAATTACATTAATTGAACTTTGATAGTTTTTTACAGCTTTTTTTATTGTTGAAGCACCAATTTTTGCAGAANAAGATTTCCCTGAAGTAAGAATACTTTTAACTCCATCTATTTTTATTAATGATTTAATATCATCAAAAAAATTACTACTATAATCAATTGCTTTATGAAAGGTGATTTTCATCGGGTATGACCAGTCTGCAACCCTTTTTATTTGTTCGAAATCAACATTATTATTTTGATTTAATGCTCCAAATACAATTTCTTCAACTCCTAAAACCTTTAAATTCATAATTTGATTTTTAATTTGAATAATTTCACTTTCAGAATAAATAAAGTTTCCTTTTCTAGGTCTAACCATTATTTTAATAGGAACTGAAACTTTATTTAAAGTGTTGCTTACTAAATCAATATCAGGTGTTAGTCCATCATCCTTTAGATTTTTACAAAGCTCAATTTGGTCAGCACCCTTCTTTTCAGCTTTGATAGCTTGATCTAAAGACTCTACGCAACACTCAACAAAAAATTTTTTCAAATTTTACCTAAATGAATCAAATATTATTTATAAATTATTTAGAGAACTTAACCTAAGATATTAATTAAAAAATTATAAAATGATTATAGATGCTCACTGCCATTTGTACTATGATGAATTAGCAAGCGATATAGATAATATAATTCAGCGTGCTAATGATGTAGGGGTTTCTCGATTTGTTTGTGTGGGCACAAATGTTGAAGATTCTAAACAATGTTTATCTATTACTGAAAATAATGATGATATNTTTGCATCCTCAGGTGTGCATCCNCATGATTCCAAGGATGCAGTTGAAGGGTATGCTGATGAAATATATGAATTGATGGAATACGAAAGCATGATAGCTATTGGTGAGATAGGTTTAGATTATTATAGAAACCTATCTGAACCAGAAACCCAAAAAAATGTTTTTAAAGAGTTNATGGAAGTTGCTCAGGATCTAGATAAACCTGTAATNATTCATAATCGCGATGCTGACGCTGATATTNTAGAAATAATTTCAAACTATCCAAATGTGCAGGGNGTTGCGCATTGCTTTTCAAGCACCCTTGAAACAGCCCAAGCCTTTCTTGAGCTTGGATATTACATTTCGTTCTCAGGAAATATTACTTACAAAAATAGTCACCTCCCAGAGGTGGCTAAATCAATACCCCTAGATCGTTTAGTTGTCGAGACTGATTCACCTTATTTGAGCCCAGAGCCCGATAGAGGTAAAACAAATGAGCCTAGTAGAATAATACATACGATTAGCAANCTTTCTGAGATATATGATTTATCATTTGAAGAGATCGCTAAGCATACCTACGATAATACGACAGAGCTCTTTAGGCTTCCCTAGAAAATTATCCTAGACCAAAAACTATATAGTCTATTTTGAGCAAGCCTTTTCATTCTTTTCGAAAAAAATGGGGTCAGAACTTTCTTAATGATACAAACTTATTAAATAAGATAGTTAAGGTTATAAGCCCCCATACAAAAGATTCTATTTTAGAAATAGGTGCTGGAGATGGGGCTTTAACAGAAAAAATATTTTCTATTGTAAATCAAATGGCAACGGTTGAGATAGATCCCTTATTAGTAAAAAAATTAACGCTCAATCCAAACTTAAACGGGCTTATTGTATTGGATGGAGATATTTTGAATTACGATTTAGATGAAATAAATATTAGTAAGCCAGTAAAAATTATCGGCAATATTCCTTACAATATTACATCTTCAATTATCTTTTGGCTGATTGAACAATTAGATTATTGGGATGAGGCATATATTATGATGCAAAAAGAGGTAGCGGAAAGACTTGTAGCCAAAACCAATACTAAGACATATGGAAGATTGACAGTTGTAACTAGCGCATATTTAAATAAAGAAATCTGTTTTANCATTCCACCAGAGGTATTTTATCCTAAACCTAAAGTTTACTCATCCCTTGTAAAATTTTCAAAAAAAACATCCCCCATTGTACATGACNAAGAATTCATAAAATTTAATAAAATAGTAAGAACTGCTTTTTCAATGCGCAGGAAAATGATTAAGAACACATTGTCTTGTTATCATTTTTCTAGTGACATAACAAATAAGATTGATTTTTCAAGAAGNCCNGAGACGCTTAGCCCCGAGGAATTTGCAGAATTAGTAAGATCCTTAGAATAAACATGACTATTAGGTAAAAAATATTATCTATTGTAAGTTTCTTAGCTTTTTTTGGAATAAAAATAAAAGGTTACAATTATGGCAAAAGCTGCAAGGCCAATTAACGAATCTAATCGCAGTCTAAGTCAGTACTTAGAAGAGATTGGGCAGTTTGAACCTCTCCACCCATCGCGTGAGGTTGAATTAGCGCAGGCAATTAAAAAAGGTAATAGGCTAGCCATGAAAGAATTGGTTGAGGCCAACTTAAGATTCGTTGTATCTGTTGCTAAAGACTACCAAGGTCAAGGTTTACCGCTTACGGATTTAATTAATGAAGGTAATATGGGCCTTATGAAGGCAGCAGGTAGATTTGACGAAACACGAGGATTTAAATTTATTTCATATGCTGTTTGGTGGATTAGGCAATCTATTTTACAAGCCCTAGCTGAGCACTCACGTATCGTTCGTTTGCCATTAAATCGAGTAGGAACAATTTCAAAAATAACAAAAACAGCAGAAAAACTTGAAGCAGAAGTAGAGCGCTCTCCAAANGAAGATGAGATCGGAAGAAATCTTGAAATGACAACTGATGAAGTTACTGACGCAATGAGAATTTCTCGTAGGCATCATTCTTTAAATGCTCCTTTTAGAGATGGCGATAAAAATTCTTTGATCGATGTTATTGAAGATGATGGACAAATTGAACCNGATGAACCTCTAATGGCTGAGTCTCTAAAAGATGAAATTCGTCAATCCCTTGATACTTTGAAAGAGCGCGAAAGNCAGGTAATTAAAATGTATTTTGGCATTGATAGAGATTATGCATTAACCTTAAATGAAATAGGTGAAGAGTTTAGTTTAACTCGAGAGAGAGTTAGACANATCAAGGAAAAAGCAATTCGTAGATTGAGACATAGATCAAGAAGNAAATCCCTTAGAACATATTTAGGTTAATTTGAAGGAGGTCAAATAAATTATGGTTGAAGTTACAGTTAGAAATGGTGAACAATTAGAAAGAGCCCTTCGCCGATTTAAGAAAAAATGGGAGCGTGCTGGTGTGCTAAGAGAGATAAAGCGTAAATCTTTCTACATAAAGCCAAGCGATGAGCAGCGTGCCGCAAGAAAAAAAGCAGTCCGAAGAAGACTGCGATTAGCGAGATATAATTCTTACTAAATCCATAGAAGGTTCAACTGTGTGTTGGACCTTTTTTCCATCAAGCAATTAATATGATCATTCGTAGTATTTCTGGAGTCAGGGGGATTACTAAATCTTCACTCACTCCTGAAACAATTAAATTATATGCTCATGCATTCCACGATCTTATTCCTGACGGTCTCATATATCTTGGTAGAGACGCAAGGCAATCTGGTGAAGAATTATTAGAAATTTTCTCAGCCGAACTTATTGAGATCGGAAGAGATGTGGTGTTGTGCAATATAGTCCCCACACCTACCATTCAATTTATGGTGGAGAGATCTGAGGCTGCTGGTGGAATTATTGTTACCGCCAGCCATAATCCAGAGGAGTGGAATGGGATAAAATTCGTTCGAGAAGATGGAACATTTTTTTTACCGAACGAGTGCAATGAATTATTTGAAAAAGTTGATAAAGAAGTGGTTTATCAAAAAGCAAAAAAGCAGGGGATGCTTTTCCCTGATCAAAATTCGATTCTTAAACACGTCATTCATGTAATTGAACTTTCATGCGTTGATACAAAAAGGATTAAAAATTGCAAATTTAAGGTAGCTGTAGACTCAATTAATGGTGCAGGTTCAAAAGCATTGCCCCTTCTTTTAGAATACCTAGGGTGTGAGTTGATCCCTATTCATTGTGATGGAACCGGTAAATTTGATCGCGGAGCCGAACCTTTACCTGAAAACCTTGGTGATTTGAGTAAAGCTGTTTTAGAAAATAATGCAGATATAGGCTTTGCAATTGACCCAGATGCAGATAGGCTCGCAATTGTTAATGATCATGGAATTCCAATTGGTGAAGAGTATACGTTAGTTATTGCTGCTGAAAGTTATTTAAAGCAACTTAAAAACCCGGAAGATATTGTTACCAATCTATCAACAACGCTAGCGCTTGATAAAATAGCTGAAAAATACAATACAAAGGTTATCAGAACTGCTGTTGGGGAAATTAATGTTGTCAAAAAAATGATCGAGATTAATTCAAATTTTGGCGGTGAAGGCAATGGAGGTGTTATACTAAAAGAGGCACATCTCGGTCGAGATTCTTTGGTAGCTGCTGCAATGGTTTTAAATCGATTGTCCCAAGAANAGAATTTGACTATTTCACAGCTTCATGATTCATTACCCCATTATTCAATTATTAAGGATAAAATTGATCTAGTTAAAGTAGATGAAACGGTTTTGTTAAAAAAAGCTAAAGAGGCTTATTCAGATTCAACTATTAATTCTATTGATGGAATAAAATTCATTTGGGATGATCGATGGGTTCATTTAAGAAAGTCTAATACAGAGCCGATTATGCGTATTTATGCTGAAGCACCCTCAAAAAAAGAAGCAACNCATTTAATTAAACAAATAAAAAATTAAGATTTAAGTCCAAGGCTTTTATAAGAATGGATGTAAAAAAAGGACAAGAAATTGAATTAACAATTCAAGCATTAGCCTATGGAGGCAAGGGTATTTCAAGATATGATAATTTCGTTATTTTTGTTGATAAATCAATTCCGGGGCAAAAAGTTTTAGCATATGTTTACAAAAAGAAAAAAGATTACGCAGAAGCTAGGGTAAAAGAAATTCTCGTTGAATCGCCCTATTTTACTGACCCCGAGTGTATCCATTTTTCAACCTGCGGAGGCTGTAAGACACAACAGCTATCCTATGCTGAGCAGCTTAACCAAAAAAAGAGCCAAGTGCAGCATATTTTCGAGAGGCAGGCATCCATAGGTAATTTTGTAATCGATNGCATTGTTCCTGCCAATCCGGTTTATAATTATAGAAATAAAATGGAATTTACATTTTCAAGTAATAGATGGATTCTTGATAATGAGCCAGCAAATGTTGAATCAGACTTTGCGTTAGGTATGCATATTCCAAAAAGATGGGATAAGATTTTAGATATAGAATCATGTCACTTGATGCCTGAAATTGGAACCGATATAATTAATTATGTTAGGGATTTGGCAAAGAAGCTTAAGCTTAAACCTTATGACCAAAAATCGCATATAGGATTTTTGAGATATTTGGTTCTTAGGTTTGGACAAAATACTAATGAGCTTATGGTTAACTTAGTGACTTCATACGAAGACCTTGACTTACTTATCCCTGTTGTGACGAAGCTAGCAAAAAAATTTCCACAAATAACCTCAATAGTAAACAACATAAATACTAGAAAGGCAGATGTCGCATTCGGTGAGCATGAAATCTTGTTACATGGAGAACCCATGCTCAAAGAAAGACTTAAAGATCTCACCTTTCAAATTTCATCAAATTCTTTTTTTCAAACAAATTCATTTATGGCAGAAAAACTTTATGATGTCATTTTAGATAGTGCAGANCTAAAAGGAGATGAAATTGCTCTTGATTTGTACTGCGGCGCTGGGTCGATTTCTCTTTTTTTAGCACAGAGAGCAAAGTTTGTTTATGGTTTTGATATTATTGTATCCTCAATTGAAAATGCCGAACAAAATGCTATTATCAACAAAATTGATAATGTAGAATTCAAAGTAGCAAATCTTGATTCGTACTTTGTTAATATGAATTCAAATAAATTGCCTGAGCCAAATATTATTATTGTTGATCCGCCACGATCAGGAATGCATGAAAAAATGACCAAATTTCTTCCAAAACTAAACCCCGATAAGATTATTTATGTATCGTGCAATCCCTCCACCCAAGCGCGGGATTCAAAAATATTGCAATCAAATGGTTATGATTTAAGTAAACTAACACTAGTAGATATGTTTCCCCATACCCCCCATATTGAGACAGTTGGTGTTTTTCAAAAATCTTAATAATTAAACAGTTTTGGTTAATATGTTTATTATTAGATTAATTAAGTCAGTCACATAAAGAATAACTAAATTTGAAGTATGCAAATATGGCTTAAAACGCTCATTCGTAATAGCTTCTTCCAAGTAGGGATAGGGTTATTTATCACCATGATTTTAGGTGGTGTAGTACTACAATGGCTAGAAACTGGAGATATTTCAAAAGGCAATAACCCCTTTTGGTGGGCAATTGTGACTATGACTACTGTTGGCTACGGAGATTTTTCTCCTGAAACTCCTGAAGGGAGAATGTTTGCAGTATTTATCATGTTTGCAGGAATTACTCTTGTATCATTATTGACAGCATCAATTTCATCAATTTTTGTTGCACAAAAAATCCGGGAGGGTAAAGGTTTGGAAAAATTAAATTTATCAGATCATTTTATTTTATGCGGTTGGAATTCAAATGCGAATAAAATAATTAATTCTATTCAACTTTTAAATCATAATCAGAGAAAAATAGATTTGGTTTTGATTAATGATCTCTCTGAGGAGGAAATAACTCAACTAAAAACTAGATTTTCAAAAATAAAAATACATTTCGTATCTGGGGATTTTGCGCAGGAAGAAACCCTNCACAGGGCAAGTATAGTTGATTCAGATACTGTAATAATAATTCCTAATAATCTAGATAATGACCAAAATTCTCATGATGAAAAAACAATTTTTGCTACCCTGACCATTAAAAGCATTGATGCATCTATAAGAGTCGTTGCGTATCTATTGGATAGAGAAAATTTAACGCACATTAAAAGAGCAGAGGCCGATGAAGTTGTCGTTAGTGATGATTTTAGTTTAAATATCTTAGCTTCGCATGTCATTGATCCAGGAGTACCTCAGCTCTCTAANCAGCTAATTAATACCAATTCTGATTCTAGATTTATAAGGAAGTTAATTCCTCAAAATTTTGTTGGGAAGAAATATGGGGAACTATTCAATCATTATAGGGATAAGAATGGNGCCTTACTTGTTGGATTGTACTACGAAGATGAAAATTTAGGTATTGGTAGTATTTTGTCTGCTGACACCTCATCCCTTGATAATTTTATTGAGCAAAAATTAAAAGAGGGTGGNATTTCGCTTCAAGAACAAAGCAAGGTTCATGTAAATGTAAATCCAAGCGCTGATCACATTATAAAAGAGGGCGAAAAAGCTCTTCTAATTCCTTGAGGTAATTATGAATAATGAACTATTAAAAAATTATAAAATTTTTGAAGACCTAGATGATGACCAGCTAAACAAATTTCATCCAATTATTGAAAAAGAAAAAATAGAAGCAGGAAAAAGGTTTATTATTGAGGGAGACGAAGGGAATTCAATCTATTTATTAATAAAAGGTAACGTTGAAATTAATCAAGCGCTTACTCTTTCTGTTAATAAAGGTGATTCGGATAATCGTGAAAAGTCAATTATGAAACTTTCTGAACAAGACTTTCCATTATTTGGCGAAATGGCTATTTTTTCAGAAGGAGATGTTAGAACAGCAAATGTTAGGGCCGAAAGCAATTGCACACTAGCAAAAATTCATAAAAGAGATTTGCTCAAAATTTGTGATGCAAATCCCGAATTAGGATTTATTGTTATGCGCAACTTTGGGCGAATTATTACAAAAAATTTGATAAAAGCAAATCAGAATGTTTTAAAACTTACCACAGCCTTTAGTCTTATTTTAGACCGCTAGGATTTCAAGATAGTTAAGCTAATTTGGAACATTTTTTCTAATGTCAACAGTGCAATTCGATACAAAATATAATTGGGACAAACTTGAGGATAAATGGTATTCTTATTGGCTTGATAAAAGATATTTTCATGCTGATGAAAATTCATCCAAAGAACCATTTACAATAATCATTCCACCTCCAAACGTGACCGGCAAGCTCACTATGGGGCATGTCTTAAATAACACCATTCAAGATATATTAATTCGAAAAGCACGTATGGAAGGTAAAAATGCATGTTGGATACCAGGAACAGATCATGCCTCAATTGCTACTGAATCAAAAGTTGTTGCGATGCTCGCTGAAAAAGGTATAGAAAAATCTGATCTTTCTCGTGAAGAATTTTTAAATCATGCATGGCAATGGAAAGAAAAATATGGGGGTATAATTATTAAGCAGCTCAAAACACTTGGATGTTCCTGCGATTGGGATAGNGAGCGCTTTACTATGGATGAAGATTATACAAATGCGATTATGCATGCTTTTGTTGAACTGTACAATAAAGATTTAATTTATAAGGGTAAAAGACTTGTTAACTGGTGCCCTGTTTCAAAATCAGCAATCAGCGATGAAGAAGTTATACATCAAGAAAAAAATGGAAAGCTGTGGTATTTACGTTATCCAATTTCTAATGAAGATGAATTTTTGACTGTTGCAACAACTCGCCCAGAAACTATGCTTGGAGATACAGCAGTTGCNGTGAATCCTAGTGATAANCGATATGCNCATCTTGTTGGAAAAAGCGTTTATCTTCCTCTTGCAGATCGTGAAATACCCATTATTTTTGATGAACTTGTAAACCTTGATTTTGGCACAGGTTGCGTTAAGGTTACACCTGCTCATGATCCAAATGATTTTGAAATGGGAGANCGCCATAAACTTCCTTTTATNAACATCATGAATCCTGATGCNACTCTTAATCNGGAGGTGCCTATAAAATTCCAAAAATTGTCTAGAGAGGAAGCTAGGAAAGCCGTCATTAAAGAAATGGATGCAAAAGGACTGCTTGAAAAGGTGGAAGACTACACAAATAATGTTGGTTTTTCTGAAAGAGGTGGGGTGCCAATCGAATATTATTTATCAGATCAATGGTTTATGAAAATGGAAAGNTTAGCAAAGCCAGCATCTGAGGCNATAAAATCAGGTAGTATAAAATTTCATCCTCAACATTGGGTAAAAACCTATCATCATTGGATGGAAAATATTAAAGATTGGTGTATTAGTCGTCAATTAGTATGGGGTCATCAAATTCCTGTTTGGTATCATAAAGATAATCGCGAGGAAATGCATGTATCAATAAATGGCCCTAAAGATAAAGAAAATTGGTATAGAGATGAAGATGTATTGGATACATGGGCATCTTCATGGNTATGGTCTTTTGCTGTTCATAATTGGCCAAATAAAGACCAAAATTTAAAGTCATTTTATCCAACAAATACACTTGTAACCGGTCCTGATATTATCTTTTTTTGGGTTGCAAGAATGATAATGGCTGGAATTGAGTTTTTAGATGAAATTCCATTTAAAGACGTATACTTTACATCTATTCTTAGAGATAAGGATGGAAAAAAATTTAGCAAGTCTTTAGGTAACTCCCCTGACCCATTTACGCTATTTGAAGAGTACGGAACTGATGCAGTTCGCTTTGCTACAATGCTTATGTCACCGCAAGGATTAGATGTTTTATTTTCGAATGACCGCCTTGAAATTGGAAGAAATTTTATGAACAAGCTTTGGAANGCTTCAAGGTTTGTTCATATGAATCTAGATGGTTTAAATAATGAAAATGATAAACTTGATATAAGTCAATTAGAAGAGCCGGAAAGGTGGATACTAAATCGACTTGATGAAACAGCAGTAGAAGTAAATAAACTTTTGAATAAATTTAAGTTTAATGAAGCTGCTAAGCTTATCTATGAATTTACTTGGAATGATTATTGCGATTGGTATATCGAGATAGCAAAAACACGTTTCTATGGAAATGATAATAAAAAGAAGGAGTTAGCGCAAAAAGTAGCAGTAAAAACTCTTAAGGGAATTTTAATNCTATTACATCCTTATGCTCCATTCATTACTGAAGAAATATGGTCATTTTTTAGAAATAAAGATGATTTAGATTTAATTGTTTCACCTTGGATTAATCCGCATGAATTTATTCCAGATGATGATGCCTTAAAGTCATTTGAAGTTATTAAAAGTACAATTTCAGCAGTAAGAATGATTAGAAGTAAAATGAATGTTCCTTCAAATAAACGNTCTAATGTTATAATTCGTAAAGGGGAAAAATTTGAATCGATNATTCAAAATAATAGTGTTATAATTAAATCTTTAGGCAATATTGAAAATATTACTTTTTCGAATGATTNAAAAAAACCAAAAAAATCTGCGACTGTTGTAACAAATCAGATGGAAATTTTTATTCCTCTTGAAGGCCTGATTGATTTTGAAATAGAAATATCACGGCTTTCAAAACGCTTGAATGAACTAGATAAGCATGTAGCATCAATTAAGCATAAATTGACAAACAAAAAATTTATTGATCGAGCTCCAAAAGAAGTTGTTTCTCATGAAAAACAAAAATTGGATGATATGATTGTTGAGTATAATTTGGTTAAGCAAAATTTAGATATTTTAATATGAAATCTATTCTACTAATACTTATTACTTCTTCTTTGACCCTTGCACAGTCCTTTTATGCAAATATTACCATATATAAAGATGGATTTGCTTTAGTTAAGCAACCTGTTCTTTGGCAAGATCTTGAATCTGACCAAAATATCATTATTTGGGATATATTACCAATCGGCGTCATTCAGGACTCACCATTTTTGACTTTAGAAAATGCAAATGTTTTGATTCAAAGTTTCAATCAAGATGTCTTTCGATTTTCTGATCGCCTTTATAATTATCTTGGAACAAAAGTTGATGTTAAACTAACAAATGAGAATGATATGAGTGGAACTCTCGTTGAGATAACAGATGAAACATTAACTTTACAGCGCCGTAGATCTATGATTTCATTTAATAGGGATAGGGTAGACTATATCAATGTGCCAGGCATGATGGAAAATGTCCAATTTAAACCTACTTTGAAATGGGCGATTAAAACAGATATAGAAACTGATACAATTGCAGGAAATTTAACTTATCTTTCATCAGGGTTTGATTGGAANGCAAATTACAGATTTATTGTAGAAGCCGAAGGCGATGATGCTCAATTCATAGCAGAGGCTTCAGTTGTCAATAATAGTAATATAAATTTTGATAATATGGTTTTAAGTCTTGTTGAAGGTGAGCTTAAAATGGATAATCAACAAAAGACTGAAACCCGTATCATGGCTGAAAAATCATCTAAATCATTTCCTNATGTTTCCCANTTAGGAGATTATCATATTTACAATATTGATTCTGATATGAGTTTGATAAGCAAAGAAACCCTCATTACTCGATTGTATCCTGNAAGAAAAGTATCATTCAAAAAAACATATTTTTTTGAAAATAATGAACGATCTCAAAAAGAGGANCCACTCTCCGTTGAATATGCAATTCCTAATACAGAAGATAATAATTTGGGACTACCGCTTCCTCAAGGGAAAATCCAACTTTATCAATTATTAGAAAATGGTAGCGTTGAGTTTATTGGTCAGGATAAAATNATGCAAATCCCTAGAAATGAAACTGCAATTGTTTCTTCAGGAAAAGCATTTGATGTTACGGGAAAGCGAAAAGTCCTCAATTATGATCGGCAACGTAAAAGTGAAGAGGCATCAATTAGTTTAGTTATTTCAAATGCATTGAACAAATCTGTTNATGTTCGACTCATTGAGCACATCTATGGAGATTGGGTAGTGCGTAATGCTTCATCAAACTATCGAAAAATTGATGCATCAACTATCTATTTTAATCTTTCAATTCCATCAGAAAGTTCTCGCACAGTAACTTACACCTATCGNAAGGAATGGAAATAAATTTGCTGTGCCTGAAAAGGCTTTAAATCTCTTAGATCCCTTAAATTCATTAAAAGGCATAGGGCCATCTAAAAACGATACCTTGATTCAAGCTGGAATAAGCACTATCCAAGATCTTATAAATTATTACCCTAGAAAATANTTAGACCGTACAAATATTATTCCAATTGGTAGGGTGAAAAATAATTCACAGGTCAATATTATTGGTAAGATAGAAGCAGCTGGNCTCGTCAAAGGTAGAAAGCGACAATTTTTTAAAGCAATTCTATCTGACAAAAGCGGAATGATTACTCTTACATGGTTCAATGGCGCAAGATATATAAATAAATTAATTAAAATTGGGGATCGTCTAGCTGTAAGCGGTAAGGTTGAATTTTATAATAAGCTCCAGATTGTTCATCCTCAATATGATAAACTTAATACTAAAGAGGATCCACTAAATTCCGGTATCATCATGTCGCTTTACCCAATTTCTGGTATTTTAAGAAAAAACCGTATAGATAGTTTATTTTTTAGAAAAATTATTAGAAAGATTTATGGTGAGCTCAGAGAAATTCCAGATTTTTTTAAAGAAGACTTNAGAAAAAAATATAATATTATATCGCTTGATAAGGCCCTTAGNGAAATACATTTTCCGCATTCAAATACATCATTAGATAAGGCAATTAAGAGATTGAAATTTAATGAGCACTTCTTTTTTCANCTGCAAATGCTTTCAAGAAGAAAATTGGCAAAAAANCTCCCAACGGTACCTTTGAAAAAAACTGGTATACAGACAAAAATGATTTATAATAATATCAATTTTGAACTTACAAATGCTCAAAAACGCGTTCTTAAAGAACTAAAAGATGATTTATCAAAACCTTATGCAATGGATCGCTTGTTACAAGGAGATGTTGGTTCAGGAAAAACAATTTTAGCCATCCTAGCTGCTTCAATAGCAGTTTCAAATAATTCTCAAGTTGCGATTATGGCACCAACAGAAATTCTTTCTAATCAACATTATAAGTCCTTCAAGAAATTAGCCGATTTGGGCAAAATGTCCTGCGCTCAACTCATTGGCGGTATGCCGAATAAAGATAGAAAAAAAATCATATCAGGTCTAAAGAGCGGTAAAATAGATATTATTGTAGGTACGCATGCGTTAATCCAAAAAGATGTTATTTTTAATTCCTTAGGTTTAGTAATTGTTGATGAGCAGCACCGCTTTGGAGTCAATCAAAGAANTNCNCTNNNNCANAAAGGNNTNAANCCNCACTTGCTTTGACAATGACNGCNACNCCNATNCCNAGAACNNTAGCNATAACNTATCATGGNGATATGGANTTNTCNATNATNGATGANCTNCCAAANNATAGAATACCNATNACAACNAANANNGTAAATANAGANCCGNNTNGAAAAAATTTANTCTTTTATGATNGANGAGGTAAANGNANNCTGGAAGACAATGCATTATTGTATACCCATTAGTGGAGGAGTCTGAAAAATCTGACTTAACTGCTGCAATTGAAATGTACAATAATCTTTCAAAAAATATCTTTAAAAAAATGAAGGTTGGATTATTACATGGTAAGTTAGAAAAAGATGAAAAAGATGAAATAATGAAAGATTTTTCAAATAATAAAATCAATCTATTAATATCAACTACTGTCATAGAAGTTGGGATTGATGTACCAAATGCAACCGTAATGCTTATAGAGCATGCCGAGAGGTTTGGATTGACTCAGCTTCATCAACTTAGAGGAAGGGTTGGTCGTGGGAATAAAAAAAGTTATTGTATTTTAGTACAGAGAAAACAAACTGAAAATTCAAAAAAACGTTTACAAATCATGGAATCCACCAATGATGGCTTTGTGATCTCTGATGAAGATTTAAAGCTAAGAGGACCAGGAGAATTTTTTGGAATTAAGCAAAGTGGTTTTTTTAATTTTAAAATTGCAAATATAGTTTCTGATGGAAATTTGATCAACCAAGTACGAAATGCTGTTTTTGAAGAATTTAATTTTAATCTAGCTACGCTTCAATCAAGGAACAAAATAGTGTATGAAGAGTTGATGTATCTGTACGGAGATAAAATAGAAAAATCACTTTCTATGCGATAATATAGACTATTCATCTTATGCATCTAAGGTGTATTTTAGTAGCTTCGATTAAACAATAAAAAATACTTTTACTAATGAAAGGCTAATAATGTCCGAGAATCAATTAAAAAAAGAAGATCAACTTTTTATTCATTTAGTTAACACATTTGTTCAAAGTGCATGGATATCTCTTGGTAAAGTAAAAAACCCAGTGTCTGATGAATTAGAAAGAAATTTAGATCAGGCTTCGTATTATATAGATTTACTTGATATGCTTCAAACAAAAATGAAGGGCAATTTGAGTGAATGGGAAGAGCAATATATTTTACATAGCTTAAGTGAGTTAAAGTTGAATTTTATTGATGAGAAGAAAAAAAAGGAAAGCGAACCTGATAGCGGCTCTAGCAAAAAAGAAGAAAAACCTAAGGCAGAAAAAAAACAAAAGCCTAAACCTAAGCCATCGAAAAAGACCAAGAAAAAATAAAATCGATGGATTCATATAATAAAAAAATAAATTTTTTCTTTGCTGTTATCTCACTAATTACATCGTTTCTTGTTTACCTATTAACGATGGCAGATACTGTGCCATATTGGGATTCAGGAGAATTTATTGCAACCTCTTATATTCTTGGGGTTCCGCATCCGCCGGGTAGCCCTCTTTATTTGATTATAGGTAGAATATTTTCCATGATTCCATTTAATCCTGATATCGCCTTCAGGATTAATCTTATATCTCCAATAGTTAGCGCATTAGCAGTGATGTTCTTATACCTTTCTTGCGTAAAAATTATCATCAATTACAGAGGGAAGATTAAATCACAAATTGATTCCATAATTATTTTTGGATCCTCTTTAGTTGGTTCTCTTACGTTTGCTTTTACAGACTCGCACTGGTTTAATGCTGTTGAAGCTGAGGTATATGGATTTTCTACTTTTTTTACAGCAATAGTTGTATGGCTAATCCTGCTTTGGTCAGAAAAAGCAGATGAAAATGGCAATGAACGCTATATTTTAATTATAGCCTACATGATTGGTCTTGCCACGGGGGTTCACTTGCTTAATTTGTTGGCACTTCCATTTTTGGCACTAATTATTTTCTTTAGAAAGTTTGAATTTTCCTATAAAGGCTTTGCTATTACAACGGTTATTACTGGTATAGTCTTTTATTTGATCAACTCTGCAATTATTAATGGAATGCCAAAATTAGTGGATAAAATTGGACTACCATCAGTCATTTTTATATGCATCTTAATTTTTGGATTAATGGTTTTAAGTATCATTAATAAAAAATTCCAATATGCATTAGTACTAACCTCTACAGTTCTAATTCTCATTGGCTATTCAAGCTATGCTATGATTTTCATTCGTTCTGATCAGAAACCAGCTATAAATGAAAATGACCCATCAACAGTATCTAGGGCAATTGCTTATATGGAAAGAGAGCAATATGGAAGAATGTTTCAATTCCCAAGAAGATTCAAAGGATTGCCTCCAAAACATGAAGCAGTTGGAAGACCCCAAAATGGTCGAGAATACACTTCCAGACAAGAACGAGCATATAAAACCTATAGAATGGACAAGCAATGGGACTATTTCTGGGATTATCAAGTAAAGAAAATGTATTGGAGATACTTCTTATGGCAGTTTGCTGGTAGAGGACCAAGCGCAGAATCTTTTGTTACACCTTATGGCGCTAGACCTAATGAGGATGGGGTGGCTTGGTTTCAATTTGGTCTCCCGCTAGCATTTCTTTTTGGTCTTTGGGGAATGTTTTACCATTTTCAACAGGATAAAAAAAGAGCATTTTCTGTATTAAGTCTTTTTCTAATGACAGGGTTAGCTATCATCATCTTTGTCAATCAAGACAATCCGCAGCCTAGAGAAAGAGATTATTCCTATGTTGGTAGTTTTTTTGCTTTTTCTATTTGGATAAGTATTGCTGTTCAAGCATTAATAGATCAATTTAGAAAATTTTCTAAAGGAAAATCATATCAAAAAAATGGAATTATCTTTACGATTGTTTTACTACTAATTGCTATGCCTGCAATGATGTTGAAAGCTAATTATCATGAGCATGATAGATCTGATAATAGGATTGCATGGGATTATAGCTATAATATTCTTCAGTCATGCGAGCCCAATGCGATTATATTTACCAATGGAGATAATGATACATTCCCTTTATGGTATTTACAGGAGGTTGAAGGAATAAGAAAAGATGTTACTGTGGCCAATTTGAGCCTTTTAAATACAGAATGGTATATCCGCCAATTAAGAGATTCAAGGCCAGGGGAATTTATTAAAATGGGAGATGAACAAGTTCAAGATGTTGCTTCTGGGTTGAAAGAATGGAAATCGCAAATCATTAGGGTAAAAGCACCAATAACTGATAAAAATAAAAATGGTTATATTGAATGGAGAGTTGACCCAACTTTTGCTAATGCAGCTTTAATGGTAAAAGACCTAATGATCCTTCAAATTATATTTGCTGCAGAATGGAATTACCCAATTTATTTTGCTGTTACTGTTCCTCAATCTAATCGACTTAATTTAGATCAATATATTGAAATGGAAGGCTTAGTCTATCGCTTACGCCCATATAAGGTCGATCAACAAAGCGCGATTAATGAAGAGAGAATGTGGACTAATTTAATGTCTGGATATGGCTCTGAAGTTTGGAAAAGAGATATCGAAGCTAGAGAATGGAAAAACCTAGAAAATGAAATTTGGTTTAAAGATTATAAGCCAGGCTATCTCTATCGGAATTTAGGACGTGAAGATATTTTTTATTTTCCCTCTACAAATATACGCTTATTGCAGAATCTTAGAAGCGCTTACATGCAGTTAGCAGGATATCACTATATGAAATATAAAGACAATGAATCTATTGATAAAGCCAAAGCAAATATCCATAGAGAGAAAGGGTTGCAAGTATTAAATAGGATGCAAGATAATATCCCTGAGAGAACCATTCGGTATGATGCAAAAGAATTGCATTATCAGCTTGGTAGGCTTTATGGTGAATTAGGCAATAAAGATGAGCTTCAAAGAGTCATGGGAATCTTAATGGGTAGAAATGATTTAACCATTCAAGATAAGGTTGAATTCGGCCAGGTGTATCTTGCTCAGTTAGATTCTTTAGATAGGGGTAGGGTTATTTTTGAAGAGCTCTATAATGATTTCAAATCTATTGAATCTGGCGCTAGACTGACGTCTCAAAGAGAAATGGATCAATGGAGAGATTACTTTGTTCAAATTGTTTCATCTTTAATTTTTGCATATAAAAATTTGGACATGTACGATAAAGCTGAGTCTGTAGTAAACGATTGGCTCAAGAATAATCCAGATGACCCTGTAGCAAAAAAACTTCTTAATGACCTTAAAGAAAAGAAGGGATAAAAACTCTTTCAATCAAAGCTTAATCTATGCTTGAGCCTAGAGTATCTATAATCATTCCACATTGGAACGGTATCGAAGTTCTTTCAGAATGTTTAGAGTCGCTTGAAAAAACAACATACCCAAACTTAGAAATAATAGTAGTTGATAACGCTTCAAGCGATGGAAGTCAAGACTGGGTAAGCCTGCATTACCCAAGTATCAAACTGATAGAGAATAATACTAACCTTGGATATGCTGGAGGATGCAATAAAGGAGCGAAGGCATGCACCGGTGACTATCTAGTTTTCCTCAATAATGATACTATTCATGAAAATAATTGGATTGAAACACTGGCTGATTTTCTAAATTTAAATTCTGAAGTTTCTGCGGTTCAACCAAAGATATTAAACCATTATGAGCAAAATAAATTTGACTATGCTGGCGGATGTGGCGGTTGGATAGATATACTTGGATTTCCATTTGCAAGAGGAAGGTTATTTTTAGATCAAGAAATTGACAACGGGCAATATGAAAAAATAAGACCGGTTTTTTGGGCCAGCGGAACAGCTATTATGATCAGAAAGAAAGATTTTGATACGTTAGGGGGGTTTGATAAAACTTTTTTTGCCCATCAAGAAGAAATTGATCTTTGTTGGAAAATTCATCTTTTGGGTAAGCATGTCTGGTCAATACCTAGCGCAATAATTTATCATAAGAATGCCGTAACCTTGCCAATGTATTCAAGATTAAAACAATATCTGAACCATAGAAATTCACTGTTAATGTTATTATCTAACTATAGCTTACCAATGACCCTTTATTTGGCTCCCATTAGAATTTCGTTAGAGTTTGTTGCGCTTTTTTATTCTTTATTTTGCCTTGACCTAAATCATTTTTTTGGAATACTTCAGTCTTTTGTTTGGGTATTAACTCACCCACACGTCATTTACAAACGTAGGAAGCATATTCGACAATTACGAAAAGTAAAAGATAGTGAAGTGATAAATAAAATGTATTGGGGAAGTATTGTTTTTGATTATTATATCAGAAGAATAAAAAAATCTTCCGATATAATTAATGAATGATCAGTTTCCCGATCATTTCTTTTAATAACTTTGCTGCTGTTATGGCAGTTATATTGTTGACATCATTGATGGGATTGTATTCTACAATATCGCCACCAATAACATCAGCCTGAAGCGAATGTAATATATTTATAATCTCTCTAGTGGTTAGTCCTCCAGGTTCAGGGTGAGAAACTCCAGGAGCATACGCTGGATCAAGTCCATCAATATCTAAAGAAATATAAACAGGGCCATCAAATTGAAAAGATAAATTAGAATTATAATCTTTCATTTCAATGACTTCAACATTAAACTTTTTTACTTGCTCTCTTTGGTGATCATTCAAAGTTCGAATTCCAACCTGGACCAATCTTTTCGCTAAATTGTTTTCCATTATTCTAGCAAATGGTGATGCATGGGAAAAGGGATTGTTTTCAAAATTATCATATAAATCAGGATGTGCATCAAAATGAAGAATATTTAATGAATCATATTTTTTTGCGTAAGCTTGAATAATTGGAAATGTTATTGAGTGGTCACCGCCGATTGAAATAATATTATTGCCTTTCTCTAATTCATTATAAACTACATTATAAATTTTTTCTATTGCTGATTTACCTGATGGAAGCACCAATGGATCTATAACTTTAACTTTTGCAGAACTTCTAGAATTAATACCGTTTTCAGAATGATCATTTGTGGATTCTGAATAGAAAGCCTCAATTATTTTTTGCGGCGCCTTTGCGGCGCCTCTTTGAAAAGATGAATTTTCATCCAAAGGTATTCCTAATAGCGATATCATTAATCTACTTCTAGAATGATTACCTGATCGCTTTAAGATAAATATCTTTATGCGCTTGATCCATGTCAGCAAGTTGATTTAGGATTCTATTTTGACCCATTACACCCAAGGCTTTAACTAATTCTGATCGATGAGCATCCAAAAAGTAAAGAGTTCTACCGGTGGGAAATTGACGAAATACTACTTGAAAACCCTCTACCATTAGTTTGAATTCTTCTAAAGCTTCATCAGGTTTGCCTTGTTTGAAATAATCCATAGCAACATAATATGCAAATCGCGCCTCTCTTAAACCTTTATTTTCTGTAACCTCTTTTAAGAGTTGCATGCGAGTACCCCATCCTTTTGAATAATCTGAAGCAATACCTCTTAAAACAATTTCTCGAGATTGATCGTAGGCTAGATTGCCTCCATAATAATCATACGTATCCATATGTCCAGCCAAAATAAAATAAGCATAGAATGCAAAAAAACTACCTAGCGGTTCAAAAATAACTTGATCAAAGTATATTGAACTTCCTGCATTATAATAGAATTGAAGAGATTTGTCAAAATATCTTAAATCCATTCCATCAGAAATAAGTACTTGCGCATGAAAGGTTTCCATCCCTCCTTTTTGAGCTGTGCCTTGAAAAGCAATAGAAATATGGAGAGGAATTTTTAAGCTTTGAAATTCTTCATTCCAATTATGTTTTGAAAAAAAACGCGAAACCTCTCCTTTGATAGAAGCTACTTTTTGTTTTTCACTATTCCTCAGAAGTCTATCATCTATCTTTACATCAATTTTTCCAAACTGGCCAAAAAGGATAGAAGAGTATAGAATCATTGTTAGTAATAATCGCATATAAGAAACTAATAGATAAAACCTATACCATGCTATTCATGAAGAATAATTGTCTTAATTTATAGAATGATAAATATTGAAAATTTAATCGAAAAGCAGCCAGATGTAAAATCACTTCTCTTGCAAATTGGTGAAATTGCCGAACAAAAAGAAAAAGAAGTTTATGCTGTTGGTGGGGTGGTTAGAGATTTGCTATTGGATAGGAAAATTCATGAGGTCGATTTAATGGTTATTGGAGATGGGATAGAGTTTGCAAAGATTATAGCAAATGAGCTTGGTATACAAAAAATTGTTCCATTTCATAGGTTTTCGACTGCACATATTCCGGCTAATCCGATTCCAATAGAGGTTGCAGCGGCACGCGAAGAAATCTATTCTTCTGAATCAAGAAAGCCAAAAAAAGTGAAATATACAGATTTAGCAGGGGATTTAATTCGAAGAGATTTTACAATTAATGCAATGGCTATAAATATTGTACCTGAAAAATTTGGCAATCTTCATGATCCATATAATGGCATTAAAGATTTAGAAGCGAAAAAACTAATTACACCTCTCGAACCTAATAAAACTTTCTCAGAAGACCCGCTAAGGATGATTCGCGCTGCTTATTTCGCTTCTAAATTAAATTTAAACATAGAAAAAAATTGTCTTGATTCAATGAAACAACAATCCGAACGTATTGCAATAGTCTCTCAAGAGAGAATAACAAATGAGTTTTGTAAAATTTTATCTACAGATAAGCCATCTATTGGTTTGGGGATTCTTCAAGAATCTGGTTTGATGAAGAAAGTTTTTCCTGAGATTGATCTAATGTACGGAATGGATCAGTCAAGCGAATGGCATCATAAGGACATCTTTGATCATACTATGCAAGTAGTGGACAACGCTGCATTGCTATCCAACAAGATGAAATTAAGATTTGCAGCGCTTGTCCATGATATAGCAAAACCAAATACTAGAAAAATTGATCCAAAAAAAGGCTACACCTTTCATGGGCATGATGCAATTGGTGAACGAATGTTAAATAAGGTAGCTGAAAGGATGAAAATATCAAATGCCCTGAAAGATTATTTAAAAAAACTAACACGCCTTCATTTGCGACCTATAGCTTTAGCAAAAAAAGGAATAAGCGACTCAGCTATACGAAGATTAATGGTAGCAGCCGGTGATGATGTTAATGATTTATTAACTCTTTGTAGAGCAGATATAACGACAAAAAATCAAAATAAAATAAAAAAATATTTAGCCAATTTTGAAAAAGTAGAAGCCAAAATGACGGATGTCAATGAAAAGGATAAAATGAAAGCATTTCAATCACCTGTACGTGGCGCTGAAATAATGAAGATTTTCAACCTTAAGCCGGGTAAAAAAATTGGAAAAATTAAATCTGATATTGAAGAGGCAATTCTTGATGGAAAAATTGAAAATTCTTACGAGGAAGCTTATAATTATCTTATCTCTATAAAAAATAACTATATTAATAAGTGATTAATACAAAAAATGAAACATTTAATAATCATAATCATACTAAACCTTTCTTTTAATTTCTCACAAGAAATATCTGGGACTGTATCAGATAAGCTAACTGGCGCTCGTCTTTCTGGGGTAAATATTGTAATTATTGATACCGATAAAGGTGTATCAACTAATTCTAACGGAGAATACTCTTTAGATATTAATGGATTTACCGCAAGCCAAATTGTTCAGTTTAAACATATAGGCTATGATGAACGATTAGTAAGAATTGATAGCCTAGGTATATCGTCAAATATTTTCCTTCAGCCTCGCGTTCTTCAATTTGAAGCGATTGAAACTGCTGGTATCAAAAGAAAACCAGCGATTGAAAAAGACCTACCGCAAACTGTTTCAATAATTCAATCTGATGCTTTCTCATTAAGAGCCTATGTTGATGCTGGGGATTTGCTGGCAACAGATCAAAGTGTTCAAATTGAAGAATCTCTCTCTGGAAGAAAAACTGTATCAATTCGCGGTGGAAACGCGGATGATGTATTAGTTTTATACAATGGATTTAGACTAAATCGTCCTTATGATAATGTATTTGATCTTTCACTAATTGATATGCAAAATATTGAACAGGTTGAGATTGTAAAAGGAGGTCATTCGGTATTATACGGATCAGATGCTTTTTCGGGCGTAGTAAATATTGTTCCAAAAAATACAAAGGATAAAAATTTAAAAGTATCGCAACAATTCGGATCGTATGATTCAGGGTTTTGGAATGCAAATGGTCAATTAAAAATCAAAAATTCATTTTTATCAATTAACCAAAAAAGGGGTTCGTATAAACGAATTTTTCAAGATTCACAAATTGAATCACCTAGGTTAATATCAAGCCTATCTCATTCTGCGTTTGATATGACCAACAGATTGAAAAATCGTTTAATGAATGGAAATCTTGAGTGGAATCTTACCCAGGATAAACAGGTATTTGATAATACTCGCGATTTCAATAAAATTAATTCAACAAATCGATTTAGTGGAATGCGCTATGATGGTATTCTTTGGTTTTTTGGAGAAGTAGAGTTTGCTATTGGCCATCATGCATTAACCGAATTACAAGATCTTAATAATGAGCGCGGTTATATTTATAGATCACTTGATCACAATTCAAACAAAATTGATATTAGAAAATATATTAATTTGAATAAGGTTGAATGGATGTTTGGTGCACAAGCTGAGGAGTCAAATTTAGATTTTTGGGATGATCAAAATTTGAACAATATCCAGCAAGTTGGACTAAAAGGAGCTAATATAAAACGCAACCATGCCGGTTTTGCAACAGTATTAAAGCTTCATTCTAAGGGAGACGAATTAGGCCAGTGGCTAACGGATCTTGATGTTAGTTATAGATTCGATATGTTAAAGGATCGAAGCGATAGCTTAGTTAATCGAAAAGATCTTGTAGATTTTTCTGAAATTTCATCATTAGTAAAATTTGGAAATAACGATTGGTCCAACAACATTTTTAAAATTTCAACAATAGCGTCCAAGCGCGCCCCTGGCCTCACTATGGCTTATTGGGTTACAACAGGAAATAATATCAAATTTCCTTCATTGCAGCAGCAGATTAGTCAAATCACTTTTTTAAATCCAGATCAGCGCCCACTTAAGCCAGAGAGAATGAAATCATTAGAGATTGGAATCAATATTTTATCCGAACCAAAAACAATGAAAAATGTAGATCAGATGGAATTTCAAGCAAGCATTTTTCGTAATGATTACATAAATAAAATGAGATCCACGTTCCTTTTGGGAATGCCAATCGCTTATTTTGAAAATATTTCAATTGCTACTATGTCTGGATTTGAGGCTAAAGCTAAAGCAAAGACTTATAAGGGAAAATTCACTGGGGAAATTGGCCTATCGAATTATAATATTTCTGATATGGCAGCATTTCCTTTTAAGTCCGCATTTAAATTAACTATTAATACTACATCAAAATGGGATATGATAACTATTGGAGCACGCTGGTTTCAAGAGGGTGAACAAACTGGTTTGATTCTAGTCCCAGAGAAAGGTTACAATGAAATTGAATTACCTGCCTTTTCAAACTATGATTTACATCTTACCATAGATTTAAACTTTAGCTTTCTAAAGGGACAGCTTTCATATTCCGGAAGGAATCTAAAGAAAAATAATATTTCTCTTGATGGNNTACTTTTAAGGGATACTAGAAAATATTTAACTTTGAGTCTTGAGTTATGATAAAAAACTATTCTTTATTATGTTTTATACTCTTCTTTTCATTATCGTGCGAGGAAAATCCATTTTCTTCCAAAAGTGAAATACCTCATCGCACAATCAAAGGCTTTGTAAATCTCGATGGTATAGAAGCATATCCAAACGGTAACCATAGCGGAGTATTTGTTTGGGCGCACGAATTAGGCCTTAAAACATTAACTGGCGCAGATGGTTCATTTCAACTAGAGCTTCCTGCTGCAAGCACTCCATCTGGCGGCGGAATTGCTGATGGAGATTATGCNATATATTTTTTCATGGCTAATTATAAAATAGCTTCAATTCAAATTACTTTTGCAGGTGGTGAAATATTAAATGATGATAGGGTCATAAAGATAAATGGNGAGTTAAGAAAAATAATTTCAATTGATCGCATGGTTCAAATACATACCTCTATAGAGCCGAGTACAATTCCAGCGACATTTGAAGATGATATTAAAGTTGAAATAAAAGCAACACCCGATCGGAGTGATATATTTTTCTATTTATTAGGCATTGAAGCAGCTCGACAGCCAACAGTTTATTCCGGATTATTGATAAAGGATATATCATCGGATAAACTTGTTTACTCTTTTAATCCTGATACCGCAGGTACCATCAAAAGATTTATAGAGCAACCTTTCAGAGAATTTTTAATCAATTTTAAAGTGGTTGATGATTCGTTAAGCCCTGTGCTTTCTCCAGGGTCATATGAGGCTATTCCTTACTTAATTATTGAAAGCAATGAAGATCCACCGTCCCATTTACTTGATGCACTAGAATCAGGTTATGATGATTTTTCCGAGAAATATTTTGATTACCCTATTTATAGAACTGGGGGAAAATTTACAATCATTGAATAGGTTTTTTATCTATCGGGAACTTCATTAATTTTTCCTAATATAATAACTAGATTTTTACCTTAATAAAACAACAGGGATATATATGCTTTCATCATTAATAAATACGCTTACTGCACCCAGTGAAACATTTCAAAAAATAACTAATGATTACAGCTGGAAAGAAGCCATGGTTCCCATGTTTTTAATCATGTTTTTAGCTGTAGCCTCATCGATGATTCTTTCTGAGCAGATCGCTGATCTTCAATGGGAGCAAATTGAGCAAAGCATAAATAATAACGCTAATATTTCTGAAGAGCAAAAGCAGGAAATTTTAGGATCCCAATATGACCGTATTTACTCCAATTCTGGAGCAACGGCAATTTTCATCTATGTCAGCTCTGCAATCTCGTGGCCAATGAGGATGATATTTTGGTCACTATTTTCTATGCTTTTTGCCAATCTTCTTTTGGGTTCAAAAAGTCAATTTGGAAAAGTTTTTACAGTTGTTTCGTTCTCTTATCTTCCATCTGTTCTAGAGTATTTAGTAAAGACGCCGATCCAATACATAAGTGATAATATGATGATCTTTACAGGTCTTGGTGCATTAAATATAGGTGAACAAGGTAGTTTTATAAACAACTTTTTGAGCGGTATTGATTTTTTTGCAATCTGGCGGGTTTATTTAACGGCTGCAGGCTTTACATTGCTTTACAATGCCAAACAAAATGATACATTAAGAGCTCTAGGCTTACTATGGATAGCAAGCCTTTTGATTTTTTCTGCTATTGGAGCTTTTTTTGCAGGCCTATCAGGTTGATTAATTTTTTAAACAAAAATTAACGAGATGAAACTTATAATATTCATTGCTATTTCATTTTGTTATGCTCAAAACTATAGTCTCGAGCAAGCTGTTGAAGTAGCACTTCAAAATAAAGAAGCGCTCAAAGCTTCAGCTTTGGAATTAAATGCCTCCAAGCAAGATATTAGAAGCTCCTACAGTGGAATACTTCCATCGGTGAGGATAACAGGAAGTACCACTGAATCAACTTTTCCAGAGCAGGCTATTGGGTTTAATCAATCCTCTGGGGAAATATTAAATAATGTAAGCAGCATAACATCTGCATCGTCTAGTTTTTCTATAACTCAAAATATTTATGATGGTGGAATATGGTGGAACAATATACGTTTAGCAAAAAACAATTTTAGAATTACCGAGCAATTTGATAGGCAAATTAAAACAAATATTATTCGAAATGTACATTTTGCATATTTTAATTATTTAAAAGCAATTCAGCTATTGGATGTATCGAGGTCTAATCTAATGAGCTCACAACAGCAATTAACTCTGGTTCAGCAGCAGTATGATTTAGGCTCTGCCAAAAAAACTGATCTATTAAAAGCAGAGGTGCGTTTTGGTCAAGCAAGAATAGATGTGATTACTAATGATGCATCAGTTAAAAGTGCATACCGTAACTTAAAAAATGCAATGGGCCTTATTAATTCTGATCAAGATTTTACCATTGAAGAGGTTGAAAAACCTTTAGAGCTTATTCCAGAATTTGAAACAGGATTTGAATTGGTTCAAAAATTTAACCCTAGCGTTAAAGCAAAACAGTACCAAATCATGTCAGCAAAATTAAATACAAAATTAGCCAGAGGTTCTAGATTGCCTGTAATTAGTTTATCTGCTAGCTCTTCTGGAGCAGACGAAAATCTTGGTGATGCAATTTCAAATAGTTACGGAGATAAACAGAGAACTAATGCATCATTATCAATTTCAATTCCTATTTATACCGGGAATAGTATTTCTTCAAGAATTCAAAAAGCAAAGATCAATGTTGATAAGCAGGAATCTGAATATTTAACACAGCTTGAAGATTTATCAGTCCAGCTTGAAGATTATCTTGATCAATTAAATAATTATATTGAGGTTATTCCGATAAACGAAACTGTTCTTGAGTCAGCGGAGGAAGATTTAAAATTATCTCAAGTAAGATATTCTCAAGGATCTACGACTATATTAGAAGTTTTAAATGCTCAGGTTTCCGTAGTCCAAGCTAGATCATCTCTCGTGCGTTCTAAGTACGATGCTTTTATCCAACAGGCAAACCTAAAAGCTTTGCTTGGAACTTTAGACTCTGAGCAAAATAATTAATTAGGAGAAAATTGTGCCTGATAAAAAATCAAATAAGAAAAAATGGATAATAATTGTAATTGCAGTATTGTTTATTATTGCTACGATTATACTTAGCTTAGGTAGAGACAATAAAAATACAATTTCTGTTGAAACTGAAAAAGTATCTTATAAAGCAGTTGTGCAAAAAGTGAATGCAAGCGGAACAATCCAACCTGAAACAGAAGTTAAAATTAGTTCATCAACTTCATCTGCTTGGATTGACTCCATTACTGTAAAAGAGGGTGACTACGTTAAAAAAGGACAGCATCTCATATCTTTAGATAGAAAGCAATTGCTTTCAAATTACAATGCTGCTGCATCTTCAGTGCGCTCAGCAAAGGCCCGAATCAAACAAGAAGTAGCAAGTAAGAAAAGAACAGAATCTATGTATGATCAAAATTTAGCATCCGATCAAGAGCTAGAAGCCGTGCAAGCATCTTTTGAAATTGCAAATAGTCAGCTTGAGCAGGCTCGAGCAAATCTAGAGTCAAGAAAAGATGAGCTTGACCGAGCACGGATTTCTTCGCCGCAAAATGGAATTGTGACCACAATAAATAAAGAAGTTGGCGAAATGGCTTTAGGTGGAATGTTTCAAGCAGAGGTTTTGATGATTATTGCTGATTTATCAAGAATGGAAGTGATTATAGATGTTAATGAGAACGATGTAGTTTCAATTTCAAAAGGAGACACTGCAGAGATCGAAATTGATGCATTTCTCGATACCCTATTCTATGGTGTGGTAAATGAAGTTGCCCTTGTGCCTCAAGTTACAGGTATGGGTACCCAGCAACAGGTAACAAATTTTCAAGTTAAGGTTAGAATGATTAATGTTCCAGATGGAATAAGACCGGGTATGAGCGCAACAGTTGATATTATTACAGATAAGAAAGAAAAGGTTCTTGCTATACCAATCCAGAGTCTCACAGCAAGAAAAAAAGGCGCTGAATTACTTGAAATGGGAGAAAAATCTAAAAATAATTTTGGATCTAAAGATAAAGAAAGCGAAATGGAAGAGTTAGTCTTTATTATTAGTGATAGCGAAGGCTTCGTTGATCGTGGTGAAAAAACGCAGAATAATGATATCAAAAAGAAATTAAATAAAGCAAAAAAAGGAACCAATTATGTGCATGTCCGACCGGTTAAGGTCGGAATATCTAGTGAGACGGATTATGAAATCATTAGTGGATTAGCTGAAGGCGATGAAATTGTAATTGGTAATTATAAAGCAATCAGCAGAGAACTAAAGCATAATACACTTGTGAAAGTGCAAACCGATAAAGATAAAAAGAAGAAGTAAGTGTCAAACCTAATTTCTCTTAGTTCGATAAAGCGTCATTATGATGTTGGGGGTGAATTAGTAAGAGCGCTAGATGGCGTTGATGCTACTATCAAAACTAATGAGTATATTTCAATAATGGGACCATCTGGTTCTGGCAAATCAACATTGATGAATATTATCGGATGCCTAGATACTCCAACTTCCGGTACTTATCAATTTGAAGGAGAGTTGGTGCACGAGATGGATGATGATCAGCTTGCTTCAATTCGAAATAGAAAGATTGGATTTGTCTTTCAGACATTTAATCTTCTTCCAAAAGCTACTGCACTGCGCAATGTTGAAGTTCCTTTGATTTATTCAAATATTCCTAAAGCTGATAGGCTTAAAATGGCAGAAAGTTCTCTTATCTCAGTTGGCTTAGGAGATCGTTTAGACCATAAGCCAAATGAGTTATCTGGAGGNCAAAGACAACGCGTTGCAATCGCAAGGGCCCTGGTTAACAACCCTTCAATTATTCTTGCGGATGAACCTACTGGTAATCTTGACTCTAAAAGCGGAATAGAAATTATGAAAATACTTCATGAGCTTTACGCAAAAGGGAATACAATTATTCTAGTNACGCATGAGCAAGAAATTGCAATGCACGCCAATCGAATCATTACCATTTTCGATGGAAAAATAAAAGAAGATAGATTAAACAANGATATGACAAAGGCTTTATAATGNTATCATTATTCTTTGAAAGTGTNCGTATTGCAATTAGCTCCATATTATCTAACAAGATACGNTCTTTCTTAACAGGGCTAAGCATNATCATAGGTATTTTAACTGTAACGTTGATGGGTACACTGATCTCTGGTCTTGATAAAGGATTCGATAAAAGTATGGATTTCCTAGGCAAAGATGTTTTGTCAATAAGTCGATGGGAGTGGTTTGGAGGGCAAGATTGGTGGGAAGTGCGAAATAGGCCTAGAATTAAATTAGATTACGTTGATAAAATTAAATCTAGATCAAAGTATGCAGAAGCTGTTGCTCCTGTAATGCAAAGAGGCGCAAGCCTCTCAAGAGGAGATCTAGGGGCTAGATCTCAAATTTTTGGTACGACAACAGAATATTTGAAAACCACCAATTATGGCGTTGAGAAAGGAAGATTTTTTACAAACTCAGAAGATCGTTCAGGGGCACGTGTCGCTTTATTGGGTCATGATGTTGCCAAAAATTTATTTCCAAATGAAGATCCAATCGGGAAAAAATTCAAAATAGACGGCATACGTTTTCGCGTACTTGGTGTGATGGAAAAACAAGGGAAGTTTTTAGGTTTATTTAGTTTTGATACGCAAGTAATTATACCCTCCGGGGCTACCCAGCGACTATTTTCAAGAAGAGGATTCATTAGAATAAGTGTAAAGATTCCAGGCGACAAAATAGAAGAATCCAAAGATGAAATTTATGGTATTATGCGTCAAATAAGAGGGTTAAAGCCTACCGAGAAAGATGATTTTGCCGTTAACCAGACAATGGCTTTTGAAAATGTATACAATCAGATAAAATTTGCTATAGGAGGTGTAGGTATTTTCATCACAGTCCTTTCTTTAGTAGTTGGCGGAATTGGTATTATGAATATTATGTTTGTATCGGTAAAAGAAAGAACGAAAGAAATTGGTGTTCGGAAGGCTATAGGTGCCACAAAAAAGATGATCTTGACTCAATTTTTAATGGAAGCTATTATGATTTGCGTAATTGGGGGAATTATTGGATTAACACTGGCCACATTATTGAGCTTGGTGATTAATCAATTTTTTCCATCAGTAATGCCTATATGGCTTGCTATAACTTCTATTTCATTGAGTATTTTTGTAGGAGTTATTGCNGGAGTTATTCCATCTTATCGCGCAGCAAGTCTTGATCCTATTGATGCNCTTAGNTACGAATAGATTATGCTAGGNAAAAGACAGATAAAAAGTATTTTACGNGAAAGTGTTCGGATGACATTTGATGCTATTCGACAAAATAAATTGCGATCAACTCTTACGCTTTTAGGAATTTCAGTTGGAATATTTTCAGTTATTAGTGTTATGACCGCTATAAAAACCCTTGAAAGCTCCATTGAATCTGGNTTGAATGTGTTTGGTACCAATACATTCTTAATTACCAAAGACCCTGCAATACAGTTTGGTAGGAATGAAAAGTATCGTAATAGAAAAAATATCGATTTAGATCAATATCTTAAATTAAAAGAGAGAGCAAAATTACCAATATTGGTTAGCGGTGGGGATGATACTGACAATGTGAGACTTGTGACATACAAAGATAAGAAAACAAANCAAACTCCAAGAATAGCAGGGGGCGACCCCGGAACTTTGCGAACTGTTAATACCTACATTGCAGATGGTAGAAATTTAACCGATGAAGATGTGCACTTATCTAGAAGCGTATGTATCATTGGAGCTGATGTTGTNGATGCTCTTTTTCCATTTGAAGATCCGCTTGGAAAGGTTATTCAGCTTCAAGGAATTAACTTTACTGTTGTTGGCATTACGGAAAGGCAAGGACAATCTTTTGGACAAAGTCAGGACAATTATGTCTTTTTACCTATAACAACATTTNTACAGCGTTTCCGAGGAACTTCATATTCANTAGGAATTACGGTAGAATCAGAATCTGCTGAAGTTTATAGCGAAACAGTTGACGAGGTAATCGGNATTCTTCGTACAATTAGAAAAGTTAGCCCTGGTGAGGAAAATGATTTTGAAATAACAACCAATGAAGAATTGATGGAAACTTTTGGCTCCTTCACAGGATCCATTAAAATTTTTGCATTTTCTGTAAGTGTGATTGCTTTGATTGTTGCAGGTATAGGTATCATGAATATTATGCTNGTATCGGTAACAGAAAGAATAAAAGAAATAGGTATTCGAAAAGCAATTGGTGCTACCAAAGGACATATTTTAATTCAGTTCTTAACTGAGGCAGTTTTTTTATGTCAAGTTGGTGGAATTATAGGAGTTGTATTTGGTATAGCCGCTGGNAATCTGATATCTTTTGTAGCAAAAGTCCCTGCAGTTATTCCAATTGATTGGGCAATTTATGGAGTGGTGAGTTGCTCTTTAATTGGAATTGGTTTTGGTAGTTATCCTGCTTGGAGAGCTGCGAATCTTGATCCAGTTGAATCTATGCGATTCGAATAAAACTTATTTCGAACATTCTTGTAGCTACACAGCAGTTCTCATAAATTTAGGTATCATTATTATTTGTAAATACCATGATTGATGTTTTGCATAGGTTTAAATTATTGAAGTTCTTAATCCAGCCTTCCAATCTCTATCTATACTTTAATAAAGAAAATATTAGATGAATACAATTGCAATTATACCTGCACGCCTACAATCAAAACGCTTTCCTAAGAAAATTTTATTTCCAATTGATGAAAAACCAATGGTNGTGCATGTCTATGAAAATGTAAAGAAATCAGAATCANTAGATGATGTAATTATTGCTGTAGATGATGAAGAGACTGTGAAAGAGTTAAAAAAATGGAAAGTAAAGACTGCAATGACAGATTCTACTCATCACTCTGGGACTGANAGAGTGCATGAAGTCTCTAAAGATAAAAATGCAGATGTTATAGTTAATGTTCAAGCTGATGAGCCTTTTTTAGATCANACATTAATCGATATGTTAATAGATGAATTTGATGATACTTCTATTGAAATGGCTACTATCGCAGGAAAAGAACTTTCTGCAAATCAATTGCATGATTCAAATACAGTCAAAGTTTTGTTAGATAATGATAGATTTGCTCTAGCATTNAGAAGAATCCCGATTGACATGGAATCTGGTGGGTATTATCATCATGCAGGAATTTATGCTTATCGACAAGATATATTGGATAAATTCACATCCTTAAAGCCATCTGCCAATGAAGTAAAATATAAATTGGAGCAATTAAGAGCTATAGATAATGGTATTTCTATCAAAGTAGCGCTTACCGATAGAGTAAACAGAGGGATTGATACATTAGAAGATCTAAATGAGATGAAAAAGTAAAATGGGGCAAAAAACACCAATAAAATATATNTTTGTTCTGGGTGGNGTGATATCTGGGCTTGGTAAGGGTATTGCAGCTGCTTCTATAGGCTACCTNTTGAAAAGTGCAGGCCTAAAGGTCACTATTCTTAAATTAGATCCATATCTAAATGTAGATCCTGGAACTATGAATCCATACCAACATGGAGAGGTGTTTGTTTTGGATGATGGATCTGAAACAGATTTAGATCTNGGTCATTATGAGAGATTTATTGATGTAGATATGGCAAAGATAAATAATGCAACTACTGGTCAAGTCTATAGCACTGTTCTTGGAAGAGAGAGAAAAGGAGATTATTTAGGGGCAACGATTCAAGTTATTCCTCATATTACAGATGAAATCATTGCGCGAATTAAGGCAATAAATAAACCAAAGAAATTTGATGTTGTTATTTGTGAAGTAGGAGGTACTGTAGGAGATATTGAAAGCCTTCCATTTATGGAAGCGATACGTCAACTTTCTCTTGAGGTTGGATATCATAATCATACCATTATGCACGTTACGCTTGTACCTTACATCCAAGCTAGTGAAGAGCTAAAAACCAAACCAACCCAACATTCAGTAATGAAACTACGTGAAATTGGTTTATCACCTGATATGATTCTTTGCCGTACAGAATANAANCTCACGAAAGATGTAAAAAATAAGATAGGACTTTTTGGCAACGTAAATCCAGAGCATGTAATAGAAGGATCTGAGGTTAAAAGCATCTATGAAGTTCCGCTTACTTTATACAATCAAAAAGTATCTGAAATTATTATGGATCGCCTTCAGCTTAATGGTAAGGCTAATATTGCTTATTTGAAAAANTTTATCAAAAAATTCAAACACCCAAAACATAAAGTAAATATCGCCATGTGCGGAAAATATACTGAGTTACCAGATGCTTATAAGAGCGTTTTAGAAGCCTTCATACACTCCGGTGTTGAGAATGATACTCGAGTTAAAGTGCATTGGGTAGCGACAGAAGATATAAAGAATGACTCAGATGCATTTACCGCATTTCATAAAATGGATGGAATTTTACTTTTACCCGGCTTTGGCTCTAGAGGATCTGAAGGTAAAATACTTTCTTGCAAATATGCGCGTGAAAATAAAATTCCATTTCTAGGAATATGTCTGGGTCTTCAATGTGCGGTTATTGAATTTGCACGAAATGTTTGCAATTTAGATGGAGCGAATAGTACGGAGTTTAATAAAAAAACCCCCTACCCTGTGATAGATCTTATGGAGTCACAAAGGGCAATAAAAGCAAAAGGTGGAACTATGAGGTTGGGCGCCTATGATTGTACATTAAAAAAAGGAACAAAAGCATTTTCAGCTTACNGTAANAATAATATTTCTGAGCGTCATCGACATAGATGGGAAGTAAATAATAGATATAGANATAGATTGGAAAAAAATGGATTAATTATTTCTGGAGAGAATTCGGAACTGAANTTAGTTGAGATTGTTGAATTAAAAGATCACCCATGGTATATCGCTNCACAGTTTCATCCTGAATTAAAAAGTAGGGTAAGTAAAGCTCATCCTTTATTTAGAGATTTTATNAAAGCATCTGTCAAACAATTAAAAAAGAAATAATATTATGAATACAATTACAATTGGTAATGTAAAATACGAAAGCGGATCCTTTCCATTGATTGCCGGTCCATGCGTTATTGAATCAAGAGATCATATATTAATGATGGCTGAGCAGATTCAAAAAATNACTAGCACCATGAATATTCCATTAATATTTAAAAGCTCTTTTGATAAAGCTAATCGTTCAGCAATAGATTCTTTTAGAGGACCTGATAATCTAGATACAGGACTGTCGATATTAAATGACGTCAAAACCGAACTTGGAATTCCGGTATTAACAGATGTTCATCTTCCTGATCAGTGTAAGGCAGTAGCTGAGGTTTCTGATGTTTTACAAATTCCGGCTTTTCTATGTAGGCAGACTGATTTATTAATTGCNGCAGGAAAAACTGGAAAAGCAATAAATATAAAAAANGGNCAATTCCTTGCGCCTGGNAAAATGAAACATGTTGCAGAAAAAGTTGAATCAACAGGTAATAAAAATATTTTACTAACTGAAAGAGGAACCTCTTTTGGATATAGTTTAGTTTCAGATATGACATCTATACCAGTTATGCAAAATGTAGGCTACCCTGTTATTTTTGATGCGACACATTCAGCTCAATTACCAGGCGATCAGAATATAACAGGTGGGCAGAGAAATATGATTCCTACTCTAGCTAAGGCAGCTGTTGCTGCTGGTTGTAATGGCATTTTCATGGAGGTTCACAATGACCCTAGCAATGCTAAATCAGATGCATCTACTCAATGGCCACTAGACAGCTTAGAAGATTTACTAGGAANATTATTAAAAATTTATGAGGCTGTTCATTGATTGATTANGATATAAATAAAATTAAAATGGTCATATCCGATATTGATGGAGTTTGGACCGATGGATCGATCTATGTTGGAAATAAAGAATCAGAAATAAAAAAATTTAATGTTAATGATGGTGCAGGCGTTGCATTACTTCGCCAATCTGGTATGAACTTAGCTCTTATATCTGGNCGAAAATCAAATGCAACCGCGCTACGTGCATCTGAATTGAAAATTGAAGATGTATACAATGGAATCTTGAATAAGCTCATTCCATATGAAGAACTAAAATCTAAATACAATCTAGATGATTCTGAGATTGCCTATATAGGTGATGATTTAATAGATATTCCTGTGATGGAAAAGGTTGCAGTTCCAATTGCTACTCAAAACGCATCAGGCCCATGTAAGTCAGTGGCGGTACATGTTACAAATAAATCTGGGGGCGAGGGAGCTTTCCGTGAAGCAGTTGAATGGATATTGATTGAGCAAGGTCGCCTAGAAAAGGTTATTCTTGATTTAAAAAATCAATTATTGAATCNCAAGTGAACCTAATAATCATTTTAATACTTTTCATATTTGCATGCCAAAATCCTGATATGCAAAAGATTGGTAAAACGAGAGATGGGGTTCCTGATGCNGAAAGTTGGAATGCAATAATTACCCTTACAAATAAAGGCTCTAAAAGAGCAGTAATAAGATCAGGTCATCTAGAAAAATACCAACAACGTCAATACATACTTTTAGATCAAAATGTAGATGCTGATTTTTTTAATAGTGAAGAAATTTATACTAGCAATCTCAAATCANATATTGCTGAGATTGATGAAGCGAAAGATTTTTTAGTAGCAATGGGAAATGTTGTTGTAGTCTCTGATAGTGGTGTTACTCTTTATACCGATACGCTATCATGGGATAATGTAGATGAAAAAGTTTTTACTGATGATAGTGTGATATTTATTACCGAAGAAAGCGATACCCTTTATGGGATTGGATTTAAATCGGACATTGAATTAGATAATTGGGAAATTATGAAGCCAACAGGAGTTTTTCACGAGGAAATAAATGAGTGATAGCCATAAGCAATTGAGCGCAAAAAAGCTTTGCAAAAGATATGGTGATTTTTGGGCTGTGAGAGATGTAGACCTCGAGGTTAATAAAGGTGAAATTGTTGGCTTATTAGGTCCAAATGGCGCTGGAAAAACCACAACATTTTATATGATAACAGGAATGATAAAGCCCACTGAGGGGGATATATTTCTTGATCAGATGAATATCACTAAGAAGGCNATGTACAAAAGAAGTCGATTCGGGATTGGTTATCTACCACAAGATGAATCAATTTTTCGTAAACTTACCGTTGAAGATAACCTTAGGCTGGTGCTTGAAATGAGCAGTTTATCAAAGCAAGAACAGCAAAATAAAATTGATCAACTTTTAGATGACTTATCAATAAATCAAATTAGATTGAACAATGGTGCAAACTTATCTGGGGGAGAGAGGCGTAGGGTTGAAATTGCTAGGACGTTAGCTATGGATCCTGACTTTATTTTATTGGATGAACCTTTTGCTGGGGTTGATCCAATTGCAGTGGAAGATATCCAATCTATTGTTAGCTCNCTTAAAGAAAAAAATATTGGTGTTCTAATTACGGATCACAACGTAAGGGAGACATTATCAATTACCGATAGATCATATCTTTTATTCGATGGAAAAATTCTTAAATCAGGCTCTTCAGAGTTTCTTGCCAATGATGCGGAAGCCAGAAGACTTTATCTAGGTGAAAGTTTTTCTTTGTAATGGCAGGGTTAAAACAAAAGCAATCACTGAGTCACTCTCTATCTCCTCAGCAAATTCTCCAGACANTAATTTTACAATTAAACTCAACGAGCCTAGAGCAAAAAGTTATAGATGAGCTTGAGAGCAACCCTTTACTTGATCAACCAGAATCAATTCAAGAAAATGATGAAGAAGAATTAAAGGAAGACAAAGAAGTTGATTATGAGGATGACCCTGATGAATNTGAACCTCGAAACGTTTATAATAACCAAAGTGAAAATTTTGAAATCCCTATTGTACAGCAATTAGATTTTTTAGAGGATCTATCTCAACAATTAAATGAATTTGATCTTGAAGAAAAAGAGCAAAATATTGCCGAAGAGATTATTTGGAATTTGGATGAAAATGGATATTTAGCTATAGATACAATACTTATATCAGATCATCTTGGAATTTCTGAGGACGAGGTAGAAAGAATTTTATTCTTAGTTCAAAAGCTTAACCCTGCTGGAATTGCTGCGCGTAATTTACAAGAATGCTTAATTCTTCAGTTAAAAGGAGAAGGCTATAAAACCCACAAGAATATAATAAATAATTTATTTGATGAGTTTGTAAATCATAAATATGATAAAATATTAGAAGAATTAAAAATTGAGAAAGATGAATTAANAAAAGTTATTGAAGATATAAAAAAATTGAATCCTTATCCTGGAGAGGGTAAAATAAAACCGCAGAATGATACTGTGATTCCAGATTTAATTGTTTCTAATGAAAATAGNAAATGGAAGATTATTGTGAATCAATCTCCCATAACAGATTTATCAATAAATGAAAATTATCTTGAAATATTAAACCAGCAAAAAACCTCTAAGGATACTCAAAAGTTTCTCAAGCAAAAGCTAGACTCTGCTTCATGGTTAATCAAAGCAATTGAGCAGCGACAATTAACATTAACTTCAGTGATGAATGAAATAATTAAAAATCAACCAGACTTCTTTAATGGAGATATTTCTACATTAAAACCAATGAAATTAAAAGACATTGCTGATAAATTAGAGATGGATATTTCTACAATTAGTCGCTCTACGCGAAATAAATATGTTGATACTCCCTATGGAATTTTTGAGTTAAAATCTTTTTTCTCAAATAAGTTTGATACAGAAAGCGGTGANCAGGTAAGCACAAACAAAATTAAAAATTTGCTGAAACAATTAATTAATAATGAAGTAAAAGATAAACCATTTACCGATACTGATTTGGCAGATCAATTAAAATTAAAAGGCTATCCGATAGCTCGAAGAACGGTTGCAAAATATAGAGAACAATTAAAATTTCCATCTGCACGCTTAAGGCGGCAGTTAATAAATTAGAAAGGAAAATCATGGCTTATAAACGAATTATAATTGGTGATCAAGAGATTAAAATCCCTAAACTTTCAATGGGCACATTTCCACTTGTAGGAATTTTTGTAGTTTTATGGCTTTTAACAGGAATATACGTTGTTGGTCCNGATGAAGTAGGTGTTGTCCAAACACTAGGAAAATATTCAAGGGCGGCTCAGTCAGGTCTTAATTATCATTTCCCCTATCCTATTGAAACAGTCAGTACACCAAAAGTTACTGAAGTCAAAAGAATTGAAATTGGNTTTAGAACTGTTGGTAAAAATCAATANCAAACAATCTCNAGAGAGAGCTTGATGTTAACAGGTGANGAGAATATTGTTGATGCTGAAATGATTGTTCAATACAGAATTAAGGATCCAGTTGCTTATACATTTAATTTTATCGAACCAGAATTAACTGTAAGGCAAGCATCTGAGGCATCTTTAAGAACAGTAGTCGGGCGTCATAATATTGATGAAGCGCTTACTTCTGGAAAATTTATGATCCAAGAAGAGGCAAAAGAACTAATTCAGAATATCTTAGATAAATATAATACGGGAATCTTAGTTGTTGCTGTTCAATTACAAGATGTTAGTCCTCCAGANCAAGTGATTTCAGCATTCAAAGATGTTGCTTCGGCAAAGGAAGATAAAAATAGAATGGTTAATCAAGCNGAAGGATACCGAAATGACGTCATACCAAAAGCTAGAGGAGANGCGCAGGCCCAGATCAGAGAAGCCGAAGGTTATAAAGAAGCAAGAATTGCTAGAGCGGAAGGTGATGTTTCAAAATTCAATGNAGTTTTAAAAGAATACAGGAAATCAAAAGAAGTAACTGAAACTAGATTATTTCTAGAGACCGCTGAAGAGATTCTTTCAAATAGAGAAAAAATAATTNTACCTGATGGAAAAGAGGGGAGCAATTTAATTAACCTGCTCAACCTTAAAGCAAAAGAGGGGAAATAATCATGAAAAAACTATTAACTATTTTATTACCAATCCTAGCTGTAGNTGGTTTTAGNTCAATTTTTATTGTTGATGAAACTCAACAAGTTGTAATTCTTCAACTTGGTAAGCCGGTCAAAACAGTCACANAGCCAGGGTTGAATGTAAANCTACCATTTCCTTTTCAAGAAAAAATCANATTTGATGATAGATTATTAGAATACGATTCTCCACCTGAAGAAATCCTAAGTAAAGATAAGAAAAGTTTAATTGTTGATAATTATGTACGATGGAAAATTGTTGATCCATTACAATTTCTAAAAACAGTTCAAGCTATTCCAACCGCAAAAAGCCGTATGGATGACATAGTTTACTCGGAATTAAGAAGGGAGCTTGGTACGCATGATATGGTTGAGATTATTACAGAAAATAGAGAAGAAATAATGGATATAGTGACTCGACAAAGCAATTCAGCTACCCTAGCTTATGGAATTTCTGTCGTAGATGTAAGAATACGTCGCGTTGATTTACCTGCTGAAAATGAAGAGTCTATCTATGCTCGAATGGAAGCTGAAAGAAAAAGACAGGCAAATAAATTTAGATCAGAAGGAGAAGAAGAAGCACAGAAAATAAGAGCGGCTACGGATAGAGATAAAACAATCATTCTAGCTGATGCTTACAAGGAAGCTGAAAAATTAAGAGGCGAAGGTGATGCAAAGGCTGTGCAGATATATGCTAGATCTTATTCTGCGGATCCTAAGTTTTATGAATTTGTTCGCACTTTAGACACCTATAAGCAAGTTGTTGATGATAAGACTACTTTGGTTCTTCCATCTGGGTCAAAGCTATTTAAACTTCTAATGGATGGAAAATAATTCTAAAAAATGAAAAAAGATTTCATCCATGTGACGGATTTTGATAAAAAAGAAATTTATGATTTTTTAGATTTTGCCATTGAATTAAAAAAACGCGTTAAACAAAGTAACGACTATAAACCTTTTTCAGGTAAATCTCTTGCGATGATTTTTGCTAAACCATCTGCAAGGACTCGCGTATCTTTTGAAACTGGTTTTTTTCGATTAGGTGGACACGCGCTTTATTTAGGTCCTAATGATATTGGTATTGGAAAAAGAGAAGCTGTTAAAGATATTGCAAGAGTTTTAAGTAGGTACAATGATATGATCATGGCACGACTCTTTGATCATAAACATATGCTTGAGCTTGCCCAAAATTCATCTGTACCTGTGATAAATGGATTGACTGATTATAACCACCCATGCCAAATAATGGCGGATATTCTAACAGTCTATGAGCATCTAAACAATCTTGATAATATTAAAATTGTTTATGTTGGAGATGGAAATAATATAGTGCACTCTTGGTTAAGGCTCGCATCAGTGATACCTATACATTTTACATGTTTATGCCCTGAAGGTTATGAGCCTGATCAAGAAACTATTAATCTTGCCAAGGAATCATCATCTTTAACTATTGAAATAACTAATGATACAATCAATGGTGTTCATGGAGCCGACATTATTTATACAGATGTATGGGCGTCAATGGGGCAAAAAGATCAAGCTGAATCCAGAACTAAGATCTTCAAAAATTTTCAAGTCAATTCAAAGATGATGGATTCAACAAAAAAAGATACACTATTTATGCATTGTTTGCCCGCAGAGAGAGGAAATGAAGTAACAGATGAAGTTATGGAGTCTTCAAACTCTATCGTTTTTGATCAAGCTGAGAATAGAATGCATGCTCAAAATGCAATAATGGTAAAAATTTTAGATAAATCTTAGAAAAATAAATGAATGAACACAGTTTAAAATCCGTTGCAAAAAATGTTCTTGTTGGAGAAGGTGAGCAATTGATCAATGCCGCTGACAGAATTTCAGATAAAATGGAAATTGCCTGTGATATCATTACTAACCATAACGGCAAGATAGTGATAAGTGGAATGGGAAAATCAGGACTTATTGCTCAAAAAATTGCAGCAACGTTATGCAGTATTGGCAATGAAGCTGTTTTTCTTCATCCTGCTGAGGCGGTACATGGAGATCTTGGTATTTATGCACCTGGTGATCCAACCATCCTTATTTCAAAGAGTGGCGCTACAGATGAAATTGTTAGGCTGATTCCTATATTAAAAGAATTTAATTCACCTCTGATTGGCATTTTAGGGAATATGAATTCAATTTTATCTAATGAAATGGATTTAGTTATAGATGCATCAGTTTCTAAGGAGGTTGATCCATTAGGGATCGTCCCAACATCTAGCACTACACTAACACTAGCTATAGGTGATGCGCTAGCTGCTGTTTTAATGGCAAATAAAAATTTTAAGCGAGAAGATTTTGCTAAGTTACATCCAGCGGGTGATCTTGGCAGACGTTTAAAACTAAAAGTGAAAGATATTATGCAGCCAATTGATAAGGTTGCGACTGTAGATAGTAATGATGATTTACGTAATACTGTTATTAAAATGACTGAGAAGCCTCAAGGCGCTGCTCTTGTTTTAAATAATGAAAAAATTCTTATGGGGATTATAACTGAAGGCGATTTAAGAAGATCTTTAGCAAATGAAATTGATATCGATAATTGTAAAGCAAACGAAGTTATGTCAGCTAATCCAATTACAATTAAGGTTGACTCTTCACTATCTGAGGTCATTTCCTTAATGGAAAACAGAGAATCACAAATATCTGTACTACCTGTCGTTGATCAATCAAATATTTGTCTTGGTCTCATAAGGATACATGATATCTACCAGACACAATTACTTTAGATTATTTATAGGATTCCCATCTTACTTCAAATGTTCTATAGGATGTTTCTTCTTTATCACTATCAATAGGTATCACTAATTGAAATTCTGTAGTAGAGCCAGGGTTTAAAGAGGTTTTAGCTTTAATTCCAGTATAATATTTAGTGTTTTGACCTGAAACAAAAACAGAATCTTGATATAGAAGCTGTGTCGTTAGTGACCATAGATTCGCAATTACCCTAACAAAATCAGCTCGTTTTGTACCTACATTTTTAACAGTTCCTACTATTTCCTCACGATCCGGATAAATATTTACAAATGGTTCGTTAATCAATTCAACTTTAGCAGCTGGCGGTAGATCTTCACTAATATCAATAATTTTATCTTTCTCAATAGCAAGCTGCCCAATGCTTGTTTGAACGATTATTCCAAGATCATCTTCTTCAATAATTTCACCATTGACTACAGTTCCATTTTGTAGTTCAATTCTATGTTTAAGCTGAGGTATCTTAATTAGATTGAGAAGCTCTTCATCAATATTTGGCATTGCGCCTTTTCCTTCTTCATAGACTGAAATTATTTTTTTCAAATCATCGATTTGCAATTTAAGAAAATCAATGCTTGACCTTATTTCAAAAAATGATTCTCCCGAATCAAGTTTTTCAACTACTCTTATTTTAGGATCTCTAACTTGTGGAAGTGGCTTTTCCAAATTTAAAGAATCAACCTCTTCTATGTTATTAGCTTTGTCTACTGTATCAATAGTAGCTGAAATTTCAATAGTTGGTTGATTTAATGTATCAATTAGTGTGGAATCAAGGGAAAAATCTAACGAATCATTTCCCCCAACTATTTCAGTATTCAACTGTTGTGAAAAAATGACCCCAAATAGTAAAAAATAGGATAGTAGTTTAGTCATTTGATGTAGCTGCTTGCTTATGAGCTTCAAAGGTTCTTCGGTGAATTTCTTGCTCAAATTCAGTATATGCTCCAAGGTTTGTTATGGTTTGAATAACTGCAACATGCAACTTATACTGATTATAGTCTGATAAAATTGGCATTAAAGAGGGTATTACCGATTGATCACTAATATCAGCCAATTTTTCTATAGCTTTAATTCTTATTTCTAATGGATAGCTATCATTTTTAGCTATTTCAATTACAGCTTTTCTTATTTCTGGGTCATCAAATTCACCAAGAGCCTCTAAAAGAGTATTTAAAATATTATAGTATTGATCTTTTCCGGTTCGATAAGTTTGCAGTAGGGCTAATACCAAATTTTCTTCTTTGACACCTTTCATTGTGCTAAGAGCAAAATCCCTAACTTCGAGATTTGTTTCTGGATCACCTAATAGTTCTGCAAAAGCACCTGCTACTTGCGTAGGATCTTTTTTGCCTAAGATTTCTAGTGCTCTATTTCGAATTCCTAAATTAACAAAAGGATCTCTAGAAATTTGTGTTAAAATTGGTACAACTTCATCAGTTCCCAATGCCCCTAATGTCTCTGTTAAAAGTTTTTCAGTACGGTTAAAATTGCTCCTACTTACCGCATAAAGATCTAAAAGGGCCATTACTTGATCTTTGGTACGTACTTTATTCAGATTTTTTACTAATGAAAGCTCAAGTTCATTTGTTTTTTCTTCAACTTTATTCATGGCGCTAATCATAGCATCAGCAGCTCTTGGGTCATCTCTAAACTGTGCCAATAGCTCAATTGAACCTATCATGAATGTTACATCTAACGCTGCTGCTTCCCCTACTGCTTCTGATAACGCATTTAAGGCAGTGGGGTGCTGCGTTTCAGCTAATGCTACTCCTGCAGCCATTCTAACATCATAAGGTTGATTAGTGTCATTATATATTGCAATCATTTCTTCAAGGGCTTGTAATTTCCCTTCACTAAATGCAGTACTCAAATTTTCTATTAATTCATAAGATATATCATCGTTTGATTTTCTTTGCGGGAGAAATCTTTTTATGGTAGAGCAACCTTCAAATAAAATTAAGGTAGATACTAGAGAGATAATTAGCTTAGCTTTTTTCATTATTATTCCAATAGTGTAATTTTAAATCCCTTCCATCAAATTTTGCATAGGTGAAAAAACTTAACCAGTCACCTAGTATTATAAGCTTCCCTTTTTTCATTTGCAATTCTTTTGCTTGATGATAATGTCCAGAAATAAAATAATCATATCCATCATCAATAAATGGTTTTGCTTGAATTTCCATCTCATTTAAGATTCGTTGATTGTATTCATCACTATGTATGTAATGCTTACCTTTCTTAGATACCCAGCTTGCAAAGGAATACCCTATTCTAGGGTGGAGTGATCTGTAAAACCAAATAAATAAACGTGATCTAATAATCCTTTTTAATAGCCTATAGCTTCTATCCCAGGATAGAAACCCATCACCATGTGTGATATAAAATGTTTTATTTCCAATATTCATTTTTACATCATTGCTATATACTTTATCAAATAAAGTATCGTTAATGAAATCCATTACCCAGTAATCATGATTACCAAGAACGTAATGCACCCTCACTCCCGACTCTCTTAGTTTTAATATTTGATAGTAAAAAGGAACATAAACTTTTGGTATCACATCTTTATACTCAAAGTAAAAATCAAATAGGTCTCCATTAATTATTAGAGTACCTCCTGTTTGTCTGACATGATCGAGAAAATTAAATAAGATCTCTTCTCTATTTACCTCGGAGTCTGTTCTTTTTAACATCAAATGAATGTCGGATATAAAATATACTGGCAAATCCATATGTGTAAACTAATATTTTCATTGGAGGACAGTCAATCATCAAAGAATAATAATATTTTGTAAATTATTTGCAATATTTCAGTATATCCTCGAATTTAGGGAACTAAAAAACTTGGTTTGACTTTACTATTAATATGAAAAAATTTACTATTACAATCCTTCTTGCTACGAGCTGTTTTTTATTTGGCCAATCATTTGGACAGAATAAAGTACAGTATAGAGAATTTGATTGGGATTTTATTTCATCTCCAAATTTTGATGTTTATTATTATGGAGATCAAATTGAACTTGCTACTTTTACGATGGAAGCGGCTAATGAGGCCTATGAACAAATAGGAAAACATTTACGATGGAATTTAAAAAAACGGGTTCCAATCATCGTCTATCATTCTCATAATGAGTTTCAGCAGAACAATGCTGTTGGTGTATATATGTCCGAAGGAATTGGTGGTGTAACAGAGCTATTCAAGAACCGCGTTGTAATTCCTTTTGAAGGAGATTACAAAGCATTTCGTCATGTAATTCATCATGAGCTAGTTCATGCTATGATAAATGATCTTATTTATGGCGGTAGAATGCAAAATGTTGCTAGCGGACAAGTAACATGGAGCATGCCATTATGGGCAAATGAAGGCTTAGCTGAGTATCTTTCTTCTAATTGGGATACCGAAGCAGATATGGTTATTCGTGATCTAGCTATAAACGAGCGCATTCCAACGGTAAAAGAACTAGAATATTATTTAGCTTATAAGGGAGGGCAATCGGTCTGGAGATTCATTGCAAAAAAATACGGAAGAGAAAAAATTGGAGAAGTTTTTCAATCTATGAAAAGATTGCGCAGTGCTGAAAAAGGATTTAAAAGCGCTATTGGTATGGATTATGAGGAATTAACTGAACAATGGCATAAGTATATAAAAAAAGAATTTTATCCTGATGTTGCTGGTAGAGATGAGGTCAAAGATATTGCAAAAAAACTCACTGACCATAAAAAAGAAAAAAATGTATACAATATTTCCCCATCGATTTCTCCAGATGGTGGACAAATCGCATCCCTGACAAACAATATGAGTTATTTTGATATTGATTTGATGGATGCTCTTACTGGAAAGAAAATCAAGAAGTTAATTAAGGGTAGTAGATCGCTAGATTTTGAAGAATTAAAATTTTTACAACCTGGGATTAGTTGGTCACCCGATAGCAAGCGAATTGTGTTTGCTGCGAAGTCTGGATCTAGGGATGCTTTGTATTTAGTTGATGTTGCTTCTGGTGATAAAGAAAAAATACCTTTTGATCTAGATGGGGTTTTTAGTGCCGCTTGGAGTCCATCAGGAAAGAAGCTTGCTTTTGTAGGCTACGAAAATGGTGCAAGTGATATTTATGTATATGATCTCCAAACAAAAAAACATTTCAATCTAACAAATGATATATATTCTGATTCAGAGCCCAGCTGGAGCCCAGATGGAAGCCTCCTTTCTTTTGTGTCTGATCGAGGTAAAAGTATTAAGCGCAGTAATACAAATTCAAAAGATATGCTATCATTAGATTATGAAAATAAAAATATTTATTTGATTGACATTAATACTAAAAAGATTGATCAAATAACAGACTCTCGATTCGATGAAAATTACCCTGTTTTTTCAAATACTGATGATGTGCTATTCTATACTGCCGACTCTTCAGGAACTTGGAATTTATTTCGCTATGATCTCGTTAATAAAAAATCGACAGTTATTACAAATCTTTTGACGGGTATCTTTCAATTAAGCTTAAATAAATATGATGACACTATGGTTTTTTCAGGATACTCTAGTAGAGGATGGGATGTTTACAGAATGAACAACCCCCTTGATCTAGAAAAAGTTGATATCCAGCCAACCAATTATTATAAAAATAAAGATATTGACAAAGAAGAAGAACTCGTTGATTTAAGGAAAGATAAATGGAGGGGTAGCGAATCTGATCAATCAGATTATTCTAGATATATCTTTGCTTTGGAGTACGAAACGTACAATAACCAAAATGAGCAATCTCAAGATGTGCAAGCTACAAAATCCTCTTTATCTAAAACAGAAAATGGCGATTATATCCCACAGCCATATAAAACTAAGTTTAGTTTAGATATTGCGCAAGGTCAATATGGATATAATAATGTTTTTGGCCATCAGGGATTATTAATTTTTTATTTTAGTGACCTTATGGGAGATCATCAAATCTCTCTTGCGCTAGAATCACAGATCTCCCTTTCAAATAGTGATTATTATTTGAATTATGCTTATTTAAAAAATAGAACCAATTATTATTTTACTTTGTTTCATCAGGCTGATTTCTTTTTAACAGGAGGATATTATAATCAATATGGTTACCCTGTTGATCTTACTGCAAGAATGAGGCATTATGGTATCGCTGGAACTGCATCCAGACCTCTAAACAAATTTAACCGATTAGATTTTGGTGTCATAATGCACAATTTGGATTACAAACTTTTTGCTATCGATCCTTATGAAACTAGCAATACTGTGGTAAATAGCGATGGCTTTATTGCTCTCAACCCAACTCTAAGTTATGTTTTTGATAATTCTGTTTTTGGTTTTCTTGGTCCGATTGATGGTTTCCGACAGAATACCACGCTTGAAGTAAGCCCGGCAATGGGAAAGAAGGGCATATCTTTTCAAAAACTAAAAATTGATTTACGTAAGTACTTTATGGTAAACAGGAATTATTCTTTCGCTAGCCGACTATTTTATGGAAACAGTACTGGAAAAAATCCACAAAAATACTTTCTGGGGGGTATGCAAAATTGGCTTTTTGGTACAGGAACTACTGATGGAGTAGATGATGGATTAACTCAAGAATGGCGCTGGAGGAATGTAATTTTAGATAGCCGAAATGAGTCTTTGCTGCAAGATATCTATTTTTCTGAATTTGCTTACCCATTACGCGGCGCACGTTTTTCGGAGAGGGTTGGGAAAAATGTTATTTTAACTAATTTAGAATTCAGATTCCCTTTAATTCAATATTTACAGATAGGTTTTCCATTTCCATTGACAATAGGAAATATTTTAGGACACGTATTTATGGATGTTGGAGCAGCTTGGGATGATTCTCGTGAATTTACAAATTATGCGCTTCTTCAATCAAAGTATGGAAACAATTTATCAAATGATTTTTCACCATGGGTGCGTTCGGTAGGGTATGGAATAAAACTTCCCATCTTTTTGCCATGGAGAATTGAGGCGGCATATGATTGGACTGAGTCAGGCCTGTCAAAGCCTCAATGGTATGTTTCTTTAGGATATGATTGGTAGTTTTTTTTGTTTATTTCTCACTACCTTCCTTTTAAATAAATAAATTTACTCACAATAAATATGGCCAGAAATAAATCTAGAACCGTATATCTATGCTCTTCCTGTGGACAGGACTTCCCAAAATGGAATGGACAGTGCCCTTCTTGTAAAGAATGGGGAACATTAAGTGAATATAAAGTTTCAAAAAATCAGAAAACCAGTTTAAATGGTAAGAAAAAAGATACTCAATCTCTTGAAGATATTTTACATAAGAAAGAAGAGTACAGAACCTCGGTTGGTATAAAAGAAGTTGACCGTGTTTTAGGTGGAGGAGTGTTAAGCGGTTCAATGATTTTATTGGGAGGTAGTCCAGGAATAGGAAAATCAACNCTTGCGCTACAGATATTATCTCCTTTTGATCAAAATGTTCTCTATGCTTCTGCAGAGGAAAGCGAAGAGCAAATAGCATTAAGAGCTAAACGCCTTGAAGTTCTCGCTTCAAATATACATTTATGTTCTGAAAATCGAATAGATGAAATATTGAATCATGTGACTTTATTGAAACCAAAGTTATTAATCATTGATTCTATTCAAACTATCTTTAGCGAAAATATAGATTCTCTTCCTGGTTCAGTTTCGCAAATAAGAGAATGTGGTCAAAAATTGCTACAATTAGCCAAGGATGAAAAAATTACAATTCTTGTCATAGGTCATGTAACAAAAGAGGGTATTATTGCTGGTCCAAAGATGCTTGAACATATGGTTGATACAGTTTTATATCTTGAAGGTGATGAACGCCATGATCATAGAATATTACGTTCAGTAAAAAATCGATTTGGCACAACCAATGAAGTTGGAATATTTCAAATGACAACTAATGGTTTAGATGAAGTTAAGAACCCCTCAGAATTGTTTTTAGCTGAACGAAGAATTGATATTACAGGGTCCACTATATTCCCTTCCCTTGAGGGAACGCGTCCTATTTTAGTTGAAATTCAATCTCTTGTGTCAGTAGCAAATTTCAATGCTCCTCAGCGCAATGTTAATGGATTTGATTTTAAGAGACTTTCCATGCTTTTAGCCGTCCTTGAAAAGAGAATGGGTTATAAGATGGGGATGAAGGATGTTTTTGTAAATCTCGTTGGTGGATTAAAAATCAATGATCCAGCAGCTGACCTATCTGTGATCTCAGCGCTTGCATCAAGTGAAAAAGATCAATTGATTAATGATTCGGTTATATTGATTGGAGAAGTTGGTCTTGGAGGAGAAATAAGATCAGTTACAAAATTAGAAGACAGGCTAAAGGAATCAATAGCGCTTGGATTTACTGAGGTTGTTGCCCCTAAAGCAAGTATTGATAGGTTAAAAGAAAAACCTAAAGGAATTAAGTTGCACCCNGTATCACACGTTGTTGAAGCNTTTAGAATTATTTTTTAAATGAATTTTTCTTTAATATCATCAGATATTAATAATTCTGCTAGACTTGGAAAGATTAGCACTGATCATAGTACTTTCGAAACCCCTGTATTTATGCCAATTGGAACTTCCGGTGTAGTTAAAACAATTGATCCTAGGTTTTTACATGATTTAGAAATTGGCATCATACTTGGGAATACATATCATCTGTATTTAAGACCTGGCCATGAAATTATTCATTCAGCGAAAGGCCTCCATTCATTTATGAACTGGGATAAAAGTATCTTGACAGATAGTGGAGGTTATCAAATTTTTTCTTTAGCTAAGCTTAATAATATTTCTGATGAGGGGGTAGAATTTCAATCACACATAGATGGAAGTTCCCATTTTCTTTCACCAGAACTTTCAATGGATATCCAGAGGCATCTTGGATCGGATATTATCATGGCATTTGATGAATGCCCCGCAGCAAATGTTGATAAATCAATAATCTCTAAATCAGTAGATCGTACATTTAAATGGACAGAAAAATGTTATGAATATCTTAAAGAGAATGATCCTATATATTCTTGGAATCAAACCTTATTTCCAATTATCCAGGGTGGAACTTTTAAAAGNGAACGAAGAAAAAGTGCTGAGTTNCTTATTCCNTTTGCAGATTGNGGAGTTGCAATTGGNGGGCTAGCAGTTGGGGAAGATAAATCATCAATGTTTGACACTATTGCTCTATTAGATGAATTATTACCAAAAGATCAACCAAGATATCTTATGGGAGTCGGTCGCCCTACCGATTTAATTAAAGCCATTCAACTTGGGGTGGACATGTTTGATTGTGTTTTGCCAACAAGAAATGCAAGAAATGGTCAATTATTTACTAGCGATGGAATAATTAATATTGAAAATAGTAAATATAAAAATTCATTTGATCCCCTTGATGTGAATTGTAACTGCTATACCTGTTTGAATTTTTCGAGATCATATTTAAGACATTTATTTAATATTAAAGAAGTCTTGGGGTTACGTTTAGCCACTATTCATAACTTAACTTATTATAATAATTTAATGGCAACTGTAAGAAAGAAAATTAAATCAGAAGAGTTTAATAATTGGTCTCAATCATATTTAAATTCAATGGCAGATCATGAAAATATGTAAAAAAATAATTGTTTTTACCTCTCTACTTTATATTTTGAATGCTCAGTTAAGCATTAGCTATCTGCGGTTTTATGCCTCAGATAAAGATTTTATATCCGATGTAAGACTGCTTGCCACTCACCGCTTTGATCGTGCCCATTTACAAGTATTTTATAACTCTAATAAAATCCCNATTTTAAAAGAATGGGTTGATAATAATGGGGATGTTTATAAGCGTGAATATTTAGAGCATTCTNAAAAAAAACTAATTAGAAAATATTACCTTAATAATTCAAATGANGTTGATAGCGTCAAATATTTTGGAAAAGATGAGCCCTGGTCAGAAGAATTTAGAAAGGTTCTTGTGCGTCAAAACAAAAATTATTACGATGGACAAGAAACAATTTTTACATTAAATCAATCGAGCCAATTTAATCTAATTAAATTCGTGAATGTCCAAGGAAGTCCGTATGGTGAAATAGANTTTATTTATAATCATCTAGGTTTTTTAGTAGGAGAGATTTGGAGATCNCTTCCTGAATATAAAATAGTAAGAAAATATGCTTATTCAATAGATGTCCTAACAGGTAAAAAAGAAATCAGAGAGTTTAATCAAAGCGCAGAGCAGATAAGCTATATGGTTTTATCGCAGCCTCCTGCAGAGTCTTTGTACAAAACAATCCCTCCAAGAACAGGAAATAATCTTGATGAAATTTCGATTTTACTTGAAGATATACGCAAAAAGAACTTGAAAGTGCCTTTTGATGTATTCATACCAAAAACAGAGCACGATCTAATGGTGCTCACCAATGGAGATAGCTTAATGGTTGAAGTTGTGGATATTGGACAGCAGCAAATTATTTTTAATATTATTGATCAGGATGGTCAATTAACTATGCCNAAATTTCGAGTNAGAACGATAGTTTCGAAATACGGAGAACCTATATACCCCTAGGCTTGCATTCAGTNGATTTGAAAGAGTAAATTAATTATAACCACATGACCAAGAATACATCAAATCGATCGATCTTTATTATTGTATTTTCGTTAAATCTATTATTTTTACGAGCACAATCTTATCCTCCACCCACTAATTTAATTTCAGTGCCATCAGCAGCTACGCTTCAAAGAGGAAGCTATTCATTGCAAATGCATGTTCAAAAGGCTGGCGGTTTAACAAGTTCAATTAGCGTTGGACTTACAGATAGATTTCAGCTTGGCCTATCATATGGCTCATCTAATCTTATAGGAGATGATAGTCTGGTTATGCACCCTAAACCGGAAACAAATCTCAAATACCTTTTGATTGATGAAACCGAAGCTATGCCTGGAATTTCAATTGGCATAAATACTCAAGGTCAAGGTAGTTTTAATTCTCAAGACTCATTAATGAGGTACGATATCAAAGCTATGGGTCTTTATGCAGCCTCAAGTAAAAATTGGATAACGCCTTTAGGGAATCTTGGTCTGCACTTTGGCTCAAACTACAATTTTGTTGAGACCAATGATGGAGATAGTGATATAAATTATTTTTTTGGATTTGATATGGAATTCAATCCAGAATTATCTTTTCTTATGGAATATAATGCTGCTCTTAATGAGAATGATATGACAGCAAAAACATTGGCTATTAATCGAGGGGGATATTTAAATGCAGCTATACGTTGGACATTTGTTGAAAGGCTTCATATAGAAATGGATTTTAATAATCTTTTATTTGATGAAAATAAAGTTGATTACTTTAATCGAGAATTAAAGATTACCTACATCGAATATTTTTAATGAAATCAAACCTTTCCTCCTTTTTATTTATAATTAATTTTTTATTTTCTCAAACTGATTTAGAAAATGCTCAAAATGCTTACAATCTTCGTAGTGCTGGCAGTGTAAAAAACACTGCTAATCAATCCAATATTAACTCTGCTATAAAGTATTACACCTCTGCTTTTAACCAAAAATCAACTCCTGAAGCTGCTGTAGGAATTCTTAAAAGCTATTATTTTAAAGGGAAGTATGTAGTTGATGANCCTGAAGAAAAGAAAGTTATTTTTGATAATGCAGTCAAATTAGGTACTAGCTTTATTGAACAATACCCTAAAAATGCAGGAATTAGATATTGGTATTTAACCAATCTTGGAAGCTGGGCTGAAGTATTTGGTATCATTGCAGCTGCAAAAGAAGGGTTTGCAGATATAATGAAGACGCATTCTGAGAAAATTATTGAATTAGATCCCGATTACAAAGATGGTGGTGGGTATTTTATGTTAGGGGTTGTCCATTTACGTACACCATATGTTCCATTTTTTTTGTCATGGCCAGATAAGGATGAAGCTGAAAGGTTATTGAAAATTGCACTCAACAAAGGAGAAAATATATTGGTGCAAAGATTATACTATGCAAAAGCGCTCTATAAAAACAACAAGCAAGATGTAGCTTTAAGAATTTTTAATGAAGTAGCAAATGCGGAACCTTCTAAAGAGAATCAGGTAGAGGACTGGGATCAAATTATCGAAGCAAAGCTTTTTCTTAAGAATCTAAAAAACTAAGAAAATGTCAAATCTTGAAGAAAAAGAAATCTCATCAGAAAAAATCTTTAAAGGGAGATTGATTAATTTATTTTTAGATCATGTTCAGCTTCCAAATGGAAAAACTAGTACGCGTGAATGGGTTGATCACCCAGGNGCCGTATGTATAGTTCCAATCTTACCAACTGGAAAGATTGGTTTAATCAAACAATATAGGTATGGACCAAGAAAAGAATTCATTGAAATTCCAGCTGGAAAGCTTGATAAGGGTGAGAAGCCTCTGGATTGNGCAAGGAGAGAGCTATCTGAAGAGATTGGTTATTCTGCAAATAAACTTACCTTTTTAACCAAAATTTATCCTGCTATAGGTTTTTCAAANGAAGCTATGTGGATGTATCTTGGAGAAGATTTGATTAAAACTAAAAGTAAATTAGATCAAGATGAATTTTTAGAATTAATNCCTACAACTATTCAACAAGCCTATGAATGGGTTCGAACCGGAAAAATAGCTGATGTCAAAACAATTATTGGAATTTTATGGGTTCAACAGTTCATAAATGAAATTAAATGAATAAACTTAGTCAAAGAATTAAGATNAAAGCAGACGAGCTTGGCTTTCAAAAAGTCGGGATTACAAAAGTTGAGTTTTCAAGTGAAAATAAATTGAATCTTGACCAATGGATTTCAAAAGGGTTCCATGCATCTATGCAGTGGATTGAAAATAGAAAAGAAGAGCGTGCAAATATTTTCAATTATTTTCCTGATGCCGTTTCATTGATATCAGTTGGGATGAATTATTTTTCTGGCAACACNCAGGATGACTTGAAATCAAAATTCAAATTTAGTAACTATGCATGGGGAGAGGATTATCATAGCCTTATAAAAGATCGGTTACAAATATTATTAAAATGGATAAAAAATACATCCGAAGAAATTGAAGGGGTAGCTTGCGTTGANACTTCTCCTATTATGGAAAAATCGTGGGCACAAAAGGCGGGATTGGGATGGCAGGGTAAGCATACAAACCTTATTTCTAGGGACTATGGAAGCTGGCTTTTCCTTGGAGAGATTATTTTAAATATACCTTTAGATTATGATAAACCATTTATTGAGGATTTATGTGGTTCATGTACGGCTTGCATTGATGCGTGTCCTACTAATGCAATTACCAGCTATCAGCTTGATTCTAATAAATGTATTTCATACCGTACGATTGAGCACAGGGGCGAATTTGATGAAAATGAGAATAATCTTGATGGCTGGATTTATGGTTGTGATATTTGTCAAGAAGTNTGTCCTTGGAATGAAAAATTTAGTAAAATATCACCTGAAAAATCATTTTTCCCTAAGACAGAAATTTTAGATTGGTCTGAAAAAAAATGGATGGATCTAGATGACGCCACCTTTAAAAAGTTATTTAAGGGTTCTGCGGTAAAAAGAACAAAATTTTCAGGTCTACAAAGAAACATAAAACAAAATTCATCTTAATTAGGAGCGTATTATGAACATTGGAGTCTTACTATCAGGTAGTGGAGTAAATGATGGTTCTGAAATTCATGAATCAGTTATTACTATGTTAGCATTAGATAGGGCTGGAGCAGAGACACTTCTTATGGCACCAAATATAGATCAAATGCATGTTATTAATCATTATACGGGACAAGAGATGGATGAATTTAGGAATGTTCTTGTAGAATCAGCTAGGATAGCAAGGGGGAATATTAAAGATATGGCAGAAGTAAGTGGTGGCGATTTAGATGCCTTGATTATCCCTGGGGGATTTGGTGTTGCAAAAAATTTATCTGATTATGCTATGTCAGGAGCAGAATGCTCAATCAACCCAGATGTTTATAGACTGATTTCTGAAATGATAATATTAAAAAAACCTATTGGCGCAATATGTATAGCCCCCACAATGATGGCAAAAATTTTAGCTGAACAGAATCAGTCAGCTACAATGACAATCGGCAAAGATGAGACCACCGCTAAGGATATTGAGGCTATGGGGAGCACGCATAAAGAATGCCTTGTTGAAGAAATAGTTATTGATAAGGAAAACAACATTGTAACAACACCAGCATACATGGATGCAAAAAATATTTCCGAAGCTGCGGAAGGAATTGAAAAATTAGTTAAGCAGATTATTTTAATGGTTAAATGAAAAAACTAGCCAATATAAATGACGTTCCTAACAAAGGCAGTAAATTAGTTTTTTTAGATGAAACTCCAATTGCGCTCTTTAAGATTAATGGCAAGATCCATGCTTGGGATAATAGATGCCCTCATAGAGGCGCATCTTTATCAGATGGCTATATATCTGACACAACCATCCAATGTAAATATCATTTATGGGAGTTTGATATTGAAAAAAAATGCGCAGTAGAAAATACTAAAATCAAGATAAATACTTTTCGTATTAAAATAATAAACGAAGATATTTACTTGATTTGAACAAAAAATATTAAAGAACAATCGGTTTTAGCTTTTATTGATGGGATTGGCAATTTCATTTTGTAATTTTATGTTATGATCAAAAAAATTCATGAATAAAATGCGATCAATGACCTTATCATTCATTAAATGTTAAAAAAATATACAATAAAGTATTCGATAGAGTTCGTTGTTATCATACTTGGTATAACGGTTTCATTCTGGCTAAATGAATTATCCATTGCAAATCAGGATGAAAAAGAAAGACTTAAGGTCTTATCAAGTCTGCAATTAGAAATTAATGAAATTAAGTTTTATTGCGATGAAAAAAAGCAAACTTGGGGTAATGATATACGTCTTCTTAATGAATTCCTTAATCCTTTGAAAGATGAGTTAAATATTGAAAATATTCTTAAGATTACAACAAGCAAAAATAGAATTGAAACATTTATGGTCCTTTATCGTGTTTTTGANCCCCCATTAAATCGATATCAATCTATAATTAATTCAGGATATCTTAAATATGTGAAATCTGAAAAAGTCAAAGAAATCTTAAGCCGACTCCATAACACATCTCTTTCTCATCTCGAAACTGCTGTTGAGCACGAAAAACAATTAAAACAAAGTTTTCTCCCCTTCATTGCCGCTAATCATCCTAAGGTGATTTTAGCCAGAGGTGATAATCAAATATCGGTGAATCAATATTCTGAGATACTAAACGAAGCCATTCATAATGATAATCGGCTGAAAGCAAAATTTGTAATGCTGAAACGATATCTTGAATTCAAGATATCTATTTTACAAATTTATATGATTAATCTTGAGGATCTTGAAGCAGAGATTAATCTGGCATTAGATAATTAATTAACACCTGACTTTGTTTCATCCGCGTTGACATCACCAGCGGTAAGCTGATTTACCATGGACATCATATCAAAGAAATCCTGCTCTTTGGCAATTTTTCCATCTTTCATTGTTACCATAGTTGTGCCAGATAGATTTAGCTTATTTCCTGAAGCGGGTATTCCAAAAAAGTTTCCTGTGTGCGTTCCCTTAAAATTCCAATGTTTTACAAGTCGATTTCCTTGACCCACAACTTCAAGTATAGTGAAGTCCGAATCTGAAAAACCAGTCAGAAAATTATAATAGTAATTCCTGGTTGCATCTATACCCGTGATGTCACCTTGAGCAGTTACTACCACTACATTCTCTTGGAATCTTTCTGAGTTGACAATTGATGTATCACCTGTAAAAAAAATGCTCCAAGTTTCATCGTACATTGCAATATTTCGTTCAAGTTCTTCTTTAGCATTTTGCAATTTAGTAAGTTTTTCATTTTTTTCAGGTGAGCCACAACTTGTTAAAATTGCAAAGAATATTAGTAATAATTTTTTCATTTTTTGCTCCTGCTATGCTAATTATAATTTTGTTTCAAGAACTGTTTTTTTAACAGCTTTAAGTGTATTATCAAGTGCTGATTTTTCATTATCGCGTAGTTCAAACTCTAGAATTTTTTCGACACCATTTTTTCCTATCATAGATGGGACGCCTATAAAATAACCATTAATTCCAAACTCGCCCTCACAAAGCGAAGCGCAAGGGATAATTCTTTTTTTATCTCTAAGATATGATTCTGCCATTTCAATTGCAGATTGCGCTGGAGCATAGAATGCAGAACCATTTCCAAATAGCTTGACAATTTCTCCACCTGCAAACCTTGTGCGGTTAACAATTTCTTCTAATCTATCAGGCTTAATTAATGATTCTATTGGAACTCCACCCACTGTTCCAACTCGAGTAATCGGAACCATTGTATCGCCATGGCCGCCAAGCACCATACATGTAACATCTTGAACTGAACACCCAACCTCCATGGCAATAAATGCTCTAAACCTAGCGCTATCTAAAGCCCCAGCCATTCCAACAACCATATTCTTTTTAAGTTGAGAAACTTTATAAAAAGCATATACCATAGCATCTAGAGGATTAGAAACTACAATTACAAATGCGTTGGGTGAGTATTTTTTGATATTTTCAGCAACATCTGTCATTATTCCTAGATTGATTTCAAGTAAATCTTCCCGATCCATTCCAGGTTTTCGAGGTAATCCAGCGGTAATAATAAATACATCTGAATCTTTGAGATCTTTCCAATTTGATGTGCCAGAAATATTTGCATCATATCCATCATGAGGTCTAAGCTGCATTAGATCGAGCGCCTTCCCTTTTACCATACCCTCTGCTTTTGGAATATCAAAAATAACAATATCACCTAATTCTTTTTGAGCAGCTAATAAGGCCAGGTTTCCCCCAATTTGACCGCCACCAATTAATGAGATTTTTGCACGTTCCATTAATTATCCTTATGATTTTATTAAATTAAATTAAGATATATACTCTAATCATGTATAAAAAAAAACCCCAATTCAATAAAAATTAAATTGGGGTTAAAAATAACAAATTATGTTTTAATTATTAATTTTTTAGTACACTTACCATCTTTCTATCTCTTCCTTTGCGACCGAATTTTACAATTCCATCACTCGTAGCAAAAAGAGTATCATCTCCGCCTCTTTTTACATTAACTCCAGGATGTATTTTTGTTCCTCTTTGCTTAAGGATTATACCGCCGGCTAAGATATTTTGACCATCAGAAACTTTAACCCCAAGACGCTTAGCATTGGAGTCTCTTCCATTTTTTGAACTTCCCATTCCTTTTTTATGAGCCATAAGATTAGTCCTCCTTCTTGCTTGTTTTTTCTTTTGTTTTCTTGGTTGATTTCTTTTTACTAGTAGTCGAGATCGAATCTATTTTAATAAGCGAATAATTTTGACGATGCCCATTATTTCTTCGATATCCTTTGCGCCTTTTTTTCTTAAAAATTCTTATTTTTCTACCACGACCATGCTCCACAACTGTTGCAGATATTGACGCATTGCTAAGCAATGGTGAACCCAGCTGCACTTTTTTACCATCATTTACAAGCAAGACCTTGTCAAAAGCTAATGACTTTCCTGCATCTGTTGATAGATGAGGGACTTTAATTTGATCGCCCTCTTCAACCCTAAATTGTTTCCCTGCTATATTAATTATTGCAAACATTTTTTCTCCGAAAAAGCCGAGGAATCTAAGCATTTATTCATTTTTGTTCAATACCTACGTGTTCAATTACTTTTTCATTATTCTTTGCATCTAAAAATTTAAATTCATCACGTTGAATTTTTGGATTTCCTTCAAGGGTAATATATGTGAAATTGTGCCACATTAACCCTCGAAGGGTTTTCTTGTTTTTATTCATGAAATCTGCATTTTCTGGATGAAGTTCTAATTTTAACCTCATCTTTCTATTTTTAGATTTATACCTTCTCAGCCAGTGATCTATCCTTGTAATAAGTGTTTCTTTCGACATTATTCTTCCAGCTCCACGACAGGTNGGGCACTCATCACTCATTGAATCAAGTAAGCTTAATCGAATCCTTTGTCGAGTCATTTCTAACAATCCAAAATCAGAAATTGGCGAAACAGCAACCTTGGCTCGATCCTTTTTTAACTCCTTNCGGAGTTCATAATAAATCTTTTTTCTATTTGACTCATTTTTCATATCAATAAAATCAATTACCACTAGACCTGACAAATCTCTAAGTCTTAATTGCCTTGCCACCTCTTTACATGCTTCAAGATTAATTTTTAAAGAATTTTCTTCGTGGTTCTTTTTTCCTACAAAGCGACCGCTATTAACATCAACGACAACCATTGCTTCNGTTTTNTCGATGATTAAATACGCTCCACTTTTTAACCACACTTTAGGTCTTAGAAGCTTATCTATTTCATTTTCTATTCCCATTTTTTCGAATAGAGGTTCTTTTAATTTATAGTGNTCCAATCTATTCGCCATATTTGGAGATACATCTTCAAGGTAGCTAGATATTTTTTTATATAATTTTTTTGAATCAATTACTATTTTATTTATATCAGGAGTGAAAAGATCTCTAATGACGCTTGAAGCAGTTTCAAGATCTTCATAAACAATTGAAACATCTTTTTTCTGATCGCCCTTTTTAAGAAGATTCTGCCAGATTTTTTCTAAATGAGCTAAGTCATTTTTTATCAGATCTTCATCTTTTCCTTCAGCTACAGTTCGTACAATAATTCCAGCTTCTTTANCTTTCAGCGAGGAAACGATTTTTTTTAAGCGCCTTCTTTCGTATTTATCCCATATTTTTTTAGATATACCAACATACTTTGCATTTGGCACCAATACTAAAAGCCTGCCTGGAATAGCCACCTCAGTTGTAACACGAGGTCCTTTTCCGGCAAATGCTTCCTTAATCACTTGGACAAAAATATTTTGTCCAGTTTTCAGATCAACATTGACATTGTCATTGGCTTTTCGTCTAGATTTGCGTTTTGAATTACCTTTTTCGTTAGTGTCATCTGAATCATCAATATCTTGAAGGTAAGCAGGGTTTTCAATTTCAGAAAATGGCAGAAAAGCATTAATATCATATCCAATATCAACAAAGGCTGCTTGCATTCCAGGTAAAACATTCTCAACCTTTCCTTTGTAAATATTTCCAACCATTCGTTGCTGATCCTGTTTCTCAACATAAACCTCAACTAGGGCATCATCTTCAATGATAGCAATTCGGGATTCTCCCATGCTCTCACTGATATAAATCTCTTTTTCCATATTGACTCCTATATTAATAGATCAATAATGAGTTATCGTTAGCACGGATTTTTAGATGATTGGTAGGTGATTTGGCCTTTCAGCCAAGGTAAAACTCCAAAACCTGTTTCTTTTCAAGGCTTATGAAGATGAAATTTTAATACTTTATTACTAATTATGTCTAAAATCAGACGAAAAAACTTTTTGATTCACCTTTTTATTCATCTTAATCCATCTCAAATATATGAATTTTGGCGCCTCGTACCAATAAGAAATAACTTTACACTATATCGTTGGACAATAAATCAATTGATATTAATTTTTAGTGTCGAGATTTGAACCATATTGCTTCGACTATAAATAAGCGCTAAAAAGGAAATAATAGCCCTTTTTAGCCTAAGGGCTTTTTTATGATTAAAAACCTACTTAAAAATAAAATACTTACCATTGATGGCGCCATGGGGACCATGGTCCAGTCCTTTAAGTTGTCCGAGGAGGATTTTAGAAAAGATCAATTCAAGGATCACCCTGTAGATTTAAAAGGTAATAATGATATACTTGTTTTAACTCAGCCTCAAATAATTTCCGAAATACATAAGCGCTATCTTGAAGCTGGAGCTGATATCATTGAAACTAATACGTTTAACGCTAATTCTATTTCTCAATCTGACTACCAATTAGAAGATCAGGTTTACAATATCAACCATGAAGCGGCCAAAATTGCTTCTAAGGTTGCAAAATCTTATAAAGATAAGCCTAGATTTGTTGCTGGCGCTATTGGTCCAACAAGCAGAACAGCATCACTAAGCCCCGATGTAAATGACCCTTCTTATAGAAATACATCATTTGATGAATTAGTTGGTGTTTATTCAGAGCAAATTAAAGGACTGCTAGAAGGTGGAATTGACCTGTTTTTAGTGGAGACAGTTTTTGACACATTAAATTGCAAAGCCGCACTTTTTGCAATAAATCAGATACTCAAAGAAAAAAATATTGAAATACCAATATTTATATCCGGGACCATCACCGATGCTAGCGGGAGGACTTTATCTGGTCAGACCGTTGAGGCATTTTGGAATTCAATCAAACATATTAAGCCAACTGGCGTGGGTTTGAATTGTGCTCTTGGCGCTGAGCAAATAAGACCCTGGTTAAATGAACTATCAAATATTGCCGACACTTTCGTCTTCGTTTATCCCAATGCAGGCCTTCCTAATGAACTAGGTGAATATGACCAGGAACCAAAGGATATGTCAGCAACCATTGAAGAATTTGCTGAGGATGGTCTTGTAAATATGGTAGGTTGATG
>PBPW01000038.1 GCA_002725545.1 Fidelibacterota bacterium | reverse complement strand
GCTTTAGTACTTCGCGAATCACATCTTCTAATTTTTCAGGAATTTTTGATTCTTTTTGTAACTCCGACAAGGCATTTGAAATTTGTTTTGAATTATAACCCAATGACTTTAGGGCATTTGTTGCATCTTTTACAATGGTTGTATCTCCTTCTTCAGAAAAGCCAAGTGTTTCATCTTTTTTATTGTCTATAGAGAATTTTTCTTTAAGCTCTACGATGATCCGTTTAGCAGTCTTTGCACCAATCCCTGGAATAATTGTAAGTGACTTAACATCGCCTTCTACGATTCTTTGTTTAAACTCATTTGGAGTAGTTCCAGATAAAATATTCATAGCAGATCTCGGACCAATGCCACTTATTGTATTCAGATTTAAAAAGAGTGATCTTTCTGAATGTTTTATAAAGCCATAAAGATTCAACGCATCTTCCTTAACATGAAGATGCGTTAACATCGTTACGCTTTCATTGAGTTCTGGTAATTTTTCATAGGTTGAAATAGATATATTTAAGTTATAAGTGATTCCACCGATCTGCACCCGTGCATTTGTGGGGCTTTTTGCCATTAATATTCCTGAAATTGATTCTACCAAACTCATAGATATTTATTTTGATTAATGTGGCATAGGCCTATTGCAAGAGCATCTGTAATATCGAGAGATGTTATTGGTTTGTTGATATTGAGAATTTTCTCAACCATATACTTTACCTGCTTTTTAGTGGCTGATCCACTACCAGTAACTGATTGTTTTACTTTTTTTGGTGCATAAACCATTGATGGTATCCCCTTTGATGCAGCTGAAAGCAGTAAAACGCCTCTAGCTTGCCCTAAGAGGATGGCGGATTTAACGTTTTGACTATAAAATGAATCTTCAATTGCCATGGATTGTGGNTTGAATTTATCAATTAAATCATTCATATGACTATTTAAATACTCAAGTCTATTTGGAATTGATTCCTTTGCTGGTGGCGTAACTAATCCATAGGCGACAACTTTGATTTGACTTCCTTTATAATCAAGAATTCCAAATCCAGTATTGTTAAGACCTGGATCAACGCTAACTACTCTTTGAATCTTTATCAAATGATTATGAATTAGTATTTAAATAAATTATTTGAAAATTTGATGCGATATTTTGNACATCATCATGATCTTCAAGCTGCTCCATCAAAGTTATTAATTTTGATGAATTTGAATCATTAACTTCAACTATATTTTTAGGCACCATTTCAATTTTTGAAGAGAGTATATTGTAACCTTTATGTTCAAGCTTCTCTGCTATNTCTGCCGTCAATGATGATTTTGAAGTAATTAAAAAATCCGATCCATCCTTGCTAAAATCTTCAGCTCCTACCTCAAGCACATCGCTAAGNAATTTTTCTTCATCAATCAAATTAGATTCAATGATAATTTGNCCTAGTTTTTCAAACATCCATGATACAGAACCATTCTCACCTAAATTTCCCCCATATTTATTCATTAAGTGCCGTATCTCTGCGACAGTTCTATTTTTATTATCTGTCATTACTTCCATAATAATCGCTACACCCTCTGGTCCATAACCCTCATAAGAAAGTTCTTCATAATTAACACCTTCAAGCTCACCAGCGCCTTTTTGAACATTTCTTGTGATNGTATCATTTGGCATATTTGCTGCTTTTGCAGTCGAAATTGCTTGGCGNAGGCGAGGATTTGACTCTGGATCACTCCCNCCATTTTTTGAAGCAACCATTAATTCTTTAATTATTTTTGTAAATACCTTTCCTCGTTTAGCATCTTGAGCNGCTTTTTTGTGTTTAATATTTGCCCATTTACTATGACCTGCCATTAAAGAATCCTTTATCTTTCATTGGAAAGTAGTAATTCAATTTTTTCTATTAAAGCCTTGGGGGGTTTTTTGGGCTTGCCTTTCCTATTTATGAAACCGTGAACTGTCTTACCTTTTGCAATAACTGATTGGTCGTTCTCAGATATAATATTATAATCTATTTGAAGTCGAGCTGAGGGTGTCTTTATTATTTGCGATTCGATAATCAGTTTATCTTCAAAGCTAGCGCTTTTTATATATTCACATGATGCAGAAACGACAGGAAGNAAAAAGTCATTTTTTTCAATATCTTTAACAGCAAAACCAATGCTTTTGAGTAATTCGGTCCTAGCTAATTCAAAGAATTCAAAATATCTAGAATAGTAGACAATTCCCATCTGATCTATGTCCTTGTAGTATACTTTGACATGAAAATTATGAGAAATCATTTTTCTTCTGATATTTTACCCATTTTTTCATAACGCTTAATGCGTTGATCTAAAAAAGTCTTAGGATCAACAGAGTTAAGGATTTCAATTTTATCTAAAACTGAAGATTTTAATGATAATGCAGTTTGCTCAAATTCGCGATGCGCCCCGCCTAAGGGTTCGTTTATAATTTCATCGCATATTTCCATTTCAAAAAGATCTTCAGGGGTAACCTTCATCGCGTCAGCAGCTTCAGGNGCTTTTGNTGCATCGCGCCACAANATTGAAGCACAACCCTCAGGGCTGATTACCGAATACCATGTATTTTCAAGCATTAACATTTTATCGCAGATTCCTATTCCAAGTGCGCCTCCGCTTGCGCCCTCTCCAATAACTACGGCAATTATAGGGGTTTCTAGACTTGACATTTCAAAAAGATTTCTAGCAATAGCTTCACCNTGCCCTCTTTCTTCAGCGCCAATACCTGGATATGCTCCAGGTGTATCAATTAATGAAATGATTGGGAGGCTGAATTTCTCAGCCAATTTCATAATACGAAGCGCTTTTCTATATCCTTCAGGTCTCATCATTCCAAAATTTCTAAAAATATTTTCTTTAGTGTTNTTNCCTTTTTGNTGAGCNATATATACAACTTTATTTCCATCGATCGATCCCAATCCGCAAATAATAGCAGGATCATCTCCAAAATAGCGATCTCCATGAAGTTCTATAAAATCAGGAGATAAAGAGTGAATATAGTCCATTGAAAGCGGGCGCTGAGGGTGTCTCGCTAGTTGCACTTTTTGCCAACGTGTTAGCTTAGAAAATATTTCTTCTAAGCGCTCTTTTTTTTGCAATGAAAGAGATGAAATTTCCTCTGAAGTATTTTTTGAATTAGGATCTGATTCAAGCTCAANAATTTTTTGATCTATTTCTTTAAGAGGAAGTTCAAAATCTAAATAATAGTCTGACATTTTATACAAATAAATTAATGTTAAATCTAAATCTTTCTATGAATCAAATTATTATTTATTCCAGCGAAATATTTTCCAAATTCTTAGTCTCCAAACCATCCAAACCGCTTCAAACATAATAGATTTACTCATTTTAGACTCACCTACTGTCCGATCAATAAATATAATAGGATGCTCAACTAATTTATAACCTTTGNGCCAAGTACGAAAATTCATTTCTATCTGAAAGGAATAACCCGAAGATCGAACACCATTNAAATCAATTGCGCTTAAAGTGCTTGCTTTCCAGGCTTTAAACCCGCCTGTTGCATCTTTTATTGGCATGCCAGTTATTACTCTTGTATANACACTTGCTCCGTAGCTCAAGAAAAGTCTTTTGAGCGGCCAATTTACAACGCTAATTCCATTAATATATCTACTTCCAATGACTAAATCGTTATTTTTTAATAACTCAATCATTAAAGGGACTTCCTTTGGGTGATGGGACATATCTGCGTCCATTTGGATAATGGTATCGTATTTACGCTTCAAAGCCCATTGAAAGCCAAATAAATATGCTTTCCCTAGCCCATCTTTAACCTTTCTGGTTTCCAGGTGAAGATTAGGGTGATGTTTTTGTAAATCTCTCACAATTTGACCGGTGCCATCTGGGGAACTGTCATCAATGATAAGCAAATGAATATCTGGGTTTCTATCAAAAACTGTTCTAACCAAAGTTGAGATGTTTTTGCTTTCATTGTACGTTGGAGAAATTATAATTGATTTCATGATTTCAACATTTTACGAAATTCTAAAAGACAAGTTTCAACTAAAGGTGGTTTTATTCCAAGTTCTTCTTCTATTTTTCGTGTTTTTAATCCGCTCAACATTGGCCTAGGGGCTATTTGGTTCAACTCGGATGTTAAGATGGGTTGAATTAATGATCGATCCAGATGAAAAACTTTTCCAATCAACTGCGCAAATTCGTAACGGTTCATGAGGCCCTCATCAGCATAATGATATAAACCATACGTGCTAGTAGAGGCAATATTCAAAATAAATCTAGCAAGGGAGTTTGTAGATGTGGGATTATTCCATTGATCCTTAACTATTCTTATGCTTTTTGAATCCTTTAAAGAATTAATGACCCATTGAAGAAAACTTGCTTTTGTATTATCCGTAAAACCATAAAGAACATTTGTACGAATAATCGTGTAATTATGATTGCTATTGATTAGGAATTCTTCAGCTAGCAATTTTGTACGACCATAGACAGAAATTGGGTTAGTTGAGTCGTTTTCATCGTAAGGGCCTTTTTTCCCGTCAAATACATAATCAGTAGATATTTGAATAATATGACCATCAAAACCATCGCAAAGATTTATTAATCCATTCAAATTATATTTCTTAGCTATGCCAGGCTCACTCTCACATCTATCAACATCGGTCATTGCGGCCAGATTAAGTATTATATCTGGCTGAAGATTTTCTAGCACTCTTTTGACGGATTGCCGGCTTGATATGTCGAGCAAAAACCTTTTATTTTTTGCCGTTCGAGCTGTACTATATACCTTAAAGTGTTTATTTAAGTATTCTGCACATACTACTCCAAGTTGGCCATATGCACCAGTTAATAATATTGTTTTCATTTAAATAGCATCTCCTCTGTCTGAAAGGTATTTGCTATTATATCAACCTGTCTAAGCAGCAAGTATTTATCTTTTCCCGGATGAAAAATCATGGAATGAATAAAATACGTCCTATCTTTACTGGGATCATAAAAAAGATGAGAAATAAATGGACCTCCTTGCGCATCTTCAATGCTTTCCCACAAACCGGTGATTTTCCATGATCCAAAATCACTAAAAATCGATGGTTCAACCTTAAATTTGTAATCTGAATATTGAATATGTTCAAAATACTTTTCTGGAAAAATCTTTGCATAGCTTACAACAGACAAGGAGTCTGAAAATAGTAATCCCTGTTTCCATTGGACAGCAAGCCACCTAAATGGCATATCTCTTCCAATCCAAAAGAACTGTTGATCTGAGCTATCTCTAATTACTGTATATCCCCACGGTATTTTAATATTCCATCCGTACTTATCTATGAGCTTATTCTGCAATTCCTTCTGCAGTGTTGATTCGTTGAATAAATGCATGCTTTGTCTTTTTACAAATAAATCATCAACCTGCTTTTTTATCCATGGTCCTTGGTCTTGAGCAAGGCTATGTATCTTTTCAAATGAAGGCCCATTTATAACTAAAAAACTTTGATCTCGCGCATAAATATCTTTTGAAAAAATAAGATGATTGTCTCCTGATATTGTAGAATTATACTGTTTATCTGTAAGAATATTCTTGATCAATTTAGATCCATTATTCGTAGAGAATTCACCAATCGCGCCAATAATAACGTTAACATAATCCTTTATTTCGTTAAAGCGTTCTGGTTCTACCCAAATTACTTTAAAATGGGGCTCCGATTGCGGCGTAAAAAGTGTATCGTTGAATATAGTAGTTAATATTGATTCAAGTTCAATTTTATCTTGCTTAGAACAAACTAAAATAATCTCATTATCGCCACCCTGTGCACGAGGTTTTGTATCTTGACATGCAGATATAAATAGTAAAAATAGTAAAAATAAGTGTTTATACATTTTTTAAGTAAAGATCAATAAGATTATTTCAAATTATAGCTGCGTATTAAACTTTATATGAATCTTTCCATCATTGATACCTTCAATAGGAAATCCAAGAGAAATATCATAGTAGAATGTACCATTAAAAACTCTTAAACCGAATCCAGAACTAGGTTTAATATTTAAATTTTTAGCAAAAACCTGATCAAAAAATACAAAGAATTGAGAGCGATTCATGCTTCCTGTAATCCATTCAAAAGTTTGAAGCGTCACCCAATCAGCAGAAAATTGGTTTTCATTGTATCCTCTCAGTGTATTTGACCCGCCAAATTTAACTTTTTCAGCAGCATTAAGGTTTCTACCATTAATTTGATTGTAATATCCTTGGATTTTAAAAAGAAATGTTTCTGAGAAAGCTTGTTTGTAAATAGCAAGGTGAGCTGCGGTATTAACCTCTAAAGAACTAGTAGATTCATAAATATTATTACCAATATCAATATTTGCACTCCAATTACTCCCAGAATACGGTAACCATCTAGCATTTCTTCTGTCGCCCTCAACCGCAAAAGCAGCTGCGCGCGAATTTGAATGATCAGAGGCCTGAAAATCGGTAGTCGTTTTGAATTTGCTTCCAATTTTCCATCTGCCAAAAGGTCCAATCGCTGTAAAAAATATTGAAAATGCTTCATATAAATAATTTTGATCCGAGAACTCTTGCATAGCGTTAGCGCTTACCCCAAAAGGCATATTTAAAATAAAAGGGCTATTTATCTCAAAAGAAAGGAAGCGAAAAGATGGTGTGGGCTGTCGCCATAATAATCTAAATGAGGAAGCATCCTTAAAAACATTTTCTAAATTAAAATCTATTTCACCATTGAGCTTCCATTCTCCTTCATTGTCTTTGCTTGATCCCAAAATGCCGCCTATATGGCTTTTAAAATCAGTTTTAATATCTACAACAGCTGCAATATTATTTTGATCATATCGAGCAAAAGACAAATTGGTGTTATTTGAAATAAATGTATGGGCGTCTTGAATTTCTTTAAATCTGGAAATAGCAATCTTACTTGAAGGAGAATTGGTTAAATTATTGAAAAGTTTCTTTAGGGATAATAATTTGATTGATTTATCTCCGATAAAATGCACTGAATCAACCTCAACATCCTCCTTAATCAATTGAAACTGATTATTTGAGCTTAAAACATAATAGTCGCCCCATCTTCCGCTTTGAGTAAGTTTTTTAAAAATCTCTGAATCGTCTGGCTGGGCATTTGTAATGCTGTAAAAAAATAAAATGATTATTTGACTAAAAGTACGCACGTAGCTCACCTGAAATTTGAAAAAAATTATCATAACGTTCATCATTAATAAAAACTAACGAAGAATTAAAAGATAGCGACTGATCAATCATAAACGATGAAGAAATGGTTGAGCGCAATGTTCTATTGCTTGAAATACCTTTAAGAGCCTCGGATGGCATTCCAGAAAATCCATTTGCATCAAAATAATCTACCCTACAATCAATCCTACCAGTTTTATCAAAAAATTTGATAAAACTGGCCTTTATGCCAATTGCGTAGACCTCTTTATCTTTTAGGTCAAAAATAACTCTATCATGGTAATAAATAGATTTAATTTGATATTGAATGCTCTTTGGAATAGACTTTTTTAAACCAAACTCGTGATATGACCCTCTAACGCTTCTTGTAAATTGAAACTGATTATTTGTTGATCTAGAGTTTGAATGAATACTTAAATCATAAGTGAGAAAATAATTATTTATTAGAGGAATTTGGCTGTCAATACCATTTACATTGGNTCTCTTGTCGACCCAACCTCTTGTATCCATTCCATTGTAATTAATATTTGATTGAACCCAAAATCGATAGCGATTTGATTTTTTTTCCTTTTGGTATATCCACTCGTTTCTATGTTGCAACATAAGTAGTTGCGCAGTATGGTTTTTCAAGCTTTGGTCGATATTTTTCTCAGGACCATTATAGTTGGAGTTTAAAGAAAATCTATACTTAAAAAATTTAAATTTATCAAATTTCCATTTTGAGAAATCGATGGANAGTCGAGCAATAGAATTAAAATTTGTACCACTCTGAAAATTTCCAAGTAAAATAGTATTGGCAATAAATGAACCATTTTCATCTCTAATATATTCATTTAACAAGGGATCGTATCTATAGCTTCCCGTGCCAATACCTACAGAATCATATACAACAGATCGAAATTCGTTCATTGTGTTTTGCGTATTGAATACCATATCCAATCGAAGAGGCGATTGATTGTTTCGATAATTTAATGCGGCTCTCGCAGAGCCAAATGACAATGAATTATTCATTATCTTGTCAAGCTGCTTTCTTGACCGGTACATTAATTCTTGTCTCCANCCCTTTGAGCTAATTGATGTATAATCAAACTGTAAAAACTGAGAATCTTTAGATAGTAATAAATTTGTGGTATTTTGATTGATTGTCCAATCTTTACGTTCTCCAATTCCAAGTGAAAATGATCTTCTGCCTTTAGTGATATCAAGACCAATTAAAACATCATTAAATTTATATCCCCGATACCTATACTCATGTTTTATATCTATAAATGGGTTAATCGGGCCTTTTAAAAAAACTATACGTGAATTGATTTGATCAAAATTTTGAGTTGACCTGATTTTATTGAATTTCATTGTACTGTTTTTAATGAAATTGGATCTATGATTTAACCTAAGCTCAGCGCGAGACCTATTTTCATCCGTTTTATTCAATTCAAANANATTTATNCCGATTTGAGTTTGATTAGAATTGATTTTNGTGCTGAAGCGAGAAATAGATAAATCTTTTTTTGTAATTGAAGGATTTATATCCCAAGACTCATTAAAATCTACCTGACGATCTCTCCCTAGTGAATTAAAATTTTTTGAATTCAATAAATGCTCAAGGTTAAGGGCTATATCCAATTTTCCTAAATTGATTTGTTTTTGATTAAAACCTAATCGAATAGCTGAGCCATTCAAATTATTTTTTTTCTGGTAAAGATTATTATCNTTCNTAGAAAAAGCTGATTCAATAAATAAAGATGAATTTTCTCCAAGGTTTATATTGGAGTCAAACTGCATAAGAGTCTGTCCTTTTGGTGCCTTGATATTCTGTCCAGGTGAAAATCTATTTCCGCCAATATTACTTTCTNGGCTGTATTCGTAGTATATCCTGTTTTTATCTGAAACCTTACGAATATATGACCCTTTTTCATTTGGACTGAAAACAACTGAATATCTTTCAACATTAAAATCGCTTTCTGGTGAATAATGGTAAATATTGTCTATTAGAATATATTCTCCAGTGGAGTCTCTATACACACCTTCAAGAATTAACTGGTCCGATTGTTGGAATTCTTTTTTTTGGCTGCTTGTTAATTGTGCGCTATTAAGATTTTCATTTTCACTGATATATTTTATCTGAAAGCTCGAATTAGCAGATAGATCTCNATTCANTCCTGTTTCTATATAATCTTTGCTGTAATTCGATTGTCTATACTGGTATTCAATATCGATATCAGAATCAAAATAGATAAGATTTTTAGGCATAAAATATATTTCACCTTTTGAGTAATCAATAATATAATCCAAATCATCTCCCCTTTTAAGCAATCTGCCATTGAGCCATACTTTTTCAGANCCCGAAGCGATGACTACATTGCTAATACCATCTAANGTGGTAAGGTAATAAGGGCCCTGATTGCCATCTTGTCCTTTAATTTCAATTCGATTATATGTTCCCTTGCTTTGGCCAATAATCGACTTAATATTACTTCGATCCAGCTGTATCTCATTTTCAAGTCCAATTATTTTTCTCTTATATGTGTTAAAAGAATTATTGCTTTCTTCTGATTCAATATCTCCTGCAGTTATTATAAAATTTGGATTATTTACTTTAATAAAAACTTTGTCTAGCTCATCAAGGTCGGCAGTTGAGCCATNGGGCTGAATAGGGATAGATTCGTCCGNAATTACCCCTGAAACAGATGTCTGATTTGATATCTTGCCTGCAAGTTGGAGTCTTAAGCCACCATTTAAGGAACTGTTACCATTCCTACCTAGATCTATACCACGAAAAAAAAATCCTGAAGCATTCATAGGAAATTGATTGATTGATTTTGTTTTTCTTAAGCTATCTACTCTCATAGTATCATTATCTAAAATATAAAGACTGTCTAATGAGGGTAGTGAATTAATTAGTGGACCGATTTGTAAGAAGCTAGATGTATCTTTTAATGAGCTCTCTTGAGAAAATGCAAGAGTTACCAAAAATGCGCAGTGAATAAATTTATTATTTATAAAAACCGTGCGTATCAAAGATATGAATTTCTGTTTTTGTTAGAATATAAAGTTGATTTTTTTCGATATGTATATCCACTATAACTTTATTATCAATTGAAAGTTCAATAATTGNGCTATCTATGGATTGTATTTTCCCTTTTGAATTGATGACTGACCATTGTTCATTGATTGAAAAAACCTTCAAGGGGTCTACAATATTGATTTTGAATTTTCGCTGCAATCTACCCGCTCGATTGAAAATAAATAATTCATCATTGCAGCTAAACAGCATTGCTATTTGATCTTTTAGATTGATTGATATATCTTTTAGGCAGCTTGCTGTATTTACATCCAANCTCAAATCAGAAAAATTACTAATCTTATCAGAAAGAGATTGTGTTGNATAAACAATATCTTCATCCGGCGAATAAAAATAAAAATTGCGCCTTGAATCAATACTGAATAATGTTGGATATCTTGGATAATTGATTGAATAATCAAAAAATTGAATGAAATTTAATTTTGAATCAAATCTCGATATTCTACCTGTTGATTGGTCAAGAATGAAAATGTCTAACTGATCTACTATAAGATCAACTGGATCAAAAAGACTATATTTTGAACTACCAAATCCACCAGCTATAAGCAAACTATCATTCAGAATACGAGCCAGGCGGTGATTTTGCTTATCAAGCAAAATTAACTGACCATTTGATGATGAAATCAAATCTGGAATTAATTTTGATGGTATGTTTAATTCGTCAAAATTAATTTGACTATTGGGAAGATAGCTCTGCGAAAAACTTATTTGAAAAAAAGAAAATAAAACAAGAAGATTGTATTTATTTTTTTTCAGTAGCATGTCCTTGCTTCTGATCTAATGGATTATATAAGAACCATAAACCTATTGAAATCATTATTAAAGAAATAACCTGAGCTCCAGATAAACTAAAAAGATATTTTTGATTTATTCGAAGAAATTCAATCATGAAGCGCTCAGCTCCCGCCATAACTAAATACGTAAAAAATAGACTTCCAGCTACTTTTACGGATGTTCTTTTTTGATAAAGATAATAAAAAATCCCAAGACAAATTAATGTTTCATAGATTTGAGTTGGGTGAACCTTTAGTACACCAGGGGTAAAGCCTGATAAATCAACCCAGGGGTATTGCGTTTGAAAGACTCGATAAGTGGATGGCGGAATTCCATTTGGAAATTCTATTCCCCATGCTAGATGGGTAGGTAAACCATAATCATCACCAACTAACAAGCACCCTACCCTCCCGATCGCATAACCTAAGATCAATAAAGGTGCCACTAAATCAGCAAAAATACCCCAGCTCAAATTATTTTTCTTGATAACATATGTCACGGCCAAAAATCCTCCAAATAAACCACCAAGGAACACTAAACCTCCACCAGAAAAAATCATACCGATTGGATCATTCAAAAATTGTTCAAAATTTTCTAATAAAAAATAGATTCTAGAGCCAACAATGCCTCCAACTGCAGCAGCAAAAACAATATCGCCAGCCAAGGATGGATTATATCCCAATCTTTTCAAATCTTTATTGAGAAAATAATAGCATGAATAAAAAGCTAGCATTAACATAAAACCATAGGAGTTAATAACAGGATGAAAAGAAAAGCCAAAAATACTAATATCGCCAAAATCATAAATAATAGGGTACATTATAACTTACCTCCGCAATGAGCGCAAAATTTGTGCTTTGATTGAATCTTTTTACCGCAATGTGTACAAAATTTACCCTTGCTATTCTTTGATTGCACTGGATTAAGTTCATTTTTTGTCTGCGTATAAAAAAGGCCACCCACAACAAAGGAGACTACACCTAAAACTAGTAGAGGTTGCCATAATGGGAGCTTATGCCTAATTGGAGCATTATTTATAGATGAGGGAATAGTTTGATTATCTACTACATTCCTTTGAAGTGAATTGATTGATATATCTTGCGTTGGGTTATCATAACTGAAGGTAACTGTTTTGGTGGTATTTGGTAAATAATCGTAAAGATGAATTCGCTTGAAACCTATACCATGCTGATCTCTAAAATCATCTGATTGCTTTTCAGAAAAAATAAAATTATTAGCTACCAAGGGCTCTTGAACTACAATATGCGCATCATTTAAAGGGTGATTTACTTGAAAGCTAAATTCCCCTGATCGCGCTGAGCCTTTTTTTGTTAATTCATAAAAAATAAAGATTCTAAATTTGGCTTCAGTAATTTTTTTTTGAATAAAATTATTAGCCAAGTCATTTGATAAAAGAAGATCTTGAACCTGTGGATTTTCTGTAGTTCCGCTCACATAAAATATACTATCAGTATTTGAAGGGGTTAGAATTTTTAAATTTAATGGAAGTTGATCAATAGCAATCTCTGCTTCGATTTCTGCCATTACACCACTGAAATAATATTCAGGGTAGATTACCACATCGTAGCTTTTAAATGGAGATGATTGAGCATTAAGGGCAAAGAAACAGCTAATAAATAAATGGATAAAATATCTTTTCTTCATCATATAAATAACAACATTAATCTAACGACTAAATTTAATCTAGATTTAAATCAATTCTTAGCTAGAAGTAGTAAATTTTATTAATACAAAAAGATCATATATCGTATGCGTATAGGCAGCTATTCCAAAACCTCGAAAAATATATACAACTCCCAAAAAAACACCCGCTAAAAATCGAATCAAGAAAAGATAGGTAGAAGGATTCTCTCCATATGGACCTACAAAATGAAAAGCTGAAAAAAGAGCAGCCGCTAAAACAATGGAGCCAAGATTTTTTCCAATAGCTTTCCATTGAAAGATGAGCCCTAACAAATAAGCAAATCCGGTTATTAAGATAACTCGAAAAACAAACTCTTCATATATACCAGCGCCAATAGCTAAAACAACTTGCTGTAATAATTTCTCATCTTTGGTAGTCATTAAATATTCTGGAGCTCTCA
>PBPW01000005.1 GCA_002725545.1 Fidelibacterota bacterium | reverse complement strand
GATATAATTGATAATGAATAGGTCCTTTTTTTTACTGTTTCTTTTGATTGCTCTGCCTAACTTGTTATTCTCTCAAATCACAACAGATAGACCAGATCAAACAGAATCACCTACAACAATTAGTGAAGGTAATATTCAGGTTGAATCAGGAATAGCTATTGAAAAAGAACAATCAAATGTTAATACGTTATTTAGATTTGGAATGTTTAATGGTGTTGAGCTTAGGTTAAATTCAAACTACTTAATAAATGATCAAATATCGAACTTAAATAAGTCTTCTTTTACAGATTTTGAAGTAGGAGCTAAATTTAGAATACAAGATGATGACGATAAAAAAACAAAAATAGGATTCCTAACCCATATTTCTATTCCAACAGCTCCAGAAATATTTTCTAATAATGAGTATGGTTTATTAAATAGATTTATTGTATCTCATGACATAAGTGAATCTGATCAAATTGCCTACAATATTGGATATAATAAATTCAAGAATTATGGTGGGGAGCTTGTCTATACATTAGTTTATTCAAAAGGATTTAATTCATTTGGAATGTTTATAGAGTTATTCGGAAATGAGTCTTCTGATTTATCAATATTGAATTTTGATTCTGGAATTACTTATCAATTAGATAAAAATAAGCAGCTTGATATATCATTTGCTAGAGGGTTAAATAATGAACTGTTTTATTTTTCAATAGGATATAGTATAGCCTTTAATTAAATAATTTTGTTATATGGGAATTTTGAAAAAAGAGGTAATTATTTATGATGGAATATGTGTTTTATGTAATAATATAGTCAGATGGATAATAAGAAGAGATAAAGATGGATTGTTTTTATTTTCTAATCTTGAAAGTGAATTTATCAAGAAAAATTTTCCAAATTTAAATAAAATTAACTCAGTTGCAGTAATTCAAATTGATGGTAAGGTTATCCATAAAAGTAATGCTGTAAAACACATCCTTAATAGGTTAAAAAAGCTTTTCTTTATTAGAATTATTTTAAATTTCTCCCCTTTGTTTTTGTCAAATTTCTTTTATGATATAGTTGCAAGAATAAGGTATTTTTTATTTGGAAAGTACCAGTCCTGTCCTATAATAGAAATCAAAAAAGACAAGTTTATTTATTGAAATATTATTATAACTTATATCGTTATTTTTTTATTAATAAATATGATATTCCCTAATAATATTATGCTTAAAGCTATATTTTTTAGACTTTTACCGTTATTTTATATTATTCTTTGGGTTTAAATTTGCACCTGAAAAACTATATATAGAATATTTGATTTTAGATTACCGTCATATAAAAATTAGTTCACGTCTTCTCTTAATAATAACTATTTTATCGAGTTGTTTATGTTCAGCTCAAGTCCTTAATGATTCAATTTCAATGAAGTCTTTAGAAGAAGTTATAGTAACAGGAACAAAAACTAAGAGACAATTGTCTTCTCTTCCATTACCTGTTAAATTAATTTCTAAAAATGAAATAAATGAAATAAATTCTAGCAGACTTAAAGATGTTTTAGACCAGCAAACAGGTATTATTATAGTGCCTGATTTTGGAGGTGGTGAAGGAATTCAAATTCAAGGATTAGATTCTGAGTATATATTAATTTTAATTGATGGCCTTCCTTTAATTGGTAGGCAATCTGGAACCTTAGATTTAAATAGAATCGCCATTTCAAATATTGAACAGATTGAGGTCATAAATGGAAGTTCTTCCAGTTTGTACGGTTCGGAAGCACTAGGAGGAGTAGTTAATATTATTTCTTCAGAAATAAAAGATTCTTTATCATTAAACATTGACTATAAACTTGCTTCATATAATACAAATGATATAAATCTTTCAACTGGTTTGATAACTAAAGAAGGGAAAAAGCTTAATGTATTCTTTAATGCCTACTCTAGTGATGGATATGACCTTGATAAAACAGATAACCTAAATACAATAGATCCCTATAATAATTATACAGGTTTTATTAAATATTCTTTTTCAAAAAGCAATTTTTCATTTTTCTCTTCTGCCAGAATTTTTGATGAAAAGCAGAGTTTTAGAATAAATGAAAATTTATTTGGAGATAATAACACTTTAGAATGGAATTCAAATTCTAAAATAGGTTTAAAAATTTCTGATAATTTTAATCTTGAGTCTGATATATATTTCACCTCATATAATGCTGAAGAAGATATTTCTTCTGGAGATATTATACAGGAGGAAAGTTATTTTGATCAGTTTTTAATTAAATCAGAAGTAAGGGGAATAGCTGATCTTGGAATTCAGAATAAGCTAATTTTAGGATTAGGTTACACAGATGAATCATTAAGTAGAAATAATTTTTATAAAAACAGTATTACACAATCTTCAGTTAACCTATTTGCTCAATTTGAAGGTTTTGCTGCTAAGAATACAAACTATATTATTGGAGCTAGGTATGATAATTACAGTAACTATAAATCTCAAATCAGTCCGAGAATAGCTTTTAGAACTAAAATATTTAAGGATGTCTTTTTAAAGTCATCAATAGGAAAAGGTTTTAAGGCTCCTGATTTTAGACAGTTATATTTTAATTTTACAAATTCTACAGTAGGGTACTCAGTGGTGGGTCATAATGTTGTAATTGATGTTGTTTCTGAATTAACTGAAAATAATCAAATTGCAAATTTAATTGTCTCTTTGGATGAGTTTGACAAAAAACTGAAACCTGAAAGTTCATTAAGCTTAAATTTAGGATTAAACTATAACCCTTCTAATCAATTGAAATTAGAAATTAACCTTTTCAGAAATGATATTAATGATCTCATTGACTATAGGGTTATCGCTAATAAAATTAATGGACAAAATGTGTTTAGCTATTTTAACTTAAACAAGGTTTATACCCAAGGAATTGAATCAACATTTAATTTTAGACCAAATGAAAGATTAAATTTTATAATTGGCTACCAGTTTCTTGAGGCAAAAGACAAAGACATAAAAACTTCAATCAATAATGGAGAGGTTTTTGCTAGAAAATCTTCAAATTCTCCATCATTTATATTGCAATCTAAAGAATACTTCGGTCTTTACAATAGATCAAAGCACACATTTAATTTAAAGATATTTCTTGAAGCAAAAAATGATTTAAAGTTTAATTTTAGATCAAAATATAGAAGTAAATACGGCTTATTTGACTCTAATGGAAATGATTTTCTTGACACTTATGATGAATTTGTTAAAGGCTATTTTGATCTAGATATAGCAGCTTCAAAGAAAATTAATAAATCATTAACAATAAATTTTGGTATAGACAACTTACTTGACTATACCGATCCTTCAAATATTTCAAATCTTCCTGGAAGGATTTTATACGGAAGATTTAATTTAAAACTCTAAATAAATCAATTTAAAACTATGAAAACAACAACTACTTATAAACTAATTATTCTAATGATGATCTTCTCATCATGTTCAAAAGAGGATGATACAATAACTTTACTAGATGTTGTGTCAAATCAAGTCACAAATCTTCATGCTCCATAACAAGGGGGGTCAGGTAGTGGACCACCTACACCTATTTCAGGGGAATTCACTAAATTCGATTTTTCTTCCGGAAGCATAACTATTTCTGATACTGATTGGGATATTGGCTTTAGAGGTACCTCAATTATAGTAAATGGAGGTGTTTCATTAGGAACTACTGATGAACCTTCTAGAACAGGAGATGCTGCAGCTTATATAGCAAGTGGAACTCTTTCTTCTGTAGCACAAGTTGACACTACTCTTTTAGCCCAAGATTCTTCCAATGGATATGCAATTGCAACAGGCAGTGGAAATGGATGGTATACCTATTCTGGGCCTCCTACTCGCTTGATCACTCCAACACCAGGAAAAATCCTTGTATTTAGAACTGCTGATGGAAAATATGCAAAAATGGAAATATTAAGTTATTATAAGGATTCTCCTCCAACACCTGATTATAGGTTTAGTCAAGGGAGGTATTATACATTTAATTATGTATATCAACCAAATGAGGGCGTGACAAAATTCTAATAGGCTAACTAATAAATGGCATATAATTTATTTAATGTATGCCATTTTTATTTCTCAATTAGAATTTAAATATCTTTTAGGAGTGGTTCCGAATTTGCTTTTAAATGCGGTAATAAAATGACTTGCAGTGCTATAGCCTAAGTGGTGAGCAACCTCATTAACATTATAGTTTTTAGAGGAGAGTAAATGGCTGGCAATATTCATTTTATAATCAAATAGGAACCCAAAAACGGTATTACCATAGACTTGTTTAAACCCTTCTTTTAAATTATTTAATGATATCTCAACTTGATTTGCAAGCTCTTTTAGTGTAGGAGGGTCGTCTATTCTATTAATTAAAATCTCTTTTACCTTTTTTATTTTCATTACATTTTTATCATCAGCCAAAAATGGACATTGTTCAACGTCCAATTCATTAGATATGTCAAAATATAGACTTAGCAATTCAAATATTTTCCCTTTAAGATAAAGTTTTCTTACAGTTTCATTAGTTCTTTCATTAATCATTTGAGTAAGAATTGTGATAATAAATGGAGAAAGCTTAGTCTCTTTGTAATACTTTTTATTAATATTCTCCTTTGATAAGAAAGGAATTGAATTAAAGTTATCTGAAAATAGACTATGAAACTTCTCAATACTAATTAATANGCTCAATAATTTTGATTTTGGAGCTAGTGTTACATTAACTGGTAAATTAGTGGATGGATTAAAAAGTATAATTGAACTTTTCTCATTTAGGCTAAGAGAATATGCTCCATTATTATATGAAAAACTTAATGATCCATTTAAACAAAAATGAAATTGAATGAATTTAATATCCGTTTCATAAGAAACAAAAGCTTCCTTGTTTTCAAGATTAATAAAATTATAATAGAAAAGATTATTGTCAATTAATAGACTATTTCTTTCATTAAGCTCAATCTTATTCATTAAAATTGGAATTTTACTAGATAACTATTTGACAAATGTATCAATAATTGATTCAATAGTATTTTTATCATTATAATCATCAGTAAAAAGGTACATAAATAAAGGCTTATCATCAACTTGACTTTTTAAGGATAGCTGCCTATTACGTGAAAAAACTTCATCCCACTTTAATCTGACTAATTCCCATTTTTCATTGTTTTCTTCCCACCAATTTGAAGCTGCNCTGCATTTTTCATCTTCAACTCTTCTATAAGTATTATATCCCTTCTCCATTGCAATTACCAGATCTTTATTTTCTGAACGAACTATTTTTTTATTATTTTGATCGTGCACCCAGCCTATTTCCTTTATTTCATGCCTATTGCCTCTATTTAATACATTATAATCAGATCTTATTGTTCGTTCTCTTCTTGGTAATGGAGCATCTGTATAATTTTCCCAATAACTTTTTCCATCAATATGAACCCAGCTTGATGACCCCTCATAACGTGGGCTATCATCAACTTGAAATACTTTTTGAGTCCACTGACCTTTAACATCTTGTTTAGGTAGTTTAACATATTTCCAATTATTATCTCNATCGTAATAATAAAATTCTTGATTTTGGTATAACCAGTCTTGTCGCCAATGTTTGACTATATATGGATCTGACGAATCNCCAACTTGAAGTATATGCTGAATTATTATTCTGTCTTTTTCATCTACAACAAGTTGAGCCCACTCTAATCCTCTATCAGTTTTATTTTTTGATGGTTGATATAGAGAATCTTTAGAATAAATAAAAGTCTCTGAAAATTCAAAAGTAACTTCAAAACATCCGCACATCTGTTTTATCGATGCTATGTCTTTTTTAAGTTTAGTCTGAGCATTTAAATTAATTGCCATTAATACAAATACTGTTTTTAATAGGAATGATTTCATAATAATCTTTTAATGATATGCGAATTTAAATATTATTTTTATTTAGACTAAATATAAATAACCTTTTTTTACTAACACTTTTTCCTTACATTCGTCTGTCTAAATCATAAATCATGAAGAAATATTTACTTATAACTCTAACATTAATCTTATCTAGTTGTTCTCAAAATGAAAATTCTAATGAAATAAATATATATAGTCAAAGGCATTATAATGTTGATGAGCTTCAATATGAAAATTTTCAAAAGAAGACAGGTATTAAAGTAAATGTTGTTAAGGCAAATGCAGATGAATTAATTCAAAGAATGAAAAATGAGGGTGAAAATAGTCCTGCAGATTTGTTTATAACCGTTGATGTAGGGAAGCTTTGGCAAGCCTCTGAAATGGGTCTTTTGCAAAAATTTGAAGATAGAAATATAACAAAAAATATTAGCCCGGAATTGTTAGATAAAAATGGTTATTGGATCCCAGTAACATATAGATCAAGGATAATTGTATATAGTAAGGAAAGAGTAAATAAAGATGAGTTGAGTACATATGAAGATTTAGCAAA
>PBPW01000037.1 GCA_002725545.1 Fidelibacterota bacterium | reverse complement strand
ACCAGGGTATCTAATCCTGTTCGCTCCCCACGCTTTCGTTCCTCAGCGTCAATATTGTGCCAGAATGCTGCCTTCGCCATTGGTGTTCCTCCTGATATCTACGCATGTCACCGCTACACCAGGAATTCCACATTCCTCTCACATATTCTATTCTACCAGTTTTGATTGCAGGTCACCGGTTAAGCCGGTGGATTTAACAATCAACTTGGTAAAACGCCTACGAACCCTTTACGCCCAGTTATTCCGGACAACGCTAGCACCCCTCGTATTACCGCGGCTGCTGGCACGAAGTTAGCCGGTGCTTTCTTGAAAGGTACCGTCAAATCTGAACATTATTTACATCCAGGTTTTTCTTCCCTTACGACAGATCTTTACACTCCTAGAAGCTTCATCGATCACGCGGCGTTGCTGCGTCAGACTTTCGTCCATTGCGCAAAATTCCTTACTGCTGCCTTCCGTAGAAGTCTGGGCCGTATCTCAATCCCAGTGTGGCTGATCATCCTCTCAGACCAGCTACCGATCATGGCCTTGGTAAGCCNTTACCTTACCAACAAGCTAATCGGGCGCAGGCCCATCCAAAAGTGCGAGCCGAAGCCCGCTTTAACAACAATATCCCGAAGGATCCGCTGCATTATTCGGTATTAGCNCCGGTTTCCCGGAGTTATCCCAATCTCTAGGGTAGGTTGCCTACGTGTTACTCACCCGTTCGCCAGTTTAATANTTTCCCGAAGGAAANGTTCTCCTTGACTTGCATGTATCAAGCACGCCGCCAGCGTTCGTCCTGAGCCAGGATCAAACTCTCCATTGTTGTTTGATTCTGTTTTGTCTTTGTTACTTAAAGTAACGCTCAAATCCATTTACTGGACCACGCATACCAATTATCAAAAAACTTTGTTTTGCTGTCGAAAACAGCCTGCTAAACTAACTCAACTTATANAGGGTTAGCAAATAGTATTTTGATTAATTTAAAATAAATTAATAGCAGGTTAAATTAATTGTNTTGCTGTAGGGTGTTTATTTGATTAGGAATTCTGGTTTTGGGTAATCCATAAAGCGAGTAATTGTTAATTTAGATGTTACCCTTCCAGTGAAGCGAAGAACTAATTTTTTGTTTGCTTCATCGATGTCCTTAACTGATTTCCAGCCGCTAGCAAACTGCAATCCCAATGCTACAAGAATTGGAGTTGCAATAAGAATTGAATTTTTTTGTGTGGTGCTCATACTTTTTGGTATAAAGTAATTACTAGAAGTTGATGGNTCATTATCTAACAAATTAAATCCTTTATCCAAAGGAATATTTTTTTGNTTATTATTTGCAAATAAAATCTCTCCATTTTTCACATTTGAACTTGAAGATAAAACAGCAGAGTAAAGCAAGATAGTTGACGTTATTAATCCNATTGCATTTTCTTTTTGATCTAAATAAACAAATCCGCCTCCNGGGAAAAGNGATGATAGCAATGCTGGAGTTTTCGTTTTAAGTGGGGCATTCTCAGCGGTCTTGATTGCTCTATACCAAGGTTTGATTAGTTTTGTGTAGTGGTTATGATCAAAAATTGATTCAGCAGCTTGAAATGATCGTCTGGATTGTTCCCATTCAAGTTTTTCAAAATGTGCNTACGCTCTAAAAATCATTTCATAAGGATCTTTAGATTCATTGGTTTTTTCAATTATTAAATCATAATCCTTATTTGATAAATCAATANAGAGAATTTGATATTTAGCTGCATTTGAATTCGCACCATCAAGTTCGCTTTTTTCTATGATTCTATTATAGTAGTTCCTGGCTAAATCCCAGTTTTCCATATTCTCATAACTTTTAGCAATTTGGAAATAAGTTGCTATTTCAAGCTCATCTTTAGGATATTTATATAAGAATTGGAAATAACCTAAAAGCGCGCGCTCATANAAACCTTCGTTATAAAGAAAATTTGTATAGCTTACAAGTTCTTGACGTTGAAATGAGGTAAAATCCTTCCATTCTTCCTTTATATCTTCAACGTCTAAATATTGCTGTTGACTAAAAAGGCCTTGCAATAAAACAAGGGNAAGGATTAAAACAATAAAATTTCTAAATCTTATCATAAGTCAATTAGGCAGTACGTCTATGCCGGCGAAAGAGTGGAGCTTTNCCACTTCTAACAAAATCTTTGGTAATTGTAATTTTTGCAACATGATCTTCTGAGTACTCCGGGAGGTTAAACATTAAATCAAGCATAGTTGATTCCATAACAGATCTAAGCGCTCTTGCTCCTGATTTATAATCTGAAGCAAGTTTAATAATTTCAATCAAGGCTTCTTTACGAAACTCTAATTTAATATTCTCCATCCTAAAAAGTTTTTGATATTGCTTTACAAGAGAGTTTTTAGGTTCCATCAACACTTTTAGCATACTACCCTGATCAAGACTATCAAGGGTCGACACAACAGGCAATCGACCAATTAATTCAGGGATAAAACCATATTGAATTAGATCTATTGGTAGAACCTTTTTCAAAAATTCATCATCTTCAAATTCACCTTTTAATGACTTTCCAAAACCAATTTCAGATGAATTAATTCTTTTACCAATTATTTCAGATAGACCATCAAAAGAACCTCCGCAAATAAATAAAATATTTTTTGTATCTATTGAAATAAGGTTTTGTTCAGGGTGTTTTCTTCCTCCTTTAGGGGGAATTTGCGCAATAGTACCTTCCAAAATTTTTAGCAATGCCTGCTGCACGCCTTCACCTGAAACATCTCGCGTTATCGAAGGGCTAGTTGTTTTACGGCCTACCTTATCAATCTCATCAATATAGATAATTCCTGATTGCGCCTTATAGATATCATAGTTTGCTATCTGAAGCAATCTAACAAGAATATTTTCAACATCTTCACCAACATATCCAGCTTCCGTAAGCGTTGTTGCATCAGCAATAGCAAAAGGTACTTCCAATAATTTTGCTAATGTTTCAGCAATCAATGTTTTGCCTGTTCCAGTGGGTCCGATAATAAGGATATTGCTTTTATCGAGCTCCACATTGTCTTTCGATGAATCGGATAAAATTCTTTTATAATGATTGTAAACAGCCACAGAAAGTGACCGTTTGGCTCTATCCTGCCCGATTACATATTGATCAAGATATTTTTTAATTTCACTTGGCCTAATAAAAGAAGATTTATCTCCTTTTTTCGTTGTTTTTTTAGAACCAATTGGAGATGGGATTTGAGGTGATCGCATTATTTCCTTTTATCAAGTATGGTATCAATGATTCCATAACCTTTTGCTTCATGTGCGCTCATGAAGAAATTTCTGTCCGTATCTTTTTCAATCTTTTTTAGAGTCTGTTTCGTATTTTTAGAAAGAATAGAGTTTAGATTTTTCCTTAATCTTAAAATCTCATCTGATAAAATTTTAATGTCAGAAGCCTGACCCTCAGCACCGCCGAGTGGTTGATGGATCATAATTCTTGAATTTGGCAAAGCGGATCTTTTTCCTGGAGTGCCTCCTGACAAGAGAAATGCCGCCATACTAGCTGCTTGCCCCATACAGATTGTTGCTACGTCAGGTTTAATATAATTCATCGTATCGTATATGCCCATCCCAGAAGTTATGATACCACCCGGTGAGTTTATATAAAGATATATATCCTTTTCACTATCATCAGCTTCAAGAAAGAGTAATTGTGCAATAACTAATGATGCGACATTGTCATCAATGGGCGTACCAAGAAAAACTATTCTTTCCTTGAGCAGTCTAGAATAAATATCATAGGCACGTTCAAACCTCCCTGTCTGCTCGACAACCATGGGAATTAATTGATTTATTGAATCTTTACTCATAGTTTAATTATTTACCTCGGATTGTTTACGTAGGTCTTTAGTTTCCACTTTGACCTNTTTAATTTTCGCAAATTCTTTTAAATAAGCCAAGATTTTCTTTTCAATAATATTATCCTCAACTCTTTGACGNTTGCTTGGTTTTTTNTAGAACTTATCTATTTCTTTTTCTTGTTGTGGATTTTCANTCTTTTTATCATTNATAAATTCNGCTATTTCTTCTTTAGTGGCTTCGATAGATTGGTCTTTAATAATTGCTTTTCTAATCAAATACCACTTTAAACTTTGTTCAGCGATCGGCTTATATGTTTCAATGACTTTTTCTTTTTCAAGCTGACCTTGATTTTTACTCATCACTTCTTCAACCATATGATGGAGATAGGAATCAGCCATTGATTGTGGAAAGTCAGGATTGACTTTTTCTATCATCGCATCACATAATTGTTGATTAAATGACTCCTCTGCCTTGTCAGAGTAAGCATTGCCTAGTTGTTGCTCAACCTTACTTTTATATTCCTCTAAATTATTTGAATCTGGATCAACTTTTTTTACAAAATCATCATTTAGCTCAGGTAAAACTTGCCGTTCAACATTTTTTACTAATAACTCATAAGTTGTGAGAGTATTTTTTTCATTATTAGGAAGCTCTACCTTTACTCTTTGATCTGGTTTTGCATTAATTAATTTTTCTGAATTAGAACCGTCGAATGGCGATTGACCTATTCTAACGTAGCGTGTTTCTAATTTTTGTCCAATGATTGGAACACCCGATGCATCAATTTCTTGCAGATCGCAAATAATAAAATCATCAACCTTCGCACCATCTTCAATCGTTTTTATATCTGCGTTTCTAAATCTTACTTCTTCAATTGCCATATCGATATCTTGATCATCCATTATATATTCTGTATGCTTAATCTTGAATGCATTTCTCTTAAGCCTTGGTAGTGACACCAAAGGCTCTATCTCAAAAGAAACTTTAAATTTAAAATGTTTTCCAAAGTCAAATTGAATATCGCTAACGCTGCCTTTATTAATCGGTGTAATCTGTTTTTCTTCAAGGGCTTTTGTGTAGTAATGATTAACTGAGTTTTCAACGAAATCAGCCTCTATTGCGGATTGAAACCGATCAAATAAAACTTTTTTGGGGATTTTCCCTGGTCTAAATCCTGGCATTTTTACTTTCTTTGAAAAACGTGCAGCAGATTTATCAAAATCTTTTTCAATTTCAGACCATTCTAGGCTGATAGAAAGCTCACGGTTAAATGTATTTACTTCTTTGAGTGTAATGTTCATATCGTTTACAAAATTGGGAGTCAAATATAGTGTTTATAATTCATTTTTTTTGAGAATTTTATTTATTTTACTGTTTTCTTGCACCGCAATAAATACAATGATTGCCAACCTGTACAAGAAAACTGCAACTGGGGCATTCCCATTCATCGGTATTTATATCTGAAAAAGTATCTTTTTCATGGGATGATTTTGCAATTACGGCTGAAAAAAATATAATTAGCATAATTATAATTATTAATAAATATAGACTGGCGCTCATCTAATAAATCTCGGTATTTGCAGGGAAAATACAATAATGTTTATAATATGGATAGAGATACAAATATTGCATTTAACTTTTAATTTAATTAGTCCGTATATCAAGTAAACACCAGTTGTAATTGAAAGGATGCTCATTATAAATGGAAAAAAATAATGAATTAAATTTACTGAAGATGCTACAAGCAGAATTGTGTGGAAAAAAAGGAAGAAAGTCCCAATAATGGCATTTGAATATCCTAATAATCTGCCATACTTGGTATTAATAATGGATGTGCAATCTGTATTTGATAATCTGCAAAAACTTGGAACTAATTTTTGTTCAGGCCTAAATAGATTTGAATAGACACCATAAAAATAAAATGAAAGTGCTCCACCAAAAAACGTAAGTAGAGCACCAAATAAATAAAAATCAAAGAACAATTTTTACTGCTTTAGTCTATATACACAGCCTTCAATAGCTCCAAGAAATTTGTCAACCTGAGAATACGTATGAAATAGATATTCCATTTCTTCGTACCCATCNACAGGGTAGGATTCANGATCATAGTCTCTCAAGAAGTTTGCCTCCATTTTTACAACTAAATCNCTCATAACCTGCTTTGGTAATTCTTTTTCTCTCAAAAAATTTATTTGAAGATTCATTTGGCCATCAGATGTCATATGAAATAATGGCAAAACCCCTACATCAGAATCAGANCGAAATGTGAATGTACCATGACCATCGCCCCTTCCCCACGTTACCTCGCTGGCATGGGTATCGGAAAACTCAATGATCTTTTCTCCAATTTTGGCTATCTCACGAGANCATTTATTGCGCATNTCCTCCACAAATTGTTCTTTTGTCCACTTAGACATATATAACTATCCTATTGATTTTTGGGGTTACCTCGAAGGGGTAATTTAAGTATTTTGCAGGTTTTAGTAAAGAGGCGTTTTTAAAAAGTAAAATAAATAAAAACTAAAACAAAAAAATATAAATAATTATTATTTAAAGTCATCCCTAATTAGCTCAGCCCAAATAATCATTCTTTCTTCAGTCTCATCTTCTTGATTATCATTGTCTAATCCCAATCCTAAAAATTCATCACCATCCAGGGCTTCTGATGCATCAAATTCATAGCCATCTGTAGACCATCTACCAATTAAATTTCCACCTTTTTCCATAAAAGGCTTTGCTAAAAACCCAATCGCATCAAGAAAATTATCGCTATAACCTACTTGATCACCGCAACCAAAGAATGCGGCAGTTATACCATTGAAGTCTAATTTTTTGTACGCTTCGTATACTTTTTCCCAATCTTCTTGTAGTTCACCTACATTCCAAGTAGGGCAACCAATAATAAGTTGNTTNTATTCTAACATTTTGGAAGGGTCAGTTGATTTGATATCATAAGAATCAATTTCAAAACCCTCTGATACCATATAGTCGGTTAAAAACTTAGCTGCCTCTTCCTGATTGCCTGTAGTGCTCCCCCAGAACATTCCAATTTTTTCCATAAATATCCCCTTAAGATTTAAATTATAATAATTATTTAATATTAAAATTAATGATATTAAGTCTCAATTACATAATATTTAATTACTTAAAAAAATAAAAATTAAAAGCGATCGTTATTCATAACCTTCGTCCATGCATCTATAAAGTCATTGACGAATTTTTCACTAGAATCATCTTGGGAATATACCTCAGCCAATGCGCGTAATTGCGAATTTGAACCAAATACCAGATCAGCACGCGTTGCTGATCTAATAACTTCTCCCGATGATCTGTCGTTTCCATTGTAACTGTTTCTTCCAGCTGGTTCCCATTTGACGTTCATATCAAGGAGGTTATTGAAAAAATCATTGGTTAAAGAATTTTGATCATCTGTGAAATTTCCATTTTCATTAAAGTCTATACCCAATGATCTCATTCCGCCTACGAGCACGGTCATCTCTGGAGCATTTAGACCTAGTAAATGTGCTTTATCTAATAACATATTTTCAGCGTTTATTGAAAAATCCTTATTATGATAATTTCTAAAACCATCAGAAAACGGCTCAAGAACTGCAAACGATTCAATATCGGTTTGATCTTGAGAAGCATCTCCTCTTCCAGGTGAAAATGTTAATGATTTACCGGTAGCCATTTCTATGCCGATGTTTCCAGCTAAAACTATTACATCAGCAACTGAGGCCTTATTTTGTTCAGCGATTGGCTCAAGGATATTTAGAACCTTTTGAAGCTGTTCTGGTTTATTTACGACCCAGTCTTTTTGCGGAGCAAGTCGAATACGAGCACCATTAGCTCCACCACGCATATCTGTATGGCGATAGGTTGAAGCGCTCGCCCATGCAGTTTCAACCATTTCCTGGATTGAAAGGCCGCTCTCTTTAATCTGTTTTTTCACGCTGTCAACATCATAATCTGTACTGCCTTCAGGAACTGGATCTTGCCAAATTAAGTCTTCACTAGGAACCTCAGGGCCAAGATAGCGTTTTTTAGGGCCCATATCGCGATGCAATAATTTGAACCATGCTCTGGCAAACGCATCCGCAAATTCTTCGGGGTTTTCATGGAAATGTTTGGATATCTTATTGTATTCTGGATCCATTTTCATTGCCATATCCGCTGTAGTCATAATTGTATTTACTTTTTTAGTAGGATCTTCAGGATCTGGCGCCATATCCTCTTCCGATGGATTAACTGGATGCCACTGATGTGCGCCAGCTGGACTTTGTTTTAATTCATATTCATACTTGAATAATAAATCGAAATAACCATTGTCCCATTGTGTTGGGTTTGCAGTCCAAGCACCTTCAATTCCACTGGTGATTGTATCCCTTCCAACTCCTGATTTATAATCACTGGACCAACCAAAACCCATTTCCTCAATCGCGGCAGCTTCAGGTTCAGGTCCTTTATGATCTTCGCTAGCTGCACCATGGGCTTTACCAAAAGTATGTCCACCCGCAGTTAATGCAACCGTCTCGTAATCATTCATGGCCATCCTTTTAAAGGTTTCTCTAATNTCTACNGCNCTTTTTAACGGATCTGGATTTCCATCTGGNCCTTGNGGNTTNACATAAATCAATCCCATTTGTACNGCGGCTAGTGGTTGGTCTAATTCACGCTCACCGGTATATCTTTCGTTCGTTAGCCATTCAGTTTCCTTGCCCCAAAAAATATCTTTTTCCGGAGCCCAGATATCATCTCGACCACCACCAAAACCAAATACTTTTCCACCCATGGATTCGATAGCAACATTACCGGTAAGGATGATTAGGTCTGCCCAACTAATCTGATTTCCATACTTTTTCTTAATAGGCCAAAGNAATCTTCNNGCCTTGTCTAAGTTTCCATTATCGGGCCAACTATTCAATGGTGCAAATCGTTGTGCGCCTGTACCTCCACCGCCTCTACCATCTGTTGTGCGATAAGTTCCTGCAGCGTGCCAGGTCATCCNAATAAAAAATGGACCGTAATGACCATAATCAGCAGGCCACCATTCTTGNGAATCGGTCATTAATTTATGCAAATCNTTTTTTAATGATTCATAGTCTAACTTTTCAAATTCTTTTTTATAATCAAAGCCATTCATGGGATTTGATTTTTTATCATGTTGATGAAGAATATCTAAATTTATATTGTCAGGCCACCATTGGTGATTCGAGCGAGCACCTTGCGTATGTTGACTCTCTGCGCCATGGGAAACGGGACATTTATTTTCTGATTCCATAATTATTTACCTCTTTATATATGTTTCGAGCATGTACCGATNATTGTCANATCTATTTCATCGGCATTAAAATTAAATTTTCTTTTAACAGTGGATTTAAAATCATAGTCAAGTTTCAAGTCAGTCAGGCTGCCGCAAACTTTGCATTTTAAATGATCATGTTTTTCTACATTNCAATCATACCGAACAACCAAACCATCATGAATAGTTGCAATTATTCCATCGCCTTCAAGTTGTTTTAAATTTCTATAGACAGTTCCAAGGCTAATATTTGGAATGAATTGTTGGGTTTTTTTGTATACCCAATCAGCGGTAGGATGTGTAGAAGTACTATGAATAACATTCATAATAACTTCTCTTTGTCGGCTATATCGCATATTTAATTTTAATAATTAATAGTAATCATTACTAATTAATAAATCATAAATTAATTAAATAATTAAAAGATATGTTAAAATAATACTATTTTATGGGTTCAATTTAGAACTAAGAATGGAAATTATATGTCACAGATAAATGAAAAAGCACCCCTTTTTGAATTGTATAACACNAATAAAGAAAAAGTTTCTCTATCTAGCTACGCAGGTGAAACAGTTATTCTTGCCTTTTACCCAGGGGCATTTACCGGTGTGTGCGATACAGAAATGTGCGCTTTACAAGAAAATATGGANTCATTCAATGCATCTGGAGCAAAAGTAATTGGTATTAGCGTAGATTCGCCATGGTCAAATGCTGAATTTGCAAAAAAATATAATTTGGATTTTGAACTACTATCTGATCTGAATCGTGAGGTGGTAAAAATGTATGACGTTACCTTTGAAGGCCTAGGTGGNTTAGAGGGCTATGTCTCTGCAAATAGAGCAGTGGTTATTGTAGATTCAGAGGGAGTAATAAAATACCGATGGGTTGCTGAAAACCCTGGGGTAGAACCAAATTATGATGAAGTTGAGGAGACAGTTAAAAATCTTAATTGAATCATTGAAAAGAAAAAAATAAACTCTATAATAAAAAAGGGCCTTTATAAATGAAGGCCCTTTTTTATTATATTTCTAAAACCCTTTAATTTTAGCAGACTTTTTATACAGTTGAAAAACTATATGCCAGCCAAGGGCAACAACGATCATCAAAACAAGCCAATTGGTAGAGGATGTTACTCCAAAATTTCCTCCAGCAAGTACAGTTGTATGTTGATTCATCATTGTCCAAATCAATGGAACGCTCATATATGTATTATGCTTTGATCTTAAACCGGCTAAACCTACCAAATCAGCTTCAGGGGCCTCTCCGTTCTTTATGGCAGTGATGATTTTCTGCTGAGCGGGCCATATTCTAAACCACACATTGAACGCCATATTTGTTCCGAATAGTGCTCCTAAATGAATATTGAATGAACGATAGCTAAATCCGGCCCATTCTTTCATTAAATAAACAACTAAACCAATCAAAACAAAGCTAATGATTGTAACAAGTCTCACATTTGAAGCAAGACCTGTTTTATAAAGATAGTCATATAAAAAAACACCTAAGAAGGTAAATCCGATCATCGTAAAGGCTGAGACTCCCCAATCAAAATCGTCATCAAAGGTAAGTCCTCCATGATAATAGACAACCAAGAGAAGTATAACCCCAGTAAACCACGTCCATGCAGCTCCCCATCTAAACCAATAAAGGGCTCGAGGCATCAACTCAGGAACAACTTTCTTCTTGCTATCAGAATCAAGCGTAGCTGCAAAATGCGCATTGATAAAATTAAAAAAGTATAGCAGGCCTATCCACATTACCCCTGCAATGATATGTAACCACTTAAAAATTGGGTGGATTAATTCCATAATAAAACTCCTTAATCATTGTTTTTTCAGCGTGAAACACTAAAATAAATTAATAACCGTTTTTCTTTACTACAATAGAGATGCATTTTTAATTACTAGGGTATGGAAAAAGTTTATCTAGTGCGGTCACTTTTCCATATTGATCTTTATAAACTACATGTTTTCTCTCAAATTTAGTATACGAATCAATTCCAGAAGCTGCAGCAAGGGTGTGCAAACCATTTCTAAGTGTTATAACATAATTTAAAACACGCCATTTTTTCTCATCAACAACCAAAGCCTTTTGATGGCCAGGGTCTGTTGTTGCTACCCCAACAGGGCATGTATTGGTATGGCATTTCATTGCGCCAATACACCCAACGGAAATCATCATACCTCTTGCAATATTTACTAAATCAGCACCTGATGCAAGTGCAATTGCAATTTTATCCGGGCTGAATAGCTTGCCACTTGCAAAAATTTTTACACGCTCCCTAACTCCGTATTTACGCAAAGCATCATCGCAATAAATTAAACCAGAATTAATTGGAAGCCCCATTGAGTCGGCCATTTCCTGATAGGTTGCGCCCGAACCTCCTTCGCTTCCATCAATAGTAATAAAATCAGGGCCTCGTCCAGTTTCTTGCATTAATCTAGCAAGATCATCAGCGCTATCAGGGCCTCCCATTACAATCTTTATTCCAACAGGCTTTCCGCCAACATTTCTCATTTCATCAATAAAGTCAAAAAGTGAAGGTAGGTCTTGAAATTGATTGTGGCGATTTGGAGAATCAACCGTTTTCCACGGAGTAACCCCTCTAATTTCTGCAATTTCTTCATTTATTTTGCTGCCTTCAACATGCCCACCCCTTATCTTAGCTCCTTGGGCAAGCTTAATCTCAAAACAGCGCAACTGATCGTTTGATGCTTTTTCTTTAAATTTTTCCCAACTAAATGTTCCATCCTCATTTCTGACACCAAAAATTCCAGAACCAATCTGCATAATGACATCTCCCCCACCAATAGTATGGTAAGGCGCTAAGCCGCCTTCCCCCGTATGCACCCAAGACCCTGTGGCCGCCCCAAGGCCAAAGCTAATTGCGCTAATTGCATTTTCTCCAAGAGCGCCATAGCTCATAGCGCTCATTCCAACTGGGCCTGAAACAACCCAGGGGTTTTTACATTCTTTTCCAATTACAATTGATGAATCCTCAGGCAGGGTCCAAGGTGAAACCTCCACTTCTTCTAAATGCTCCTTCCTTGAAAAAAGACCTTCGGTACCTTCGTATCTTTTGGTTTTTATTTTTGGAGATAGCATTACTTTCATCTCTTCTTTTTGCTTTGGAAACATCGAATTGCGAATATAAAAACCAGGCTTATCAAAATCCCTTTTCGATCCAAATGCTATAACAGTTTTAAGGTATTTCCCCTGGATGACAATATTTGAAAAGTCAGATCTACTGAATGGTTTTCCCTCATAATCAGAGTCAAACATATACTGCCTGAGCTCAGGCCCAAGCATCTCTAGAAAATATCTAACTCTTCCTAAAAGAGGAAAATTTCTTAAAATGGAATGCTGAGTTTGCCTTTTATCATAAAAATACCATACCAAAAAAAGCAATGGTGGAATTGAAACCATAAACAGAACTAGTACGGTTAAAACTGTTAATCCTATATCTTGAAGCATGTATTTTTTTCCTTAATCAATTTACTTTACAATTAATATTGGGCATTGGGAATTTTTTAATACAGTTAATGGTTTGCTTCCAGCAAAAAAAGTTTTAAGCGGATTACTGGAAGATGAACCCATAACAATGATATGGTTTTCTCCTGCTTGTTCAGAAATGATTTTTGCAGGATCTCCAACCTCAAAGGATTGGCTATGTTCGATCTTATTTCGACGTAAAAATTTTATAGCCCACTTAGATGCGTTTCTATAATCTTCTCTGAATTCCTCATTCTTACTAACAGTGACGACCTCTATTCCAATATTAAAGGCTTGAGCAATTCTAACGCTGAATTTTACCGCTTTTCTAGTTGCGGGTGAATCGTTAACAGCAAGAAGCACTCTATAATCCTGACTGGGATTATAATTATTAGCGATGAAAATCGAGCTATCTATATATTGGGTGAGCTCATAGTCCTTTTTAGAATTTTTACTTTTACCGATGATTGTAACATCGTACCCTTCGGTCTGTACTTCATTGATCAGCTCTTCAATAATTTCTCCATTTCTCAAAATGAGACTTACGTCATCGCATACCGTCCCTTTTAGAAATACTTCAGAGCGATTCCCGCCTCTTTGGATTAAAGTATTTTTTGGAAAACCTGCATCAATCTCGTTTTTTTCAATAAATTTATTTTCTGCTAAAAAATTAAAGGCCCATTCTAAAACATCTACGCCAGGTCGATCCAGATCCCACGATTCCATTCTCTCTTGGGCAATCCCAACTTCTTTTAAACTAAATTGATTTATTTTTTCTCCGACATCAACAATTGTTGTTTTTGCGCTAAAGGCTTTTGCTATCTTCATTCCAGCATTCAATGTTGGAGAGGAAAAATCTTTACTGCTTATTGCGATCAATATCTTCATGTTAGTGTAGGCCAATATATGAAAGAGATTAAAAATAGTAAAACAATCGATGCAAAAAACAATTTCCATCCTGCTTTAAAGAAATCGCTAGAACTTACAAGGCCTGTTGAATGAATAATCATGCAGGTTGGGGAGGCTACAATTGTTAAGTAAGCAAATGCAGAAGCGACAGAGGTAGCCATACCCAAGATAACAGGGTCGCCTCCCATATCAAGTACAATGGGCCCCAGAACAGCAACGGTTGCTGCATTGCTTAATAAGTTTGTTAGAATTGAACTTAAAATAACTNAAAAACTCCAACGAACAACGGTCATATCNNTGAACAACGTTTGAAAATATTCTAAAAAACTTTCAGCTANCCAGAATGCGGCTCCAGTTTCCTTCATTTGAATCCCNAGTGAAATAGCCGAGCCAAATAGAATAACTATTCCCCANTTCATCCTAGTTGCAATATCATTCCATTCGATTAGCCTAAAAGATAAATAAAGAAAAACNCCTGATAGGGCAACAATCCCCAGGCCAATTTTAGGNCTCAANAATATCCACCCAAGAAAAACACAAACGAANACGATAATNGATAGCTTTTGATTGTTATTTAATGANCCTGATTTAGCAACATTNACCTTTANTTTTCTCACCGCNGAATCCATAATCTTCTTTTCAGGTGTAAANGTGAACCAAAGGATACATGCGGCTAATGGTATTTCGAGCAAAAGCATTGGATAGGCNTATTTCATCCAATCNAAATAGGAGATATTTGCTAATCCAAACTCTGCAAGATAACCGATCATAATTGCATTTCTACCTCCCCCTGATGGGGTGCCAATGGAACCAAGAGCGCAACCGTAAGCTATTGAAAAAAGCAAAAGAGTGGACAGCCTGCTAGACCTATCAATACTAATACCTGAATTTTTTATTAAAGATAATGCGACCGGTAGCATCATAGCAGCTACAGTATGTTCACCAATAAATGACGCCATGATAGCTGAAACGGCAACGAAACCAAAAGAAATGCGCCAGGTCTTATTACCCGTGAGCGCAACAATGCCTAGTGCAAGATGTTTATCCAAACCTTGATGAACAATAGCAACGGCCAGCATTAAAGATCCCATGATAAAAAACACAGCATCGCTCATAAATGAAGAGGCTACCCCATCAGCGGTATCCACCCCAAGAACAACCTCCATAATAAGTATCAAAATAGCCACAGCTGGAATTGGAATTGATTCTGAAATAATCAAAATCAATGCTGTAACCACAATAATCAAAGTACGATGCCCCTCCGCGCTTAGGCCATCAGGGGTGGGAAGATAAAATATTGTTATGCTAATAAAAAAAGTGGCGATGAGCCACTTTTTTCTTGAAATCCAAAATAAGAGATTATTTAAAAATTGATTTGAAATACCAAACATTAAGAGGGTTTTATTTTATACATAAATAATCTTATTCATCTAATTTATTTATTCTTCTGGTGTGCCGACCTCCTTCAAAAGGCTCATTTAGCCAAATTTCAATAACTCTGTATATTTCTGAATCATTCATAAAGCGAGCACCTAGCGATAATATATTTGCATTATTATGCTCTCTAGATAATTTTACAATTTCATCCGGTCCATTATAAAATACAGCAGCCCGAACTCCTTTGATTCTATTAGCTGCCATCGCTTCTCCTTGTCCGGAGCCGCCAAGTATAATCCCTCTGCTTTCTGAATCTAAAGCAACCGCTTCAGCGCAGGGAAAAATAAAATCAGGGTAGTCATCTTGGGCATCGTATTCATGGGCGCCATGGTCTTCAACATCATGACTATTTTTAATCAAATAAGCTTTAATTGAATTTTTTAATTCTAGGCCAGCGTGATCTGTTGCTAAATGTATTTTCATAATAATGAACCTAGATGTTCTCGTATTTTCGCTTCTACTTTTGGCGCCGTAAATCCGAATTCTTCAGCTAGATCTGCCCCGGGAGCTGAAGCCCCAAAATGATCAATTCCAATTGCTAGTCCATTGCTACCAATATACCTGTCCCAGCCTAAAGTCACCCCTGCTTCAAAAGATATTTTCATTGCTCCTCTTGTTGGGATTAAAAAACGTTTGTAATCGGAAGATTGAGACTCAAAGAGCTCCCAACATGGCATGCTAACAACCCTAATCTTTTTATCGTTCATTTGTTGTGCAACTTCCATTGCAAGGCTCACCTCAGAACCTGTTGCAAGAAATATTAACTCTGGGGAATCGCAATCAAACACTGAATATGCGCCTTTAGTAACGCCATCTATAGTAGCGTCAATCGAAGATTCTAAAACGGGAACCCCTTGCCTAGTTAATAATAATGCACTGGGCGTTTCATGAGACTCTAGCGCTAGTTTAAAACATACCGCAGTTTCTTTTGCATCGGCAGGACGATAAACATTAAGGTTTGGGATTGCGCGCAGTGCCATAGCGTGTTCAATTGGTTGGTGAGTTGGGCCATCTTCGCCCACCCAAAATGAATCATGAGTAAACTCATGCATAACCCGGCATTTCTGGATAGAGCCTAAACGTAGAGCTGGGCGCTCATAATCTGCAAAAACCAAAAAAGTGCCACCAAAAGGGATCAAACCACCATGCAGCGCAATACCATTCATTGCTGCTGCCATTGGAAATTCTCTTACTCCAAAGGCTAAATTGCGACCAGTACGATTAGTTTTGGAAAAATCACCAAACTTTGTAGCAAAATTTCCGGTATAATTTGAGGGCTCTAGATCTGCTGATCCACCAATTAGATTAGGAACTTGATCGGCAAATTTATCTAACGTAGCCCCAAATGCTTTTCTGGTTGCAAGCTTTGTCCCGGCATCAAAAGTTGGGTATTCCAATTCTGGATAAGTGGTCTGATGCACACATTTCCAGGCAACGTCAAAATCGTTATCTTGGCTTGCAGAATCAATTTGAGATTTCCATTGTTGACATGAATCGGTTAATGTTTTAAATCTGCTTTGAAAATGTTCAACGACTTCATTGGGTAGATAAAACTGTTCTTGCGGAAGGCCAAGCTTTTCTTTGGTTGCTTTTATTTCTTCTGGGTCTAATGGGGCTCCATGTGTTTCATGGTCACCTTCCACATTTGCAGCGCCTTTAGCCATAATGGTATTACCAATAATTAAACTGGGCCTATCAACGACCTGCGCTTTTTCAATCGCTTCTCTAATTTTCTCATGATCGTGACCATCAATTTCCTGAACATGCCAACCAAAACCCTCAAAAACTTGAGAATAATTTGTAGAATCTGAACGATCCACCTTTCCAGAAATTTGCGCATTATTTGAATCATAATAGACAATCAATCTAGATAAACCCCAGTGCCCAGCCATTGAACCAGCCCCCAAAACAACCGGTTCTTGAAAATCACCATCTCCACAAACAACATAGGTAAAATGGCCAATAATTTCATCTGATCCATTATTAAATTCTTCAAAATTGGCACGTAATATTGATTCAGCCGTCGCCATACCAACGGCCATTGCAAACCCTTGGCCTAACGGCCCCGTGGTTGCCTCAACTCCAGGAATTTCTACTTCAGGGTGTCCTGGTGTTCTACTGTGAAGTTGGCGAAAATTGTTAATATCATTTGAATCAAGCCAGCCTATTTGATATAAAAGAGCATAAAGCAATGCTGATTCATGCCCAGCAGATAGAACGAATCTGTCCCTGTTAAACCAATCTGGATCGTTGGGATCAAAATTTAGGTATTCTGAAAATAGTATTTGCGTAAAATCCGCTGATGACATTGGGCCCCCGCTATGTCCTGAATTCGCTTTACGTACCATATCCATAATCAATCCTTTGGTTACCGCTAATGCAAATTGATTTTTCTCTTCTGCCTCCCAATCGGTAAATGTGTCAATATCTTTATAGCTTCTCATATCAATAATTAAAGACTGTAAAATTCTTTCATGGTCTGGACCGGATCCTCTGTTCCAAAAATTGCGGAACCTGCGACCAAAACATCCCCACCAGCATCAATAACCTCTTTAGCATTATGAAGTTTTATACCACCGTCCACCTCGATCAATACTCTATCCTGTAAACATTGCTCAACTAATTTTTGTTTGATCTCCTGAATTCTTTCGGTGGACCCATCAAGATAGCCTTGACCGCCAAAACCGGGTTCCACGCTCATGACTAGAATGAGATCAATATGCTCAAAGAAAGGCTCTATTTCTGCAACTGAAGTTGATGGCTTTAACGAAATACCAACCTGTTTACCTGTCGAGCGAATTAAATCAATAACACTTTGCGGATTATCCGTTGCTTCAATATGAAACGTAATCATATCTGCTCCAGCTTTTGCAAAAGGCTCCACTAATTTTTCTGGCTCGATGACCATCATATGTACATCTAAAAATTTGTTTGTTTTGGATCGTAGTGATTTAACTACCGGTGGTCCGATCGTAAGGTTGGGAACAAATTGATTATCCATGACATCGACGTGTATCCAAGGAGCTCCACCCTTAGCGCATTGGTCTAAAGCTGATTGTAAATTAGAAAAATCAGCTGATAAAATAGATGGGGATAATTTGAATTCCGAGGTCATATTATCACTAGTAAATTAGTGTGGGAGAATTATGAATTCAACTCCGAAAGTTATTTATCTATTCTTTTTGGATAAAGCTAAACTAACTTTGATATAGCTAAAGGAAAATAAGATGAATAAAGAAAATAAAGATCGCTTCTATTATAACAATGAATTTTTAAGTAGTCCTGATGCCAGATCGGTAAGAATATTATCGGAATACTATGGGCCGCTGCAAAGATTTAAAAGAAATAATATCCAGGATTTTGTAGTATTCTTCGGATCGGCAAGAATACAATCGCAAAAGGAAGCTCAAAAAGAACTGGATAATGCACCTAAAAATACCTCCAAAGAAAAACGTAAAAGACTGGAAGTAAATCTAGAGATGAGTAAATACTACGAGGATGCAAGAAAATTATCTTTCCAAATGACTAAATGGAGCAAAAAATTAAAATATAAAAAAAGGAGATTCGTAGTAACGTCGGGAGGCGGTCCAGGAATAATGGAAGCTGCAAACCAGGGTGCGGCAGAAGCTAAAGGTTCTGCGGTTGGTCTATCTATCAGCCTGCCTTATGAAAAAAATGGCAACCAATGGATCTCAGATGATCTTGAAATACATTTTCATTATTTTTTCATGAGAAAATTTTGGTTTCTTTACCTTGCAAAAGCAATGGTGGTTTGGCCGGGAGGATTTGGAACACTCGATGAGCTGATGGAGGCTCTAACCTTAATTCAAACACAAAAACTTAGAAAGAAAATTCCTATTGTGCTATTTGATGAAGAATATTGGACTAATATTGTAAATTGGGATTACATGGTAGAAAAAGGAGTTATTGCAAAATCTGATATAAATTATTTTAAATTCTGCAACTCTGTTGATGAAGCTTATAAATATTTAACTGAAAAAATAACATCAACCCATTTAAAAGGACCAAATTTTTAGTAAAAAATGTACAATAAGATTTTTATTTCAATCGTATTAATCAATTTTTCCTTTGGGCAAGTGGGTCCAGAAAAATCTCTTCATCGAAGTCCCCCTAGAGCTTGGGCTCTAACCAATGCTACAATACATACCGAGCCTGGAAAAACGATCTATAACGGTACAATTGTAATTAGGGATGGACTCATTATTGCAGTTGGTAAAAAGGTTAAAATCCCTGCACAAGTCACAGCAATCAAGATGAATGAGAAACATATCTATGCAGGATTTATTGAAAGCTGGTTGGATGTAGAGTCTAAACCGGATACTTCCTCTTTAGAGTTGCATTGGAACTCCAATATGCGCGCCCATCTCAAAGCGAGCGATATCTATAAACCGAGCCGTGATAGGTTAAATGAGCTAAGAGAATTAGGGTTTACTACAGCTCATATTGCTCCTGATGGCGGTATATTTCAAGGACGTTCGAGTCTAGTTCAAATTTCCAATCAACCAAAAATCCTTTCGAATGAAATTGCTCAAATTATAGAATTTAAATCTGGCGGCTGGGGCGCAAAACAATATCCAACTTCATTGTTAGGTGCAATTGCTTTTGTTAGGCAAGGATTTATTGATGCCGAATGGTATGGAAAATCACAAAATATTTTATCAAAATATCCTGATGGAAATGAACAAATTCAAATTGATCAATCTTTGAATACGCTAAATGCGTCGGTTAGCCAAAAGAGCCCCTTCATTTTCAAAACAAATAATGAGATATATATAGATCGTGCATTCAACATTTCCGAAGAGTTTGATATAAAATTATGGATCAAAGGTAGCGGATTTGAGTATAGAAGAATCGCTGAATTACCCAAAACATTTATGATAATACCCATAAATTTTCCTGCTAAACCTGATGTAACTAATCCTCATTCTGCTTTGCAATATTCTACCAAACAACTCAAACATTGGGATATAGCACCAGATAATTTGATGCGACTCAAACAAGCAAATTTCTTATTTTCAATTACCACTAGCGGATTAAAGACTAAAGGGGACTTTAGAAAAAATTTATCCAAAGCGGTAAGGCGCGGCTTTAGCAAGGCTGATGCCTTGGCAAGCCTTACCACTCTTCCAGCTGATGCTTTTGGGCAATCAGAGCGACTGGGGAAAATTAAACCCGGTTATATTGCGAACCTGGTGGTCACCGATGGCAGCTATTTCAATACAGCATCAATAGTAAAATCAGTATGGATCGGTGGCGAAGAATTTGAGATTGACCCTGACCCCATTGTAGATGCAGCTGGAATCTGGACGGTAAAAGAAAGGGAGAGAACCTGGGTATTAGAGATCAATAAATCTGACCTTTCCTATTCTGGTATCATCAAAAAAGATGGCAAATCCATTTCTGTTCAAAGCTTATCAATCGATCAAGATCGTATATCATTTGCGGTAAATGATACATCTCTATTCAAGTTTGGTGCAACCCGCTTTGCTGGAAATATCGCAAACAAAGCAATGCGCGGTAAAATCACCTATGCGGATAATAAAACTTCTCAATGGAGCGCAATACTCGATTCAAAAACAAAAAATTCTGAAGAAATATTTACCGATGAAATACCTAGCAAATTAAAGGTATTTTACCCTGAAGGCGCCTATGGTTTGGATAGTAGAATTTCTCAGCCAAGGACTATTTTAGTTGATGACGCCACCATCTGGACATCGGGACCTGATGGCGTTTTAAAAGAATATGATATTTTATTTCAGGATGGAAAAATTAAAGAGATTGCAAAAAATATTTATCTGCAAGATCGCAATGCCATCATTATTGATGGAAAAGGAAAGCATATCACCCCAGGACTGATTGATGCCCACAGCCATATGGCAGCAGAATCAATCAACGAAGGGTTTCAAAATGTGACCGCTGAGGTAAGAATGCGTGATATCATAGATCCAAATGATATAGCAATGTATCGTGCTTTGGCTGGAGGNTTAACAACAATCAACCTGCTCCATGGGTCAGCAAACCCAATAGGNGGACAAAACGTTATTATGAAATTAAGATGGGGAAGTTTCTCCAATGATTTGATATTTAAACGAGCACCTGAAGGAATCAAATTTGCGCTTGGAGAAAATGTTAAAAGAAAGCGCTCTTACGGAAGATATCCTGAAACTCGCATGGGTGTAGAGCAGGTTATCCGTGATGCATTTTCCGCTGCCCGTGATTATAAAAAATCATGGGATACCTACAACAAGGACGCCAAACTTCAACGTACTAAAGTACCTCCAAGACGTGATTTAGAATTAGATGCAATGGTAGAAATCATGGAAGGAAAGCGGTTAGTTCATGCCCATTCCTATCGCCAGGATGAGATCCTAATGCTGACTCGGATTGCAGAAGATTTTGGTTTTACGATGGCAACTTTTCAGCATGTATTAGAAGGGTATAAAGTAGCAGAAAGGCTCGCAGAGCATGGTGCGGGAGCTTCGACGTTCTCGGATTGGTGGGCGTATAAATTTGAGGTGATCGATGCAATTCCTTTCAATGGTACACTAATGGCAAATGTAGGGGTAAATGTTTCCTTCAACTCAGATAGCGATGAGCTTGCAAGGCGGATGAATTTAGAAGCTGCAAAAGCTGTAAAATATGGAGGCTTAAGCGAAGAAGAAGCTTTAAAGTTTGTTACAATCAATCCTGCTAAGCAGCTCAAAATAGATAAATATGTAGGGTCTCTTGAAATAGGTAAGGATGCTGATTTTGCATTGTGGTCAGGTCACCCGCTTTCAAACTACAGTATCTGTGAACAAACATGGGTAGATGGAAAACAATATTTCTCAGTAAAGAATGATCAATATTTTAGACAGAGAGACCAGAAACTTCGTAATGATCTAGTGCAAAAAATATTATCCAGCGAAGATAGCGGTAGNAGCGAAATGAGTCCTGATAGTGAAGATGCAAATAAATTTCACTCCTGTAGCGNTGACCATAACCACTTAGACGCAGGAGGTGAGCAGTGATTAAAAAGATGATATTATGTGCAGGNCTATTTATAACTACACAGATCAATGCGCAGATTCCGGCAGCNGATCAACAAAATCCTATNTTACTNAAAAATGGTTTTATTCATACAGTNTCNAAGGGGGTGGTTGAAGGATCAATNCTTTTTGAAAAAGGCAAGATTGTACGAATCGCAAAATATATAACCCCTCCAGATGATTGTGAAATAATTGATCTGNATGGCAANCATGTTTACCCTGGTATGATCGCAGCAGTNTCTGGAATAGGATTGGTTGAAATCAACGCTGTTGCGGTGACCAATGATCACTCNGAGCGTGGAGAATTCAATCCCAATGTTCGTACGAATGTTGCTTTTAATACTGATTCTGAAATTATACCTACTACGAGATCGAACGGCGTTTTGGTTGCAAATGCTGTACCGAGCTCTGGACTTGTTTCAGGTCAATCATCCGTCATGATGCTTGATGGGTGGACCTGGGAAGACGCTACCCTTTCTTTCCCAAATGGCCTTCATATTAATTGGCCAAGCATGAACTCGCAGGCTACAAGTGATTATCAAAAATCAAGATTAGAAAAAGCAAAAGAACAATTAGATGATCTAGAAAAAATGATCCATGATGCTAGAGCCTATGCAAGGCTTAGAAAAACAAAGTCAAGGCTAGCCGAGAACTACCACGATGAAGATTTAAGATGGGAAAGCATGATCCCTTATATAAATAAAAAATTCCCTGTTTATGTGCATGCAAATGAGGTAAGGCAGATTGAGGCTGCAATCAGCTGGGCAAAAAGGCACAATCTAGAAATAGTAATTGTTGGTGGAAAAGATGCTTGGCGTACAACAGATTTATTGGTAAAAAATAGAGTTCCAGTCATCTACGAAGGAGTTACAGCTCTTCCCTATAGAAGATTTGAAGATTATGACCAAGCCTATAAAACCCCTTCTATATTATATGAAAAAGGAGTGCAATTTTGTATTTCAAGCTATGGGTATGCAGGAAGTGCGGAACAGATAAGAAATCTCCCGTATCAAGCTTCGATGGCTGCTTCCTATGGATTGCCTAAAGAAGCGGCATTGCGATCAGTTACCTTATCTGCCGCTGAAATCTTAGGGGTAGATAATCAAATCGGTTCTTTAGATGTTGGAAAAGATGCGACACTTTTTATTTCGGATGGAGACCCGCTTGAAATACGAACAAACATAATCCAAGCTTACATTCAAGGCAAAAAGACTGATATGCGCGATAGACACAAGCGCCTGTATTCAAAGTTCGAAGAGAAATACAGGCAGCTTGAAATCCTAAAAAAATAGTAATCTATTTTATTTTATAAATCGCATAATCTCCAGGCGAAGCACCTACAACCAACTCCTCTTCAACCTCACCTAAACCGTTGTGAACATAAACTGTATCAGGTGCGGTGTAGTCGCTCGTAATCCCAAGAAATAATTTTTCATCAAACCCATTTGCAGAATATAGGTGATTAGAATTATAAGAGCCGATTTTTGAAAGCGGCTGTAAAGATAAATCAGTATTTAATGGAGCAGCTCCACCATTATAAGTTCTAAAAGCTTGATTATTAAACTGAAATACATCCCCACCGCATACAGTGCCTTTGCCATAATCAAGAATAGAAACAGCTTCACTTTTCATGTCTATTTTACTAGTGCCATAATATGTTTCTGTAAAATCAGGGCTGTAGTACGTACGCGATATCCAAAGTTGGTTCTCATCGACCAGTAGTTGCTGTGGACCTTTTCCAACTTCATAGGCCTTTGTTACTTTTCCTGATTCAATATTTATTTTAACAACGGAACTAGCAGAGCTGTAATCCGAGTTCATATTGATCGCAACCCAAAGGTTTGCNCCATCAGAAACAATAGATTCGGGTAGGCCATCTAATGAAATAGAATCCTCAATATAGTAAGTTGAAAGATTTAATACCTTAACATCTTGAGTGTAATAATTCGTAAAGTATAATTTATTATTTTCAACAACCATTTCCCTTGGACCTGATCCTTCAGTTGAAACAGATATTCCAGGAAGCTCAAGGCCATCATCACTTATTTGATAAATCTTAAGTAAATGACTATTGTTCACCAGAACAAAGAGCTTTTCTTTATGAACTAAAATAGATTGAACTACATCGCCAATATCTTTTANTTCTTGAATTAGCTTTCCGCTACGAAAAACCGAGACAGATCCATTGCTTGATCCAAAATTTCCTTCATTGGAGATGAATGTTAATTCCTCGGATTGATTTTTTGTATTANTATCTTCACAGCCAGCAGCAAAGATTATGAAAACGAAAAAAAGTCTTTTCATTATTATTGTCCTTATTTAATTAAGGGTTTTGAAGAAAATAGGCGATCAGAATTATGAGAGGCTAATTTTACTTAGCCCCTCATATAGTGACTATTTTGAAGTTAGCTCTGCATATCTAAATATGACTACACCGCTACTATAATCATCAAAATGTACTTTAAATACCTTATGAGATACAGTATCATAAATGATATAAGTATCACTAGAAACACTTACTTGATGTGTCGTCATATTATATGTTAACGCAGAATTTGAGCCACCATACTGCATTCTTCCACCTTCTGGCGCAAATGAGTTTGGAGCAGGTGAATTTTGAATTGATTCAAAATCCATAGAGCTTTCTACTGCAAGCATTGCGCTATTGCTCAAGCTGAAGCTTGGCATTGCAAACCCTCCACCGACATCCATATTCTGGTATGCCAAATGCCATAAATTAGCATTCTGACTGCCTTCTGCAAGGTTGAAGTAGTATGCTGCATCATTAACATTTGTAGTTGTTACTTCCTTGATTGGCATTTCATTGTTGCTGCTGTCACCGTTATTATCTTCACATGACATCATTACAAAGACAATTATAATTGAAAGTAGATTGATTAGTTTCTTCATTGTTTTCCCCATTTATATTAGTTTAGTTAAAATTTCGAGAAATATGCTTCGACCAATAAATGGTCCAAAGCGATTGTTGGTATAGTTTNTTGCATTGTTGATTCCAATACGAATATTATAATTGTCATAGATTTTTTTAGATCCAGTAATATTTACGACATAATAATCATCTATTTTATTTTTTGTAGTGATAAATACTCCTGAGGATGGATCAAATTCCTGCGGACTATAAGGCGCAATCCATTTTGCGCTAATGGTTGTCTTCATAAATCCAGTAGTTGAATGGTAGCTTATTTTTCCATTTAATGATAAAGGCATTGTATTTGGAATAGGCATATCATTGTCATCTCGATTATCAATTAAATTGGCACCCCATCTACTATCCCATGAATCCGATATTTTCCATTGACATAATAATTCAGTTCCAGCAAAAGTAGCTGATTGAATATTTTGATAACTCAAAGTTCCAGGCTTTACAATATAGTCATTAATCAGATTTTCAAATCTGGTATGATAAAACATTAGGCTCATTTGATATTTTTCTGGATTTGTATATTCTAGGCCAATAGTGGCGCCATTAGAAATTTCAGGTTTTAAATTGGGGTTTCCTATAACTGCATAATTAAACTGCACATGATTCCAATCAATAAACCTTTCCATAAATGATGGAGCTCTGTGTCCCTTACCCCACGCAGATCTGAATTTCCAATGATCTTTGAATTTATACATTAAGCCGATTCTTGGATTTACAACAGAATCGTATTCATTATAATTATCATTCCTCAAACCAACAATTATGCTTAATTCTCTATTTAAATCAAAGTTGGATTGAATAAAAAAACTAGTATTTACCACTGCTTGTTGTCCATCTTTTATTCTATCGCTCGCGTAGGTTGCTTGGTGTATTTCTAATCCTGAATTAAATTCAGAATTACCTATTTTCCTATTATAAAGCCCTTCATATTCCATGAATTCTTCTGAAGTCATATCATCTCTAACTAATTGACCCCATGGTCTATTTTGCACATAATTTCTACTATATTTACTTGCCATTAAGGATTGAGTGAAATTTTTGCTCTTATGAGAAAAAAGGAAATTATCTCTTTTAATTTTGGTATCAGTATTCATTAGTTTTGATGCCCCTTTTTCAGTTTGACTGAATGCATCAATACCAAAGGAAAAATTGTGATTCCTAATAGATCTCCAATCAATCACTGCATTAATAAACTGCTTTTTTATACGATCAATTTCAATTAATTCTATTGACTTATCGCTGTTTATTTCATCAGNATTAATATTTAATTTTATGTTAAAATTTTTGTAAGGCTGGCTCATTCTAAAGTTGAAGTTATTTGAAGCATTAGCTAATCCATCATAGCGAATTTTATTTTCAGTGTTATTAATCCTTGCAGAAAAATCAAAAGATTTGGATTGAATTTCATCATATGTAATTATATTAATTACGCCCGCCATTGCTTCACTGCCATACAAAGAAGAGCTTGGGCCTTTAACAATCTCTATTTTTTTTACATTTTGCGCTAAAATCTGATCCAAAGATACCCTGTTGTTAAACTTTCCGGTAATAGGCTGTCCATCTTTTAAAATTAAAATATATCTGGAATCAAGGCCGAGCAAATTCAAAACAGATCCGCCTTCAACGGATGTTTGAAGATTAACTCCTGATCGCTGTGATAATAATTCTGCAACTGTTCGAGCACCTGATCGTTCAATCTCAGATTTTAAAATTACTTCAGTTGCAATGGGTACATCAATATGAAGCTTATTAGTTCTTGTTGCGGTAACTACTAATTCATCCATTTTAATAAAAGTTTTTTTTAGCGCAAGATCAATATCAATACTTGAATTCTTATCTATAGTTTGATAGAGTGTTTGATAACCAATATGTGCAACCTCCATANTCGTGGGGAAATCAAATTTATATTCTATCTGAAAATTCCCATTTAAATCGGTAGTTGCGCCTACTTTTTCTTTAGGAAAATATATGTTAACGTTGGAAATAGGGTTTTTTGAAGAACTATCAAAAACTCTCCCGGTTACTTTATCATCGGNACTTGATCCAAACAANAAAGACAGGGCGCTCAGCACAAAAACAGTGCGCACAAAATATATTAANATTATGTANGAAAAATATTTAATTATTAATTTGATATGTTCCCCCGCTCAAATTTCAATTATATATTTAAGAAGTAGCGTAGTTCCCAATAAATGTAGTAATAAATTCTTCCATAGTTTCGCGTGACATCGGTTTTTTCTCATTACCTAAGAAAAATAAACCATGAAATAACCCACCAATGGCTCTCATCAAAAGATCAGGGCGCATTTTTGGAAATTCTTTCTTTGCAATACCTTCTTCAAGAAGGCTTTGCAACACGCTATACATTTTTGATTGATATTTTTTCCATTCGATATTTTTTTCATTCGTATTCATAGCAATTGCTTTTGGAGCAGTAAATAAAAACTCAAAAAGGACGGGCTCATTCCTGACAAGACCGCCAATGATATTTAGTGTATTAATAAATGTATCTTTTGGATTATCACGATCGTGGATGACTGGCTCAATTGATTCCCAAATCATTTTCCAGCCTCTATCTAGAAGCTCAACGAAAATCTCTTCTTTTGAGCTAAAATAATAGTATAAAGACGCTTTGCCAAAGTCTGATTGCTTTGCGATTTCATCCATAGTTGATTTTTCTATGCCCTGTATTTTAAAAACCTTTAGGGCTCCTTTTAGGATTTGTTCCTTTCGAAACTCTCGCTCTTTTGCTTGTCTATCAGATATCATATTGTATTATATTTCGAATTATATGATTATATTTCGAATCGTGGTTCGAATTTTAAAACAAACAGTATACATAAGGCAATATATTTGAAATTATTTAAACGATTTAAATCGATATACTATAATGAAATGTCAGTATATCCATTCAGCGATAAAGATATTTGTATCACCTTTTTTTGATTGATTTCTATTGGATGCAAAAACAAAATATTTACCATCTGGGCTAAACATTGGAAATCCATCAAAACCTTTAAAGTAAGTTATTCGTTCTAGATTTGTACCATCTGTATTCACTGCCCAGAGATCAAAATCTCTTCCTTTTGGGTCAGCCATATTGGAGCAAAAAATAATTCTCTCATCTCCAGGAAAGAAGTAAGGAGCAAAATTTGCGCCATCATTAAAGGTTATTTGTTTTTTATTTGTCCCATCTGAGTTCATTGTTCTAATCTGCAAATTCATTGGACGGATCATGCTTTGATTTATTAGTGATTTGTAGTCTTTGATTTCTTCATCTGTTTGAGGATAATATGCACGCCATATAATTTTTTTACCATCATGACTAAAAAATGGACCTCCATCATATCCAAGTTCGTTTGTAAGCATTCTCTTATCGGTGCCGTCAGTATTCATAGTCCATATTTCAAGATCCCCTGATGAAATAGAAGTGTAAACGATCCTACTTCCATCCATAGATACTGTAGCTTCGGCGTCATAACCATTTTCTGAAGTTAATTGATTAATTTCTGACCCTGTTCTATTGGAACTAAATACATCATAGTCTTCATACAATTTCCATACATACCCTCTGCTCATATCAGGTTTTGGAGGGCAATTATCATTTTTGTGATGGGTAGATGCATAAACAAATTTGTTTTTATTGGGGTAAAGAAAAAATGCACAGGTTGTTACCCCTTTTCCAGTAGAAACCATTTCAATTTCTCCAGTCTTTAAATCCATCGTATAAATTTGGTCGCATTTCCCCTCTCCATCATGAGCTTGGAAAATTAATTCTTTGCTATCCGGACTAAAATATGCCTCTGCGTTCTCACCACTAAAAGTTAACTGTCGAAGGTTTTTAAAATGACTTTCACCTACTTCTATAAATTCATTTGCTGTGCCATCAGTAAAGCTGGAATAATTATTAATTGCATTCCACCTCATCAATGTTAATACTCCTAAAGTGATTCCTATAACTACAAAATAATTATAAAATTTATTCAAAATGTTTTCCTAGTATTTTATGGTTAGCAAAATGAGAGAGTCTTTACGTATAACTTTCAAAACAGAACTTCCTCCTGGCTCAAGATCTTTCAAAGCTTCCATATATCCATAAATATCATTGACCGGTTTTCCGTCAATTTCAGAAATGATATCACCCTTGATTAATCCAGCTTTTCCTGCTGGGCCATCTTTTCTTACCCCATCAACCCCTAAACCTTTTTTATCAGCCCCATAAGATGGCATTATACCAAAGGTAACTTTTAAATTTTGCTGAGATTGTTGTGGAGATTTGGGGCCAGATTCTGAAAACTCAGGGGCTGCTTCAAGCTGATCTAGCGCAATTGTAATATCGTAAATCATTTCTAAGGCCATTTTTAAACCCCCAGCATTGATCTTATCCCAATCATCGCTTGGTCGATGATAATCAGGATGAGCGCCAGTAAAGAAAAATAAAACAGGTATATCATTAACATAAAAACTTGCGTGATCACTAGGGCCAAAACCATCAGGATTCTTATTTATAACCAAATTATGGTTTGATGATACACTATCTAGTATTGAGCTAAAAACTGGAGATGTTCCTGTTCCAGAGATATAAAGATTTGAATCTTTCATACGTCCTATCATGTCAAGATTTATCATTGATATTATTTTTTTTGACTCAAAATATGGGCTTTTTACAAAAGACTTTGATCCGAAAATTCCCTGCTCTTCAGCATTGAAAGCAACAAAGACAATAGACCTCTTAAGCTTATTTTTATTTAAATATAGTTTTTTTGCAAGCTCTAAAATTCCTGATACTCCTGAAGCATTATCATCGGCTCCATTATGTATATCATTTGAATTTAATTCTAGAGATCCGGAATGATTTCCTCCTAGTCCAAGATGGTCAAAATGAGCTCCAATTACAATTACTTCATCGCTATAATTATTATCATCACTATTGATCACACCCGCAACATTTGGAATGGAAATTGAATTTCCTTTTTTATCAAAGAATTCAAAAAATTCTAGGTATTTACTATTAGTAAATGTCTCTAGCTGAAGATCAGAAAAATGTTTTTCAATATACTTAATTGCAAGATCAGATCCTGGGGACCCTGGATATCTTCCTTCAAGCTCATCACTTGATAGATATTTAATGTGCTTCATAATGCTGTCTTCAGTTATCTCAAACTCATTGCTGTTTACATTTTCAACAGATAACGAATGAGAACAACTCACTATGATAACTGTATTAACTAATAAAATTCTTATACTGGTCATATTACACAGACTATTATAGCATAGGTATTCTATGGTATAATAATTTCATGAAAACATTTAATAATTTAATTAAATGTTTAAACGCAAGCCAAAGGTAATAGTTCTAGGCATTGTGGGTCGAAGTCCAGCTGGTCTTCTAGAAACAACAGATTTGGAATTGGTAAGATTTTTAACAGAAATAAATAAATTCGAATTACTGTTAATTTTATATTGTCCTAGCAAGTCAAATTGATTCAAATCATCAGTTAAGTTATTGCCGTCAAACGCCCCTTTGCCTGCGATTGTTCTCATTTTGCTTATTTTTTTCATTCTAAAATATGCACTAGCTTTTGTTCCGATTATTCCTATTTCTCCGTAAATCGAATTTGATGGCAAGTAAGGTAATTCATATCCAGACTTTACTGAGCCCCAAGCCTCAAATGAGCTTTCAAACGAGGTTAGAAATTCCGATTTAGTATAAGTATAGCTAAGGTTCATCGGTATGAAGAGTTTGTTAAATTTTGAAAGTCTTGATAAAGAAATCTCGAGACCATGAATATTTACTTTTCCGGCATTGAATTGATCGTATGTACCATCACCAGCAAATTGCGTATCATCCCCCAGCAGGTTTGAATACGCACTGTTAAAATAAATCGCTTTGAATTTGTCAGAATTATGAGTGTAGCTGATGCCGGTTTCAACATTAATACTTTCTTCTGGTTTTATATCTTCAGATTCATTACTTCCAGGTCCAGGTGGAGAAAATCCTTTGTGAATTCCAGCTAATAGTTCAATTTTTGAATTAACACTATAGTTTATACCAAATCCAGGAATGAGAATATTGATATTTTTCTTTTTTTGTGTTGGAGAAAGTTCTCTTTTGGGGTCGTTCCAGCTTTTACCAGATCCACTAACATCTCCTTTCCAATCATTTCTATTTAATGCAATTTTTTCATATCTAAAGCCAGCGGTTACCACAAAATCTCTTATTCTGAATTGATCTTCAATGAAAATTGATTGAGCAGTGGCATTGTCTAATCTGTTATTTTTTGAGCCAACACCCCAAGTGCCAGCTGTTGATAGTTTAAGCTTTCCTTCGTTCATCCCATATTTATCGACTTTTTGAAACCTGTTCATTTCATCTTGGTGTGTCCTTAAGCCAACCAGAATGTCATGTTCTGCTAAGAAATTTAGCTTGATGTTTGAGACTAACTGAATTCCCTTCGAATAGTACTCTCGATTATTAGCTTTAATGTCGTAAGTATTCTCCGGGGATTCAAATGTTGATAAAAATTTATAATTTGAGTTCGCATTGCCATCATTTAATAGTGACCCGATTGACGTGCCATTTATCTTGGAAAGCTTATACCAATTTCTATCAAAATCGTTTCTATAACCTATAAGTGAAAAATTCACATTATTTGAAATTTTTAAAGATCCAGTTAATGATATTTGAGAATGATCAGCATTCATTTGGTCTTTTTGAGAGGCTGTATAACGTGCGTAGGGATTCTTATCATAATCTTTCTGTGAGAGCCCAAGATAGGTCTCATTACTGATTTCATTTGTTGCGCTGACTTTGAGCTCAACTGCGCTTGGATAATGCTTAAATAGTTTTGAATTATATCTAAATTTTCCCATAAGGTCCGTTTTATTAAAGCCAGTTCCATTATTACTAAAATCAATATTCTTAAAACCGCTATTTTCATCATGAAGAATTTCAAATAAGTATCCATAATTAGAACTTGAGGATCCTAAATTGGCATTAAGCATTATTGATTCATAGTTTCTAGTATTAAAATTTAAATTAGTTTCAAATTTTTCAGGAATAGGGGTTGAGACATAGTTAAGAGCGCCGCCAGTAGAGTGGGGTCCATACTTTATCTGAGATGATCCCTTTCTAGCTTCTAAGGCATGCATTCTTCCTGCAGTAGGGGAATAATAGGCTGCTGGAGAAGAATATGGCGCAGGAGATATTGGCACTCCATCTTCCATCATGTTTATTTTTGAACTTCTTTCAACTCCAGTCCCTCTCATTCCAATATTAGGCCTAAGCCCAAATCCATCTTCCTCTTGAATGTAAACCCCAGGAATCTTTCCCAACATTCTATTTACATCGGTATCATTAAATTTTTTAATGTCTAAGCTTGTAATCTTGTCAGCTGAACCTGGAGATCTCAAAAAAGGATTTGTGATTCTAGAAAGATTTTTGATAACATAAATTGGATCCATTTGAATTACTTTAGATTCCATTTTAAACAGGATTCCACTATTCAAATCATCCATTTCAATTTTTTTACTTAATGAGGAAAAACCTATCGCAGTCAATTCTATTGTAGGTTCAGATAAATCTTTTGGTAAATCAATACGAAAAAAGCCTTCAGAATCTGTTGATGCACCTATATTGTAATTTGCCAAGTAAACATTTACATTCGCTATGGGTTCATTCTCATACTGATCAACAACACGACCGACAATTGAAGACTGAGCGTTAACTAAAACAAATGAGCTTAAAAAAAATGATAATTGAATGATTTTTTTCATTCCTTCCCCCTTTAATTTGATTGTTTCATTATTTATTTACTCTCCGCCAAAGAAAAGACAATGAGAATGCTGTTAGTACCCAAGCGAGAACTTCGACAAGGCTAGGATCTCCATTATATCCAAATAAACCTTTAAATAAACCACCGAGGTATCCCTTATCATGTAAAAGTGGATAAGAACCATCGGCAAGCTTTGGTGGGTTTATATCCCAAATTCTACCATAATCAGGAATCACTCCCGCTGACTCTAGCTCATGAACGCCGTAGGCCATCATACCCGCAGCAACTAAGATCAAAATGGCAGAACTAACATTAAAGAATTTTTTAAGTGGGACTTTCTTACCTTGAATGAAGATTGAATAACTGACTCCAAGAGCTAAAAGCGCACCTAATAGAGATGAAATAAAGGATACTGCTCCCTGCTTTGCTGCCAATCCATACATAAAAAGAATGATTTCAATTCCCTCCCTAAAAACGGCAACAAAAGCTAAGGTAAAGATCCCCCACCCGGCATTTGTTGCTGACAATGCATCATCAGCTTGTGTCTTAAGATCATCGGCTATATTCTTATTCTTAGCCATCCAGACAATCATCGATCCTAAAACAAAGGATGCAATAATCATTACAATACCCTCAAATAATTTTTCAGCCTTACCTTCAAATCCCCCCGCTAAGATTTGAAAGAGGAATGATCCAATTATACTTAAGATGATTGCAACAATCACTCCCTGCCACATCTTAAGTATAGAGCTTTGCTGATTAACTTTATTTAAATATGTATAGAGAATTCCAACGATTAATCCGGCTTCAAGAACCTCTCTAAAGATTATTACAAATTCAGCCATTATCTTTCCTTAAATAATGAACAGCCTTTGTAGAAATTATCGTGGAGTATTTCAATTTAAAGGCTGTTCGTTATACACGCTTCGAAAACACAAGATTAAGATATTGAGACTTAATCTCATTATCAATAATAACACAATCTAGGCTTATGTGTCAATTTTTTTTATAGACTATTAATTAAAAAAATATTCATATGTTATTTAGATTATTGGAGGTTTAAATTTTATAATCTTTATGGGGAACATTAATGAACAAAATAGCTAAAGAAATA
>PBPW01000036.1 GCA_002725545.1 Fidelibacterota bacterium | reverse complement strand
GTCTTTCTTTTGAAATGTGAGAGAGGCTACCATTGAGCATAATGATGCGCCCAGTGAGCCTAATAACGCAGAGACAGAGCCGCCGCCCGGGGCAGGGCTATTTGTAGATATTTCATCAATTAGCTCTGATGTTGATAAATCAACCAGCTTATCTCCCTCAGATCGCATCGCATATTCGATTATTTTTTTTGTTGGGTTGAATTTCTCCAAATCATTTAACCCCAATGACTGCACCGCAACTTCAATAATTTCTTTTTCAGATACACCAAGTGAAGAATTCTGTTTCTTTAAATAAAATCTGCCAGCCATGACCAAGGCATCTAGTGGAATTAAACCAACCAACTCGCTCCCAGTTACTCTTACGCCGCGCTTCATTGCTAATTCACATGCTGCATCAAAAACATCATGGATTGATGACTCTTTATAATTGTTAAAATTAATTGATATTTGAGCACGGTTGTAGTCCTCAATATACCAACCAACCGCTTTTACATCTTTGAACATCCCTTTGATTTTTACTGGGGATCCATCATCGTTTCTTACAATTTCTCCATCAAGTAAGTTTGGTGAGGCTGGATTTGGTTTNCGCTTACTNCTNCCTTTTTCTCTAAGTTCAAAAGCTATATCCGTAGCTAAACGCTGGTCTTTTGTATTAAGATTNATATTGTAGGCAACCAAAAAATTTCTCACACCAATTGCAGTCGCTCCTNCTTTATGATTTAATTCAGACGGACCATAATCTGGTTTCCATTTAGGATCTTTAAGTTTTTTAGATAAACCCTCATACTCTCCAGCTCTAATATCAGNTAAGTTAGATCTTTTTGAATTAGTAGCTGATTTTTCATAAAGATATACTGAGATATTTAGCTCATTAGCTACTCTTTGACCAATTTCATGCGATAAATCAANACATTCTTCAATAGATACTCCTGAAATAGGGATAAGTGGAAATACATCAGTGGCTCCCATCCTAGGATGAGCGCCCTTATGCTTTGACATATCAATTAACTCAGAAGCAATTTTTATTGATTGAAATGCTGCTTCTTTTACCGCATCAGGGGAGCCTACAAAAGTTACAACTGTACGATTTGTATCACGCCCAGGATCAACGTCTAGCAAGGAAATACCTTCAACATCTTCAATTGACCGTGCAATCGAAGATATAACCTCATTATTCANGCCTTCGCTAAAATTTGGAACACATTCAATTAGCTTCATTCTGCAACCTGAGAAATTTTTAATAGATAATTCATCATTAGAGCTACTATGATTAGTGATAAGATTGTACTAATTAATGATCTTTTATATCTACGAATTGGAATTATTCTNTTGAAAAGTCTTTTCATTTAAAGACCTGAAAATAATATATAGAAAAAATTAACAAAAGGACTCATCACAATCCATATTATAGATACACCCGTAAACATTCCAAACAAGATTAAACNTAATAAGATTTGTGGGCCATACATTTGAAGATTCATTACTAATTGTGGATTTTTTCTAATCATAATTCCAGAAAATACTTGCGATCCATCTAGAGGGGGAATTGGAATCATATTAAAAACAGCTAGCGAAATATTTATTATAGTAAAATAATGTAATATTGTTGAATATGGATCCATTTTGAAACCTATTATTCTNAATAGGGTGCCACCAATAAAAGCGAGTAAAAGATTTGAGGCTGGACCNGCAAATGCTATTTTCATCATATCTGTTCTTGGATTTGCTAGATATCTTGAGTCTACAGGTACAGGCTTTGCCCATCCAAATCCAACAAATAGTATCATCAATGATCCAACAGGATCTAAATGAGCAGTAGGATTAAGTGTTAGGCGTCCCTGATATTTTGCAGTTGGATCACCGAGTTTATTTGCCACCCAACCATGAGCAAATTCATGAAAAGATAAAGCAAAAAGTAAAATGGGAATTAAAAGTACTAAAACTTCTGGTTGGTCGAATAATCGTAATAACATTAGTCAAATCTTGGGTGAAAGGTGCGATGCACCTCTTTTAAGTGTTCTTTGTCAAGGTGAGTATAGATCTGTGTTGTTGAAATATCTGCATGTCCCAGCATTTCCTGAACTGATCTTAAATCAGCTCCACCTTCAAGCAGATGTGTAGCAAATGAATGTCTTAGGGTGTGAGGGCTTATATCTTTTGTAATTTCAGCTGTGTTCGCCCATTTTTTTAATAAAATCCAAATCATCATCCTGGTTAGCTTTCTACCATTTCGACTCAAAAAGAGCTCACCGGTATTAGGGTTTTTTTCAGCGAGAGCAGGTCTTTCTTTATTGATATAATTTTTTAAATTTTTTCTAGCAATCGGGCCAATTGGTACAAATCTTTGACGATCTCCTTTACCATCAACGCGAATCATTTCTGAATCCCAAAGAATATTGGCTATTTTAAAATTGCATAACTCAGTTACGCGAAGGCCACAAGAATACATCATTTCAAAGATGGCAAGGTCTCTCATAGCCATTGGAGCTTTTTTAGGAATGAAATGTAATATTCTATCAATTTCCTCTACATTGAGAACGCTAGGAAGTTTTCTGGGAACCCTTGGGGTATCAATTTGCAAAACGGGGTTATTGCTCATCTTACCCTCTGAGGCTAAATATTTGTGGTAGGTTCTAATGCAGGAAATTGCGCGCTTAATAGAGTTAGCTGAAATTTTTTCAGCATTTAAATAGCGTATATATGCTCTTAGATTTCTTTGGGTAACTTTAGTAATATCATCTAATCTTTGACGCTTTTCTATAAACAAATGATATTTCTTTAGATCTCTTTTGTATGATAAAATTGAATTTTTTGCTAGGCCCCGTTCGACTCTTAATAATTCAAGAAATTCTCTTATGAACTCACGCATAATTACCCTAAAACACTATGTTCAGTTAGCTCACATAAAATATGCTCAACTAAAAGGTGGCACTCCTGAATTCGCTGGGTATCATCGGATGGTATTGAAATTAAAACTTCACCCATCCCTTTCATTTTGCCCTGTTTTTTTCCAGTCAAAATTATAGTTTTAATTTTTTTTGATTTAGCTGTTTTGATAGCATTTAAAACATTAATTGAGTTTCCACTAGTTGATATAGCCACCAAAATGTCACCAGAATTTCCTATTCCATCAATTTGTCTTGAAAAAATTTCTTCATAGCTAGAATCATTTGACCAGGCGGTGATAAATGAAGAATCTGTAGTAAGTGCTATAGATGGTATCGGCATTCTGGTATGACTCCTTAATCCTCCCATTAGCTCGGCTGCCATATGTTGAGCATCTGCTGCTGATCCACCATTGCCACACCATAGAATCTTTTTACCATTATTTATAGAATCAATCATCATTTTAGATGCTCTAGCTATTTCATCAACACATTCTTGCAACATTTGAAGCTTAACATCAGCGCTATTTTGGATAATCTGACGAATATCAAGCGTCATTGTATATGCTCCTCATAATCATCGCTTGACATCAATCCATTATATTCATTTGAATCGTTTATTTTTATTTTGATTATCCATCCTGATCCATAAGGGTCTGAATTGATAAAATTTGGGCTATCCTCTAACGATGAATTAACTTCTATAATTTCTCCAGAAACTGGGGCAAATAAATCTGCAACAGTTTTTACCGCTTCAATTACACCAAAAGTTTCATTTTGGTTAATTTCAGAATTAATATCAGGAAATTCAACAAAAACAATGTCGCCTAATTGGCTTTGCGCATAATCCGTAATTCCAATCGTAGCAGTTTCTCCATCAAGTGATACCCATTCGTGCTCTTTAGTATATTTAATATCGTTAGGTGTATTCATAACTATTTTTCCCCATCATTAAATTTAAAATTATTTAAAAAGTTTGTATCAAAATCACCAGATCTAAACCTCTGATCCTTCATAATCGCTTGATGAAATGGTACGGTAGTTTTTGGCCCTTCAATAATTGTTTCCTCCAATGCTCTTTCCATCCGATTTATTGCTGATTTTCTATCTGGTGAATGTACAATTAGCTTGCCCAGCAATGAATCGTAGAATGGAGGAATTTCATACCCTGCATAAGCATGGGAATCAATACGAACACCTTTGCCTCCTGGCATATGGAAACTAGAAATAGGTATAGCTGAAGGAGCAAAATTTTTAGCTGGATCTTCAGCATTAATTCTACACTCGATTGAATGCCCTCTAAGTTTCATTTTGTATAAATAATCAGGAAATTTTTCACCAAAATGAGTTTTAATTTGCCATTTAATTAAATCAGCGCCTGTTACCATCTCTGTTATAGGATGCTCAACTTGAATTCTTGTATTCATTTCCATAAAATAAAAGTCTTTATTTTTATCTAATAAAAATTCTACTGTACCTACGCCAACATAATCAACAGCTTTAGCTCCAGCGATTGCNGCATCACCCATTTTTTTTCTTAATTTTTCATTGACCGCAGGAGANGGAGANTCTTCAATTAATTTTTGATATCTTCTTTGAATAGANCATTCACGTTCTCCCANGCTAACNACATTACCATTTGTATCAGCTAATATCTGTATTTCAATATGACGAGGATTCTCAACAAATTTTTCAATATACATGTCNCCATTNCTAAAAGCNTTCAAGGCTTCCGAGCTTGCNGTNGTGAAGGCNCTTTCAATTTCATTTTCATCNTATACNAATCTCATTCCACGACCGCCACCCCCAGCGGANGCCTTAAGCATTACAGGATATCCAATATCTTTAGCNATTTTTTTAGCTTCTTCGGGANTTGATAATATGCCTTCATTTCCAGGAATAACAGGTACCCCAGCAGATTTCATAGTTTCTTTTGCTTTTGATTTATCACCCATAGCATCAATTATATCAGGCTTAGGACCAATAAATGCAAAGCCNTTGTCATCGCATATTTTTGAAAAATCAGCATTCTCTGCTAAAAAACCATAGCCTGGATGAATAGCATCAGNATTAGTTATTTCACCTGCNGAAATTATATTTGGAATACTTAAATATGAATCAGCNCTTAAAGGCGGTCCAATACAAACNGCTTCATCTGCAAATTTGGTGTGCAAAGAATTCTTATCAGCAGTTGAGTAAACAGCAACTGAATGNATTCCTAACTCATGGCATGCNCGTATAATACGCAAGGCGATCTCGCCGCGATTTGCAATTAAAATTTTTTTATACATTTATATTTATTAAGANGGATTTATCTTAAACAGGGGCTGATTATACTCTACAGGTTCACCATTTTTGATAAGTATTTCTGATATTACACCACTGTGCTCAGCTTCAATTTCATTCATTATTTTCATAGCTTCAATAATACATAAGGTATCACCTTTTTTTACT
>PBPW01000035.1 GCA_002725545.1 Fidelibacterota bacterium | reverse complement strand
ACAAAGGCATAAAACTATCGAGTAATAAATAGGTTGAATAGACGATTAATGGAAAGAAGATGACACGTTTTATATTGAGACGTCTACCACTAGATAGTTTTTTGAATGGTTTAAGGAAGAAGCGTTTCATATCTTTATTTACAGCTATTCAAGCCAGTATTCAAGTTCAGGATTCATGTCTATTAACTTTTCTATAAAATCTTCTCTAGACTCTTCAGCCTCTTCTAAGAATTTCTCAGTTTGACTAGAAACTTCTTCAGCAAAGTTTTTAATACCTTTCTTATATCCTAAATACTCAGACAAGATAAATAATGAACCAATAGGAACAGTTAGGCAGAGTAAGGACAGAGAAATTCTAAGTAGATTTTGTGTTAACTTTTCCATACTTAGTTTTAGGTATCGAAATAGAAAAAAAGAGCATTAACTATAAAAAAACTATTAGCCCATTTCATAACCTTCAGCGATAGCTTTTAACATTCCGGCTGCAAATTCGTTAGGACAACCAAGCTCTTTAATCATTGCGTCCATATCATCTCTAACACCACTCCAATAATCAGAAACTATGCCATTCATTTGATCATCGGTTGGTTTCCAATCTTTAGTCATTAGTATTAGTGAGTCGAAAGCGAAGGGCGTGTGTCCTCCATCGACATTACCAAGAATTTTTAAAAACTAAAATAACATCTGTTACATGCGCTTTGGCGTGGCTTTGTGCCGTGCTTATGGTTCCACTAATGCTGTTTATCTGGGCGTTAGATACTAAGAAAACAAGAATTAAAAGATATAGAAGTTACGGGTGGAGCTGGAGAAAGATTGCTGATATTTATGGAGTTTCACCCACAACAGTTAGGCGGTGGAGTCTGGCTTAAAGAGTTGATGCGGTAATCAAATTATATGTTGAGAATGAATATTGTTCGTGACTAGGATCTCTCTATCAATCCTTACTTCGACTATGGATTTATACACCAAATTTATCGATCCTAACTTCGACTATGGATTCCTTTAAAAAAGAGACGCATAGATACGCTTTCGCAATGATTGAGGCAGCAAGGACAATGCCTGTAGCTGCGGCTGAAAAATTAGATCATATAAAGCAATTAAGATTCAATGTTCAATTAAAGAATTTAAGAAAAAGAATCAATAAAAAAATTACTTAATGGAGTTAGTCCAACTACTGCTAGGCGGTGGTCTATCGCTTAACTCAGTCCCATTACCTTTACCCCATAGACGATTAAGCCACATCCAACCAAGCAAGTGTTAATCAAACCCATTCCAACAGCACCTACTGTAATAATCCCCATTGATACTCCTCCTATAGCAATAAAGCCCATTGGAACGAGTCCAATAGCAATCACTCCTCTAGGAGCTATCCCTATGGATACAAATTTTTTAAAACTATCATTCATTGCACAAAAAAAGAGGGCTTACTGCCCCCAAGATAAATCGACTGTCAACCGAGCTTTCACTTTAACTTTCAGGCAGTGGTCTATGGCTTAATTGTTTAGCTTCGATTAATTTTTGAAGTTAATGATCTTTGCATTTTGAACATTCTTTGCAATCCGTACAATCGCAAGGACAAGTACAACCACAACCTGGACAAACTTCTTTTTCATTAGAAACTGAAGTCTCTGCCATAAAATCAGTTAAAGACATAACAATCACTAATTAGATCTTGCAAATATAAAGATAAATTCCTGTAAAGTCAAATACAGCAGTAATAATTGATCTTTTTATTAACAAGTTTCAGGAATGATTATCATTTCTAGGAAATATTTTATCGCTTCATTATGACTCTCGAAGCTTATTGATTTGAAGATTTTTCAAAACTAAAGGGCTGACGACATTGCAATGCTTGTCTAGCACTGGAGAAGGGGGTATCGCGTAGTGACTTTATGTCTAATGAAGGGTCCTGGTGGAAAGGTGCAGTTATTTACCAGCTTATCCCTCGCAGCTTTGCGGATGGGAATGGAGATGGTGTAGGAGATTTGCAGGGTCTAACAAGCAGATTGAGCTATTTGAGATGGCTTGGGGTGGATGCTATTTGGCTTACACCTGTTTATCCATCTCCCTTGCAAGATGGTGGATATGACATAACAGATTTTAAAAACATTCATCCAGAGCTGGGAGATCTTTCAGCATTTCACCGATTTTTGACAGCTGCGCATGAACATGGGTTGAAGGTAATCCTTGATTTGGTTTTAAACCACACTAGCTATCTTCACCCTTGGTTCCAAAGAGCACGCTGGGCACAGAAGGGTACTCAAGAACGAGATGTTTATGTTTGGACAGATGACCCTTCTCGCTACAGCCTTGCTCCTGTTTTGTTTCGTAATTTTGAAGACTCCAATTGGGAATGGGACGAAGTCGCTGAACAATATTTTTTTCATAGATTTTTGAGGCATCAACCAGATCTCAACTATGAAAATCCTTGGGTGCAGGATGAAATGCTTGGTGTGATTGATTTTTGGTTGGAGAGAGGAGTTGATGGTTTTCGATTAGATGCCGTCCCTTTCCTTTTTGAGGAGGAGGGAAGTCGCTGTGAGGGACTCCCTCAGACACATTCTTTTTTGAGGAAAGTACGTAAGCGTGTTGATGCTCATGGACGAGATGTATTGCTATTGGCAGAACCTATTCAGCCTGTGGATGAGGTCTCTCTTTACCTTGCAGATAAGGAACTTCATGGTGCTTTTAACTTTGCTCTTACTGCGCATTTATTTGCAGCTGTGGCCAGTGGCAACTCTGAAAATCTTCGACTTTGTTTGAACGAGACTCAAAATGCTGCTCCTGGGTGTAGATGGGCATTACCTCTTCGTAATCATGACGAGCTTTGGCTTGGTGATGGGCACTTGGTTCCTGATGAGATTATTCAAATAATTCGATCGGGATTGCGTGCTGGCCATGGACATTGGTTGAACTGGGGGATTAACAGAAGATTAGCCCCACTTCTCAACGGAGATCTACGTGCAAATCGGCTTTTAAATGCTTTGCTTTATAGCCTCCCTGGGATGCCTTGTGTGTATTACGGCGATGAGCTTGGGATGGGTGACTGGCCTGGTCTAAGAGATAGGGATCCAAACCGTACTCCAATGGCCTGGACGCCTGACAGGAATGGAGGATTTTCTTCTGCCCCTGACCCGTTGTTAGTCCTGCCTGCAATTACTACTCCTGGTTATGATTATCGTGTCATCAATGTCGAAGTTCAAAAGCAACTCCCAGGGTCTCTTTTGAACTGGCATCGTCAAATGCTTACGTGTAGACGTCTTTTGCCTGCTCTGCGGCATGGAGATTTTGAATTATTAGATTCAAACCATCCCAGTGTAATTGTCTTTACTAGAACAATTGATAACATGACAGTTTTAATAGCTGCTAATTTGTCTAGTGCTGGAGCTTCATTGTCGCTGGATTTGAGTAAGTGGAAAGGTGCTCGGGCTAGGGAGGTTTTATGGGGTTGTGAGTATCCTCCTGTTGGTCCTAATTGGTTTATTTATCTACCTTCTTATGGTTTTAGGTGGTGGCTAATAGGTGAAGTTGGGACAGATGATCTTGCTGAGGAAAAGATAGAGAAGGTCAACGCTTGAGTTTATTATTTAGACAGGTCCAAATTAGATTTAGGAAGATTTCTTTCTTCTAGTTTCTGCTGAACAATTGGGATTATTCGTTCGGCTTCATTGATATCAATCATTGCAAGTCTATTTCTGCGAGCCAATATATCTGTGGTAGTACAGGCATGTTCATTATCAATTGCATGCTCAATTTCAGCTATACAAACCGGTATTACCTGACTTAGGGGTTCTCTTTTTACAATAGGAGCTTTCAGAATTACCGAAAGGGCCTCTAGTCCAAAATTTGATTGGAGATGTTCTACTTGTTGCTGCTTACACATTGAATCTGGTAGACATCTGCTCAATTCTTCTCGCTCTTTAAGTAGGGTTAAACGTGTTTGATGACTATTGCTCTTGCAGCCCATTAGAGGGATCCTTTTTTTATGGGATAGCTTAATGTCCAAGACTCTCTCAACTGCTTGAAGAGTGTCAAGTGCTATTTTTCGTGATGTAGTCCATTTTCCTCCCATAGCACTAATCAGTCCGCATGGAAGCACCTCTATTTCATGTTCCCTAACAACATCACTGCTATTCATGTCATGTTTGCATGGCATTAAAAGAGGTCTGCCTCCGGACCATTGGCTGCTTATAGTTGGTTCCCTAAGATTAGGNAACCAACTCTTNATNTGTCTAATTAAATAAGNTTCTTCANTAGNAGAAGGCNAATTGGCCTCNTNNATATTACATCTANTATCNGTAGTCCCAATTTGTGTACGNCCAAAAAATGGTAGGACAAATAAAACTCTACCGTCATCAGTNGAAGGAATAAGAAGTCCTATACCTTCNGGACATAAATTTTNTTCGANAACCAAATGCNTACCTNTACTNATGAGNATTCTTNGCTCTACATTTGGATCNGCAAGATGTCTTATCTTGTCTGATCCAATACCAGTNGCATTTACGANTGCTTTGNANTCCCATGATTGNTGGCTTCCATCAATACCCTGGCTAATTGCACCACATAACTTGTCCATTTTCTCGATATTTNAACTCTAAAACTTCGCTATAGGTTTTGATGTAGGTCCCTTCTCTCTCTGATGTCAGGGCTAATAATAAGTTTAATCGTGCATCGTCAAATTGACCGTCTTTATAAGCAACTCCTCCATCAATACTACCCCTTAACAAAGGTATGGCTTTGTTAATTTCTTCTTTAGAAAGTAGTCGACTTGCTCCAATGTTTGAGCTTCCTGCAAGCATGTCATATGCTTTAAGACCTACCCCGTAGTAGGCTTTGTTAAAACAATTCGAGGTAGGTAGAGCTAGCTCAATACTCCTAGCTAAAAANGGTGCTTCATTTAACCAGAACCCTCTTTCGAGTAGAGCTTCTCTAACAAGCTTAAGTTGTGAAACGTCTAGGGTCTTAAATGCCAATTCTAAATATCTAACTCCACCATGTAGAAGTTTTGTACTTCTACTACTCGTCCCACTACCAATATCCCCTGCGTCTACAAGACCGACCTTTAGGCCTCTTTTCATGGCTTCGTAAGCAACAGATGCCCCAGTGGCTCCTGCTCCAATTACAAGTAAATCAACAGTAATTTTATTCATGNCAGCCAAGGCTTCTTTGGACAGCTTCATTCCATTTTGAGAGCCATTTTTCTCTTTCNACCTCATTCATATTAGGCATAATCACTTCTGAATCTTTGTGCCTTTCTTTAATTAGCTCGTTGATGTTGCCAATTCCACCACAATGTAAGCCTGCGAGCAAGGCCACNCCTCTTGCTGTGCTCTCTAAATTCATTGGCCTTCTAATCGGTAAGCCAGTTGAATTTGCTTGTGCTTCTAGCAGCGGATTNGAGGCTGCTGCTCCCCCGTCCACTGCAATCTCTTTCAGCTCCTGCCCTAGAGATTTTTCAGCAGCCTTGACTAATGTTGCTACTGACAGAGCAATGCCTTCAAGTGCAGCGCGGGCAAGATGTCCTCTCTGTGTGTCTCGTGTTAGCCCAAGAACTATACCACGAGCATTAGGATCCCAATGGGGTGTCCCCCAGCCAGTAAATGCAGGGACAAACATCACACCTGCAGCATTCTCTACTTCATTTGCAAGAGTGTTTACTTGTTCGGCACTCTTGATAATTTGAAGATTATCTCTAAGCCACTGTACAACCGTTCCAGCATTAAAAAGGCTACCTTCTAAACAGTATGTTGGTGATCCTTTTTTATCAGTCCACCCTATTGTGGAGAGCAGCCCATCTTTAGAACGATGTATTTCCTTCCCTGTATTTATCACCAAAAAGGCTCCAGTCCCATAAGTGCACTTGGAATCACCTTTATGTAAACACAACTGGCCTAATGTCGCAGCTTGCTGGTCGCCTAATAAAGCTTGAATAGGAACACCTCCAAATGGGAGGTGTGATTCAATCCTTCCAAAATCACCTTGACAAGGTACTAGTTTTGGTAACGAGTTTTTATTTAAGCCTATAACCTCACAATAAGGTTCCATCCATTCCAATAGCTCAAGATCAAGTAATAGAGTTCTACTTGCGTTGCTCATATCAGAAAGATGCTGTTTGCCTCCTGATAGTTGCCATAACACCCAGCTTTCTACTGTCCCGAAGCAAAGATCATCCTCCAATAATGCAGTCTTTGCTTCTTCTTCATGTTGTAAAAGCCAAGAAATCTTACTTGCACTGAAATATGGATCTAGTACAAGGCCAGTGCTTTTGCACCATTTTTCTTCTAACCCTTCTGTTTTCCACCTTTGACAAATACCGGCTGTGCGCCTGTCTTGCCATACAAGGGCAGGCGCACAAGGCTTGCTGCTGCTTCTCCTCCATAGGATAGTTGTTTCTCTCTGATTCGTGATNCCACAACTAATTACAGAACCACGTTGATCAGGAGTTATTTTTTTCTCTAATAGCTCCATTGCTTTTAGTTGACTAATCCAAATATTNTTTGCATCTTGTTCGACCCAGCCATCAGATGGATAGTTGATCTCTAAAGGAGAGCTTGCACTAGCTACAATCTCACCACTACAATTAAAAATNNCTGCTCTTGAGCTACTTGTTCCTTGATCAAGAGAAAGGATTAGGGGCTGATCTTTCACGGCAAGTCTTTTTATCTATTGTTAGAGATGGGCTGACCATTTCAGTGGAATGCAACAGAAGAATTTAATTCAAGAGAAGTTTTACCTCCTCAATCNTTAATATGTTATTTAAATTAAATATAGCGGAACTGATTTATTTNTTAATCTGTAAAATCTTGACGAGTTTTAATAATTATGTAAGAGGTATTATGAGATAANTGAAAGGCTTACTTCTTGCACCGCTTGATAACATTCTTACTTCTGAATTGAATATTTCCTCTAATTTTCTTCGCTAATNTTGGAAGATTTGGTGGCTCTAACATTATTAATTATTTTATTTTTACAAATGTAAAAAGCTTCTGAGATCTAAAGGAACTTAATCAGCGAAGGCCTCTATTTGTTAATTGTTACTCATGATCCGAGAATATTCGATGTAGAATAGTTTAATTAGAATGAAAGATGGTCAAATCTTTATCTCTGTTTAGTAAATTAGTTTGAGTTAAATTAAAGGGAATTCAAATGTCCAAAAGACGAAATCTAAAAAAAGAGAAGGCAGAAAGAAACCGAGCTTATGCCAAGAGATTTAAGAAACGTAAACTTCGTAATGATGGAAGAGGAGCTGGTAATGGAATTACAGGATC